>JAYWIP010000075.1:0-27814 GCA_039794465.1 Nitrospira sp.
AAGGGGCGAACCGATGTTCCTTTCAACAGCCACAGAATGGCAAGCCCGACTTGGATGCCGCCGAGCCAGGCGACCAACGACTGGCTGCCGATCCAGGAGAGGAGAAAAAATGCTGTCCCCCATGTTCCCGCCAGACTACCGACTGTCGAAAGGGCAATCATGCGTCCTGCGTGAAATCCCACGTGTTCCATATCCGCCACGGCGAGCCGAAGCATGGCCGGCAGCACCCCGCTCAATCCGAAGGCCGGCGGCGCAAGGAGCACGGTGGCGGCGAGACAGGGCCCCCAGCGAGGGTCTTGCGTGAACTTTTCGATTTCGAACAGGATAGGCTGGTTACTCCAGGCAATCAGAAAGGTCCAACCGCCCGAGAACAGGAGCAAGCCGGCTAAGACCCTTCCGCCTGAGTAATGATCCGAGAGCCAGCCGCCGAAGGCGTACCCGCTGCTCATCGCGGCCAAGATCACTCCGATCAGCGCCCCCCAGACATACAAGGAATTGCCGAATACCGGAGCCAGCAGACGGCTGCCCAAGATTTCCAACGCCATCACGATGGCTCCCGTCACGAAGGCGGTGGAGAGCAGAAACCAACGGGGGATTCGTATCGGGTTATAAGCCATGGACCGGAGGCAATCGTCGCGGTGAGAGGGTGGAAACAATGCCGAAGAATAGTGCTCTCATTGTCCCGTTCACACATGTCACAGGGAGCCGGATTCTACTCAACGAGTTTTCCAGGAGTCAATGAATCGATAGGTGATTGATTGTTTTGCGTCAAATGGCACGGTTTGTTGCCGGAGACAACCCCCGTTGCTATACTTCATCGAACCGAGGAACCCAAGAGGGAGATTTGCATATGCATATCAGTGTCATCGGCACAGGTTACGTCGGGCTTGTCACAGGCGCGTGTTTCGCGGAGTTTGGGGTGAATGTGACCTGTATGGATAACGATGCCAGACGGGTGGCCTCGCTGGAAAAAGGCGACGTACCGTTCTATGAACCGGGTATCAAAGAGTTGGTTTCCAAAGGGCTGCGTGAGAATCGACTGACCTTCACGACAGACATCGCCAAAGCGGTCGATCAAGCGCTCGTGCTGCTCATTGCCGTCGGCACGCCTCCCCGTGGAGACGGGTCCGCCGATTTGTCGTACGTCGAAGAAGTCGGCCGGGGTATCGGTCGAAATATGAAGGGCTACAAGGTCATTGTGACCAAGTCGACTGTGCCGGTGGGAACCGGACACAAACTTCGTGAAGTCATTAAACAAACCCAGAAAGAACCGATCCGGTTCGACGTGGTATCCAACCCCGAGTTTCTTCGGGAAGGGTCGGCCATCGAAGATTTCATGCGGCCGAATCGCGTGGTGATCGGCGCGGACAGCGATCAGGCCATCGCTATTATGAAGGACTTGTATCGTCCGCTCTATCTCATCGAGACGCCGATCGTGGTGACCGATGTGCCCACAGCGGAGCTGATCAAGTACGCGTCCAACGCCTTTTTGGCGACGAAGATTTCCTTCATCAATGAGATTGCCAATCTCTGCGAGAAGGTCGGCGCGAATGTCCAAATGGTCGCGAAGGGCATGGGACTCGATCATCGCATCGGGTCCAAGTTTCTCCACGCAGGGCCCGGATTTGGAGGCTCGTGCTTTCCCAAGGACTTGGCCGCGCTCATTCAAACGGGTGAGCGCCATGGCCAGCCGATGAAGATTGCCTCTGCCGCGTCGAAAGTGAATGAAGAACAGCGGAAACGGATGGTGACAAAAATCCGCGAAGCGCTCGGGGGGCTCAAGGGGAAGACGGTCGGAATGCTGGGCCTCTCGTTCAAGCCGAACACGAACGATCTACGGGAAGCACCGGCGCTGGCGATCGGAGAAGCGCTCTCGGCGGAAGGGGCGGCCATCAGAGCCTTTGATCCTGAAGCACTTGAAGAAGCCTGCCGAGTGCTGCCTGCTGTGCAGGCCTGCCGGGATGCCTATCATGCAGCGGAGGGCGCGGATGCCCTGATTATTATGACCGAGTGGAACTTGTTCCGGAATTTGGAGTTCGAGAAGCTGAAAGCTGTGATGAAAAGCCCAGTGTTGCTGGACTTGCGCAACATCTACGATCCTGCACGAGTCGCCGCCGCGGGTTTCACATATATCTCGGTCGGGCGCCAGGCGCAGGGTCCCACCGCCAAGGCCTGAGCTTCTAGGCCAGGCGGGGCAGGACAGTCGCTGTCTCTTCCTTCGTTTTCGGCTTATATCCCATCCGGTCCAGAACTTTCAGAATTCTTGTTTTCAGCCGATCGTCGGCGTCGGTGAGCGCGGTCGCAAGCGGTTCGACGGCCGGTTTGCCGATCTTCCGGATGATCTCCGTGGCGGATTGCCGGAGCTCATCTTCCTCCGATACCAACAAGGGAATCAGCGCGGGAACGGACACCCCGCCGAGCTTGATCAGCGAATCGTAGGCGCGTTGCCGCACGTCGCCGACCTCGTCCGTCAGCGCGTTGACCAGCGGATCGACGGCCCGCGGATCTTTCAACTCGCCTAATACTTCCGCCGCATACTTGCGGTTCAACCAGTGCGGATCCTTGAGATCCAGCAGCATCGCGTCGGCTTTGGCTGCATTCGGATCTTTGGCGCGGATTCTGAAACTCTTGGCGATGCGTTTCCCATCTTCCTCCACGACACGGATCGTGGCGCCGTCCCCGGCTTTGAGTTTCTTAAGGTCTTCCAGCGCCTCCTCCGCCACGTCCAGCACGACCGTCTTGCCGTCGTAGGCCAGCAGCTCGACCTCCAGTTGTTTGGCCTCCGGATTGACCGCTACCACCCGTTCCGTCACGAGGTTGAACCCGTCCTTCTTCTCTCCGCCCTTAAGGCCGATTTGAATCAACTTCACTGGAGCATCATCCGCCATGACTGTGTCCTTCTCTGTGTTGAGGGTGAATCGTTATGTCGCGGGCGTCCAACCGAGGCTGGCCAGCACAGCTTCAACGGTTTCTTGCACCATCGTATTCTCATCTTCCAGCAGCGGGAGCAGGGGCTGGATCGCTTCTGCTGCGCCGAGCCTGGCGAGCGATTCGGCGGCATTGCGCCGAACCAGCCAGTCTTCGTCTTTCAGTGACTCGATCAGCGGACCAACACTTCGGCGATCGCCGATGCGTCCCAACGCGTCCGCCGCATGGCGGCGAACCATCCAGTTGGTGCCCAGCAGCCCGTCGATGAGCGCCTCGACCGCCCGGACGTCGCCGACTTTCTTGAGCACGCGCGCGACATCCTCCCGCACGGTGCTGTCTCCCAGCGCGTCTATCAATCCAGGGACGGCACGGGAGTCGCCGATCCGCTCCAGCGCCCAGACCGCCGCCGTTCGCACGGCGCCATCCCTGTCTTTCAGCGCGGCGACCAGTGGCTCGACTGCGCGCGGATCTCTGAGTTTTCCGAGCGCTGAGGCGGCTTGTTCCCTGACCGCCCATTCGTCGTCTCGCAGGGCGTCGAGCATGACCTCCACCACCGCCGGTCCGATCTGCACCACGGCGCTGGTCGCGGCTTCCCGAATCACCGCGTCTTCGTCCGCCATCAGTCCGATCAGCCGGGGAATCGCATCCGTGCCTGTCTGGCCCAGGCTGGCAATTGCGTGATCCCGCAAGGCGTCGTTCTCATCCCGCAAGGCGGAAATCAGCTGATCAATCCGATCGGATGCCGTGTCGTCACTCATGCCGGTCCGTTCCTTCCTGGGCGTGGAGTGCCGCTCCGGCCAGGGCCTCCAGTTTATCAGCGATGAGGCCCGCGTTGTAAGCCACCAACCCGTCGCGATCTCCCCTCAATCGGTCGAACAGATCCTTGTGCGGCCGCAGCACTTCCACGTCCTTGATCTTGGCCAGCGCCTCCATCGCATAGACACGCAACGGGCGGATCGGAATTGATTCCAAATACAACTGGGTGGGGCGGGCGTCACCGATCAAGCCCAGCGCCTTGATCGCCAGTTCTTTGACCCCGGTGTCTTTGTCATGCGCCAGCCGTTTCATCAGCGGATCCACGGCGCGCACATCCGCAATCTTCCCCAACAAGTCCGCCGCGGCCTCGCGCACCAGCCAATCATCATCTTCCAGATATTCGATCAGAATTTCCACGCTGGGTCTTCCGATGCCGAGGAGACTGATGACAGTTGCCATGCGGGCTTCTTCCCGTTCGCTGGCCCCTTCGACGGCGCGAAGAGCGTTGAACATCTCGTCGATCCGCTCACGGATGGCGCCGAGCTTTTTCAACGTCCCGACGGCCATGTCTCGAACGGCCGGCTGTCCCATCGCCTCAATGAATGCGTCGATGGAACGCGGGTCCAACAGCTGATCGAGCATCGTCGCTGCTGTGATCTGCCTGTCCGGGTCCGGGTGTGTCAACATTGCGCAGAGAGGGATGACGGCGGTTGGAATGGCGCCGATCAGGTGCGTCAAGAGCTGTTTGGATGCACCTTCTTGGGTTGTGGGAAGCAAGGCAACCAGTGCCGAAGCCGTATCTGTATCGAGTACACCCGCCATCTGTTCCAAGGCCGTGGCACCGGCTTTGCGGACGGCCTCATCCTCGTGTTCGAGCAGGTCGACTAAGGCGACACCCGCGTGCGGGTCTTTGATTCTGGCCAGCATCGCCGCCGCTTCTTTCTTGAGATCTGGTGTACCGGCACGGACCGCCTCGATCAGCGCCTGCACGGCACGAGGCCCGCCGGCCACACAGGCCGCAGTGGCCCGCATCCGGCGCCAATCCTCCTCATGGATCAGTTCAGAAACTAGCGTTTCGATCGATTCTTTCGGCATCGTCCGCCAACCCGCAACTCACAATCTACAAGTCATTCCTATTTCGAGTTCTTACCTCTCCATCCGACGAGGGCGAGTGTTTCTCTCACATGGTAACGCAGATTGTCGTCTTGCGATGTGGTCAACAAGGGAAGCAGCCACGGAATCACCTTTGCGCCGAATCGTGCCAGGGCTTCCGCCGCCTCCGCCCTTGTGACAGTGAACTCCAGCGCTCCCGTCAATGTCGGAAGCGCCGAATCATCGCCGATCAGACCCAGGGCGCGGACCGCGGAGGCTTGGGCAACTGTTTCCTCACTCCATGCGTCCCCGCAGCCTGCGACTGTCCGCGATGTCGCCGGAGGATTGGTCCCTCGGACGACCTCGATCAACACGGGCACGGCCCGGCGATCACCGATGCGCCCCAGCGCCTCGATGGCCAATGTCCGAAGCGCAGGCTCGTTCATCGCGGTGAATAGGTATTCGACTGCACGCGGGTCTCCGATGCTGCCCAAGGCACGTACGGTATCTTCGCGAACGGCGGAGTCCGTGTCGTTGAACAAGGTCGTCAGTAGGGGCTGGACCGCTTCGTGTGAAGCCGTTTTCCCCAAGGCCTCCACGGCATGCAGGCGCACCAGCCAGTCCTGATGGGTCAATGAATCCAGGAGGGCCGGCATCGCGGAATCGCCGATAGCCGCCAACGCCGACGACACCTCTTCCCGAACCGCCTTGACCTTATCTTGCAGCAACGGCGCCAAAGCGCGAACCGATCCGGAGTCCTTGATGCGCCCCAGGGCCTTGGCCGCATGCATACGGACGATCCAATCCGGGCTGCGCAAAGCGTGTATGAGCTGGTTCAGCACACGGGCATCTGCGATCGTGGCCAGGACCGCCGAGGCCGCCTCTTGCACCGACAGTTCCGGATCGGTCAGGCAGGCGCCCAGGGCCATCACGGACGGCGCCCCAATCGACCGTAAGGCGCCGACGGCCGCTTCACGCACGGAGCGATCCTGGTCCCGAAGCACCGACACCAACGGTGAGACCGCGCGCGGATCTTTCAGCCCGCCTAGCCGAGTGGCAGCTTGCTCCCGGATGGCCCAATCGTCGTCCCGCAGGGCTGCAATGTGTTCGGCAACAGGATCATCCATGTCGACAACGTTCCTCACAGCAGCCGATGACCCTAACACAGGGTTTTTTCCAGGGTCAACGCGGGGTCTACCCACCAGCGTCCCTCTGGAAACAGGCCACAAGAAAGTTCAATATGGAGGACGATCCGGATTCTGTTCATCCATACTTGGAGGCCGTTATGACTCACTTTGGAAATACCGTATCACACGGACGTTCGATCTGCCTGGCGGCAATGCTGGTTGTGGCAATCGGGGCAACGCCCGCCGCACAGGCCTATGAGGTCTGGGTGGCCGATCAATCGGATACCGGCAAGGAAAGCGGGGGCTATCTCCACATTTTCGACGGGGCGAAGCTTGCGGCGGATCCTGCTGCGGCCAAGCCGACCCAAACCATCGATCTGGCCGGAGAGATCGGCAAGTTCTGCGAAGACGCAACGAAGAAATCCGTCCGCCGTCCGCACATGGTCTTCTTCAACGCGGCACAGGACCACGTCATCATTTCGTTTTTGAGCGGCCACGTGTTGTTTATGGACGCGACGACGAAGAAGCCGGATGCCTGTCTGTCGATGGGAAAGAACGCGCACGCCGCCTGGCCGACGCCGAACCAGAAAATGGCCATCACCGCCAACATCGCCGACAAAAAGTTCATCCGCATCTGGACGGACTATGCGGCCCATAAATTCAGTTTCGATCCCGACAAGGACGTGCTCAATTTGGCTTCGTTCGAAGGCGGCGAGCGGCCGGATACAGCACCGATCTGCCCGATCACCGAATCGACCAGCAAGTATGCCTTCATCACGCTCCGTGGGGGCGGGTTACTGGTGGTGGATGTGACGGTTACTCCCATGAAGGTGGTGGCCACGTTGGATAACAACCAAATCCATCCGGCCGGTTGCGGCGGGATCGAATCGGGTGGGACGATGTTTATTAATTCCGGCGGCGGCTGGCCCGTCGCTCCATTGTCCTATGATGTGTATGCCCTCGACATTTCGAACCTGCCCAAATCGATTTCGGTGAAGCTCGTCTCTCAGCGCGACGACCAGTTCGCCGACTCACACGGCATGGCTTCCGTCGGACGCTATGTGTGGAATGCGGATCGAGCCGGGAATAACGTCGAGATTATCGATACGCTGAGCAACTTGAGCGTCGGGGCAATCGATCTCACAACGAGTGCCAACGCGGACCCGGCTCCGGATCTGATGGATGTGGCACCGGACGGCCAGTACGTGTTTGTAACCCTGCGCGGGCAGACTCCGCTGACCGGAAACGACAAGGATGCGCACAATGCCAAGGGGACAATTCCAGGCGTGGGCGTGATTCATGTCGATGCGGAAGGACGAGTCGGCCACTACAAGGGGCAGACGGCCATCACGAACATGAAAGAGGGCAAAGAAACCGCCGACGCACATGGGATAGCCGTCAGAAAATAGTCGTCAGCCTTCAGCGGTTAATTTTCAGGCTGAATGGGGCGAGCCTCGTCAGGGCTGTCCTGGACCCGTCTCATTTCTGCACGATGGGCCACTCGGCACGAGCGGAGGCGAGCTATACGCGTGACCAGAGTCGTGCGATATGCGCGGGTGCCAACGTGGTAGTCATTGCCCCGAATATTCTGGACGTGTTTCCGACCAGCGCATCCGTGAACGAAGCACTCCGAGCTCTCGCACCAGTTCTACGACAGAACCGTCTGGCGGTGGCGCGACGGCGAAGCACCTACCAGCGCCTGAATCCCACGAGGCTTCACTGCCGGAACTTCCATCAGTGTGGGAAGTTTGGATCGGGTGGCATTGTGGTCGCGGAGATCAAGATCACGCGAGCAGTTCTCTCGAAGGTGTGAGCTTGCCTTGGATTTTAAATCAGTAGCCACCATGCAAGACCCCATTTGTTTGGCCCAGGCCTTTTCAAACAGCTTACTCTGGAGGCGCGTACTCAGAGGAATGCTTTGCCTTCTCTTTATTGGCAGTGGTTTGGTTGGTTGCCTGTCGTCAAGAACTCCTGATGTTTCTTCCATAGTACTCGTGAATGGTCCCGAGAAAATTCCCCTGAGGGTTGAGATCCAGTTGGATCTGTTGAGGGGCGCGACGGAGCGGTTAGGAACATCCTATTCTAAGTATGGTGGAGGAAAAGGGAAGGTATTGGTTGCAGTAGGCGACCCATTTGGTAAAACGTTGCTAGAAGGGTTTGGGCGAACCTTCCTTGATGCGAGATTGGCTCCTGAATTGACGACTGATTACCACCCTGATCTTCTGATCAGACCCGGGTACCGTGTTTTGTCAAATACTTCACGCGGGCAATATTCAGGTGTGGATGCAGTCATCTCGCTTGAAATCAGCGACCAACTGGGAAATAAAGAAGTGATAGAAACCGGGACAATCCGAGTTCGCAGTGACGGTCCTTTTCGTAGCTGGAAGGGTTATGTGGCTATCCCGTTTTTGATTATAGGGGGCTTTGAATGGTTAGATGCTGACCGATGGGCACAAGTGACGGCGAGGTTGGGGAAGAATGCTGTGCAAGAGCTGGATACCCGGTTACGCACTGCCTCGATTGTCCTTGAGACGGTGAAACGCAAGCAAGACTCGGTATCTTTTAATTCTGACGAGCTACCTTATGAGGATCTTTCGCCAGCGTTTCAGCGGTTGATAGAAGAACTCTTGGCTGTTCCGGAGGAAGTGCCAGGCAATGTGGTAATTGGACCCGTATTACCCCATCATGGCGCTGTAACGCAGTGGGAAGCCTTTGTCGATGAGATGTTATGGATGAATTTCCCAGGTTCGTTGCAGCGAAAGCTAGTACCGAGAAGCAGGTCGAACGATACACTGACTCAATTAAAGGAAATAGGCGTTGACTGGTCTACTCGTGAGGGCACCATCCAATACTCTGCCAACGTCGGGGCCTACTGGGTCTTATTGGCATCCACATGTCATAAGGGAGAAAACCTTATAGTTCATGGAAAGTTATTGTCCAGAGTCAGGGAAGATTTCGTCCGCACGGCATCGATGCAGATATCGAAATCTTGGCGTCCCAGGGTTCTTCACCTTTCAACTGGGGGCAGCAACTGCCTTGAAGATTAAAAGAAGGAAAGAATATCGGAGATGCGAAGAAAATAGGGACAGGCTGATTTTCTGATGGTGCATCAGGGTCTCAGGCCGCGACCGTTCCCAGCTTGCCCGCCTTCCCCCTTGCCTTGGTCACTCGGATCTGAATGTTTCTGTTCATCCGGAGCAGAAACGAAAACAATCTGTCCAGCGTAAAGCCTTTTAGCTGACCACTTTTGAGTTTGGATATGTCAGGTTGTGTCGCGCCGATCAGCGTTGCCGCTTGTTTTTGGGCCAGAGCGCGTTCTTCGATGATCTTGATGATGTGCAGCGCAAGCTCGGTTTTTGCCTGGTACTCCTCAGGGTTATCGAATCCAAGATCTTCGAACACATTGCCTGAACCCATTTGTTGGAGCCTTCATGAATCCTGTGGGTCAGGCAGGCGAGAAGTGGCGAACCACCACTTGGGGAATTTTCTGGAAATCCCGGTCGGATGTCAGAATAGGGATCCCATGCTGCATCGCACTGGCGGCAATCCAGATATCATTGCTTGCGACAGGAGTGCCCGCCTTCTTGAGGAAGACGGCGATGATGGACCATCGGTCCGCAGTCTCGTGGTCAATGGTCAGCATCTCGACCCGGGGAGAACGTAGAAATTCTTGTAAGGCACGCTCGTTTTCTTCCCCTCTTTTGCCCAACAAGAAGCCGGCTCTCAGTTCTCCCAATACGATAGGAGTGAGATAGAGGTGCTCTGTCGATTCGATCAGATCGAGAGCCGATTGATGTTTTCGAAAGATGGCGGAATAGGCTGAGGTATCGAGCAGAAGCCGGCTCATTTCCACAAATCTGGGTCGATCGTTCTGAAGGATCTGACCGACTTCTCAAAGGCATCGGCTTCTTCCTTCGTCCAAGTTCCGACAAAATGATCGAGATCATGATAGCGCACCGGAACTTTCTTGGTCGCCGTGCCCCCTGTCGATTCCTCCAATAGCTCGATCACCGCCTTGTTTACGCTGGTCTTCTTTTGCTTGGCCCTCTGCTGAACTGAACGGGCGACTTTAGGCGGAAGGTTGCGCAATGTAATCGCTTTCATGGTCCCATGTCCTTTGCATCATCTATGCATCACAATGATGCACAACTATACTGTATGGAAGAAGGATCGTCAAACTGATGCAAAACTGCGTCTTTCTTCGCGAATGGTGCTTCACGAGATCTGGTCGTTTTGCTGACGGCAAAGCATCGATTTACACGAACCGTTCGCGTTCGGCTAGGGTAGGGACACGGCAAGTTTCGGATTTGCCCATCAAACGGTAACGGCGGCGCGCAACGTAGTCGTACACGGCGTCCCGAAGAGGGAGTGGAATCGCGATACCGAGGTACAGGAGCGGCCACCAACCGGACAAGTGCCGCACAATTCTCAAAGCTGCCGTCGATTTGGTGAAAACCAGGCCGCGTTCCAAAAGTAGAAAGGTCTCAAAGTCGGCGACAGGGAGACGGAGCTCTTTGAGGAGCTGTTGCGCCTGTGGGGATTGCAGTGTGCCGAACTTGAATTTACCGTGGGGATCACGAGCGAGCGTGAAATTGACCCAGACATTGCACCATTTGCAGACTCCGTCGAAGACGATGACTCGTTCATACTCAGCCCACTTGTGTTGCTGCGGGTCGAGCTGGCCGTACATCTATATCTCCGGATTAGGCCGTATCACCTGACGGCCCGAACCGTCCCGTCTCGCCCAACGGCCGTTCGACCCGGAGATTGTCCGCTTTGCTGGAACTGATGTCGAGTTCTTCCGCGGGAGGCGTCCAGCCGAGCTTTTCCAGGGTTTCGAGCGCGATCAGCCTGAGCGCGTCCTTGGCGGTCAGCCGGACTGAGGCATAGGACAGCACCCGCTCTTGTTCTGCTTCCACTTCGGACGCTTTGGGGTCATAGAGGAAGGCGATCAAGGGTTCGATGGCCGTGTCGCCGATGACCGCCAGGGCTGCGGCCGCTTTTTCCCGCAACACACCGTCTTTCAACAACATGATGAGGTCGGGGATTACGCGGGGATCGCGGAACTGGCCGAGCGCCGTGGCCGCGGCTTCCTTGATGAAGGCGTCTTCGCTGACGATGCAGCCGGGAGTCGGCGAGCCTTCTTGTTTGATCCC
Organism: Nitrospira sp.; assembly: GCA_039794465.1. Lineage (GTDB taxonomy): Bacteria > Nitrospirota > Nitrospiria > Nitrospirales > Nitrospiraceae > Nitrospira_D. The sequence goes on from JAYWIP010000075.1 coordinate 11,060, forward strand.
TTTGCCTTTTAGGGCGTCCAGCACCGCCGGTAGGGCGCGCGCATCGCCGATCATGCCGAGCGAGGCAATGGCATGCCGCTTGACTGCCCCGTCCTTCATCGCTTCGATCAGCGCATCGATGGCCCGGGGATCACCGATCATGCCCAAGGCGATGGTGGCGTCTTCGCGCACGGCCCGATCGGGATCTTTCAACGCGGCGATCAAAGCATCAACCACATGTGCATCGCGCACCCAGGTCCGTCCGATCTGATAGTCGGTCGTCATGCCGCCCAGCGCTCGGGCTGCGTGACAACGCACCACAAAATCCTTGTCCTTGAGACTCTCGATCAGAGGATCGACCGACGGCTGGCCGATATAGACCAATGCGGTTCCCGCCGTTTCGCGCACGATTTTGGAGGAGTCTCGGAAGAGCTTGATGAGGGCTGGGACGGCCGTCGCATCACCGATCTTGCCGAGCGCTTCCGCCGCCGCGCTTTTCACGGCGCCGTCGCGGTCGCGGCAGGCGGCGATCAAGGCCTCGACGGCGTTCTTATCCTTGAGCCCGCCTGCCGCTTTGGCGGCATGTTCGCGGACGCGCCAGCGCTCGTCTTTTAAGACGGCGATCAGCCGATCCAGCACCGCCGGTCCCATTTGGATCGCCGCATCAACCGCCTGATTGCGCACTTCCATAATAGGGTCGTTGAAGAGACCGACGAGAGCCTCGATAGCCTTCGGTCCTCCGATCTTGGCCACGCCGCTGGCGGCATAGGCGCGTACGGACCAGAAGTCGTCGGTACAGGCGGCGACCAGCGCGTCTAAGGTTGAAGGAGCGCCCCGTTCCGCAAGGGTTTTTGCGGCTTCTTCCCGCGTGGCGTCGTCCACGTCTTCCAGCGCGTCCAGCAGATCTTCCAGTGCTTGAGCCATAGTCACGGTTTCTGGTCGTAATAATTGTCCCGCTCGCCCCCGTGGGGGTACATCCGTTTGCACCGGACGACGAGCGTCTGTGTGCCGCGTCCTTCGATGCATTGATCGAGAGACTTGGCGAATTCGAGTGTGCCGTCGAGCTGTACGGTAAAGGGGAAGTCAAACGTAAAGCTGATGAATTTGTATTTCCCCGGCTTCAACTGGAGCTCGCGCCGCTCGGAGGTCTTCGGCGCGTCGAGTGATTCAGGGTCTGACGCCCAGATCGACGGAGTTACCCCCGGCACCTGCCACCAGGAGGCGGGTACAAGCATGGTGGCGTCGATCGTGATCGCATGCTCCTTCAGGTGGGCGGGCGGCGGGTTGCTTGACCAACAGGGTCCAGCTTCCAAGAGCATTGCCGCCAGGACCGCCGACAATCCTCCGTACATCAGAACTCGGTGCCGTATCAACAACGCCTTACGCATGATCGATCAGGGCTTCGTGGCCGGGTGAGGAGCCGAAGCGACCGCATTCGTCAGGAAGATCTCCTCCACGACCTTGCTGTCCCACTCAGTATGGGTCTCCAGGCCAAGAATACGCATTACTGTTGCACCTGTGTCGATGATAGAAACCGGCTGGCGAATCACCTGTCCAGGCTTGATCCCGACACCCGACACAATCCAGGGGACTACTGGTGGGTCTGTCGTCGGAGTTTCGGCTCCCGGATTGGTGCCCTTCCCGCTCAGAGCTGTGACAACCACCGTAGTGCGGTCGGACAGCTTGTACTGTTTGAAGAGGTCCAATACCGAGTGGATGGCTGTATCGACGGCCCGCAACCCATCGCGATACGCTTTGGAGTTCCACCCGTGCGCGACGCCGGCGCGCCCGGCTTCCGGCAGGTGGACGACCAACAAGTGCGGCAAGGCGAGGATCGCATGTCCATATCCGTGGCCGCTTGCCGCTTTTTGAAAATACTGTTGGATGTAGGCCACAAGTTTCCCGGAAGTGCACTCCGGACGCAAGGCCCCGCACAGCTGATAATCGGTGTAAGGCTCCGGCCTTGCCAGTTGGTAAAGCGATTCGTCCATGTAGAAGATGGCGCTGTCGCGGCCTCCGCTCAAGTCGAGATAGTCGAACAGACTGGGGGCGCGCGGATAGCCTCGGCTGAGTTCAAAGAAGTTCCAGGTGATTCCGTGTTTTTCCACCGGCATGCCGGTGACGACGGACGCCATAGTTGGAAGTCTGAGCGCCGGGTTGACGCCGCTTGCGGACCAGGTCACCGCTCCTCCCCTGACCAGCTTACTAAGGGTCGGCATCGTGCCACTCTTGAGGGACTCCTGGTCGAGGCCTTCCAAGACAAAGAGGATGACATGTTCAGCCGGTTGAGCCGACGCCAACGCTGCTGTGACCGGCGAGGGCGCCGCATCGGCAGGGACCCCGGCAACGGTTTCAAGCAACACCGTTAATAAGCCGACAATGAAAGGAAGGAGATTCTGGAAAATCTGTGTCATAGGCTGTTTATGTGCGACGATGGTCGTGTTAGACAGAAAGACCACCCTAGCACGCGAATTTTCTCGAAGGCAAGATGGCGGGATACCAGTCCCGACGATCGGGCGAGAGGTTGCCGGCCTTATGCTGAAACAATTCCATAGTTACGCATTCTGGTCGACCAAAGGGGGCATGGTGTGCCGAGTCATTGTTGCGGTCTTTGTTGCGGTCTTTGGTTGCGTGACGATTCCCCCGACGGTCTCTACTGTTCAGGCTGAAATCAGAACCATCAGCGCGCAGGGAGAATATCGCATGGGTCCTCGCGATACGAAAGACGATGCTATCCGGCTTGCCACCGAATCGGCCAAACGGCATGCGCTGGAACAGGTTGCCACCTATCTGGAGAGTGTGACGGTTGTGAACGCGATGGATGTCACTCAAGACGAAATCCGTACCTACACGGCCGGTTCAGTGATGGTGCTGGATCAACACACAACGACGATGCGAGATGGCGACACGATGGTCGTACACGTGCGTCTCCTGACGCAAATCGATACGGAAGAAGCCGCCCAGGCGATTGTGGCACTGCGGGAGAACGAGGATGCGCGGTTGCAATTGGCGGCATTGAAGCGAGACCATGAGCGGCTGCAGCGGGAGCTGAGTGCGGCGAACCGGGCAATGGCCGATGCGGCCGCGTCGGACCAAGCGATGCAGTTGACGCGGCAGAGGCGGGAGATTCTCCACCGTGTGCAGTCGAATGCGATGGTGTCGCAAGCCTGGACGGATTGGGCAGTGGTCGCCCAATCGAACGGTGCCCGGATGCAGGCCGATCTTGCGCTCGTATATGCACTGCTTCAGATGGCGCGCGATCTGTATCCAGCCAGCCCGCATGTGGCGGCCGCGGAAAAAACGATGAGAGATAGACGGCCGCCGGTTCCACCGCAACCGCCGCAACCGGGGACCGCACGGGCCCGAATGCCGAGACACGAGATCGTGCCATCGTCCGGATCAGGGGCGGTCCCGCGCACGTTAAACGAGATTACCTACAGAACGCCGACGGGTCCGTTCCACAACGGTCAGGAACAGGATCGTAAAGGAGAATGATGGCGCGGACAGGAGTTCGGCTCGTCATAACGGCAACTTGTCTGTGGAGTCTTTCCACCGTTCCGGCCGTGCAAGCGGGGGCGGCTGAATCCGGCGGGGTTGTTCGTCTGACCGGCGAAACGAGCCAGGGGCCGTATCCTTCCGACCAGTACTGGATCGGCACAGGCCAGGGTGATTTGCATAAGGGACACGTCGTCTGTCAGCGCGTTGCGGAACTGGCGGCCCGAGCCGATCTAGCCAAACAGATTCGGGTGTTGATTAAAGAACATCTGGTCGATCGTACTCGTGAACGGACCGGGAAAGAGGTAGACCAACAGATCGAATTGACGCGAGAGGAAATCGTTCAGGAATATCTACGAGATGTGAAGATCGTCAATCGACGGATCGATGAAGAGCATAAGATTTGCGTGGCTACGGCGGTTATGGCGAAGAACCAGGTTCCACTGAAACCGGATCCTGTCACTCCTGATGTCATTTCCCCAAGTATCCGCTGAGTCCCATGTTTCCAGCCTTAAAAGAAAAGGGGTGGAGAACACAGGCTGGTGTTCCCCACCCCTACATCGTTGACGCTTGCGCACGCGCAAGCGTACATGCCGGTCACTACTGCTCGCTTACATCAACTTCGGCGGTTCGGACACACCAGGTGCGCGCTTTACCGGTTTTCTGGTCCGCGATCTTGGTGCGGCCGTTCGAGAAAAATACATACCACGGTGGAGCCGCATATTGCGGATTCGGCGGTGCTCCCCAATAGGAGGTTGACTGAACATTCGTAAAGGGATGGCCGGCCCGTAGCGTGGGGCCGGGAGGAGCCACCCCTGGATCCACAAGACTGGCCAGTTCGTGTACCGAGGGCATTCGCCATCCTTTCCGTCCTCCGGCCGCGAGGTTCAGGCAATGTTCCAATGCCCCGGCCCAATCCACTGGATCCTTCCCAGGCGACAGTTCCCACACCAATCCGGTTTCCCGGTCAAAGACCGCTTCGTTTTTCCAATCCGATAATACGACAAATTGCGTGGTGGCGACAGGCTGCGGTTTCCACGTCGGCTCTGTATACGATGGCCCGCTCAGCGAGGCCGCTTGCGCCGGGCCAGTGGCCAGCAGGCATAGTCCCGCGGCGACAAGTCCGAAGAATCCACTCGCCATGAACTGTCGTCTCTGCATGGTGCTTCCTCCTGGTGGTGGTGGTTGGATTATCTGTCCAGTGATAACGCGTGCGGCACAACTGTCCCTGTTTGCAACACGATCATGCCTGACCCATTCACGGTCCGACGAAGAAACGGATGGTAATGAAAGAGAGTGTGAAACTGAGTCGCCCATCGGGGGAATTGGGGCACCATCACTGGCCTCCCTGTCGATGAGTGGACCGCCGAGTGCCCTGATGCGGAAGGTCTGCGTCAGGTCAACGACAGTGCTGCGATCGGGGGGCATTTGAGCTACCCTGAGGAATTGCCCTGCCCTCCCCCTCCAGCCGTGTCTGCGCTGAGCAGCTCCACGAACATGGAGATGAGGTCGGTACTGTAGGGCGCGTTATGCTCGCTTGTCAATACCTGTGCGGGGGGAATGTGTCTGCTGCAAGAAGGCGTCACTGAAGCACGGGTGGTTTGGATTAAGTCAAGTCGATCACTGCAAGTCATGAATTTATCAATGAAATTCATTCTCGGTAGCCGTTCATCATTGCGCTACGCATCGGCTTTCAGGTAAGACAACCCTCTCCATGCCCACCGAGAATAATTTTCAGCACGACGAACTGTCTCGAAAGAATCCCGGGGATCGTTTGTCTACAGCCGAACTGATGCCGGGGGCACAGCCGGAGTCTCCTGCGTGGTTCGACGCCATGGCGCAGTGCGGGACAACGCTTTTGGAAGCCGGCGTTCGGGGCATTGTGTTTCTTCATGGATCGATCCAGAGCACCGATGTGTTCGGCATTCAGCGGCTCGACGAAGTCGGTGGCTTGAAGCGCGGCTATTCTCGCGGCGTGTCCGGGCTGGATGCCTTGCTGTCGCTCATGCGGGACGGAGAAAACGGGATTCCCGCTTTCCCTCACGGCCTGACACCGCCGTTTCAGAATGACAATGCCACGTGGAAATCGCTCGATCAGCGGCTTGGCGAAGCAGGCAATTTCACGGAGAGATATGTCACGCTGGCTGCGCACGCGCTCAACAAGCACGTTGCTCGCCCGATCATTTGTAGCCGACTGCTATGGGCGTCGGAGCACCATCATCTTGGCCGAGCCGCCGCCGCCGTCCGGTTGCTCGCCGATCTCCACGGACTGTGTGAGCAACAGGTGCTCGGCACGGGAGACCGGATTCTCGTACAGGCCCACGGGCAGGCCGGGTTAGTCCTCGCGTTAGCCTCGAATCTGCTGTGCCCCAGTCCCATAACAGGGAGGCCGAAGTTGCTGGGCACCCTGGCTGCCTACGCAGGCCAAACAGGCCAGGCTGACCTGGCCGCTATCATTACACGGATCGAACCGTTGCTCGGATCTGCGACCTGGTTGAACGGCGCCGTGGTCGATATGGTCACGTTCGGGACGCCGGTCCGGTACGGATGGGACCCGTCCGGGATCGGCAGATTACTGCATGTGGTGAATCACAGAAACCTCAGGACCGATGGAAAAACGTGGTTGGCCAAAATGGAGTTGCCACAAATTACGATGGAAATGCCGATCGCGTGGGGCGGCGACTATGTCCAGGAACTGGCCGTGGCCGGCAGCGATGCCGTCCCGGCGACCGATGCGGCCAAGGCCGCGAACAAGGCCATCTGGGAAATGGTCGAGCCCTACGACGGATTCGAGCGGTGGCTGGAGTGCGCTCGTCGCGCCGTGCGTTTCCCCAGCGAGGGCCGTTGCCTCCTGGCTGATTATAAAGACTGCACCGGGTCCACCGACGTCCGCGACCACTACTACGGCCACGCCGCCTATACCCGACTGAACGCCTTGCTCTTCAATACCACCGAAATCGTCCGCTGTTTGTATTCGGCGTGATCGTTTTCTGTGACCGTCTGCAGCGGGGGTGTGAAGGAAGTGCGGTGTGCTGTTTGTCTCAGACAGTAGCGTAAGTAGGGCCCGAAAGATTACCCGTGCGGAATGCGATCGGGAAAGTTCGAGATCACGCCATCGACGCCGAGGCAGATGGCGCGCTGGATGTCGGTCGGCCGGTTCGGGGTATAGACGAACACATGGAGATTCGCGCTGTGGAACGCTTCGACAAGGCGGTGAGTGGCTTTGCTGTGGCGGAGGCCGACGTGCGACGGAGCGTATTGCATCGCACGGGCGACGGAGGCGGCGGGGAACCTGTCAAATAAGACCATCAGCGAGGCGCCTGGATCGGCCTTTCGAACGTAAGTCAGTTCGTCGTGCAGGAACGAGGCGTAGAGGAGGGGGCCTTTAAAGTTTGTGCGACGGACGGCTTCGACCGTCTGTTGGGCGATGTTTCGGACCTTGAGTTCCAACATCAGCCCCGTTCGTCCTGCTGCAGCCTCCAGCGCTTCCTCCAGCGTAGGAATCCGTGCGCCGTTCCCTGCATTCAGCCGCTTCACCTCCTGGAGCGATAGCCGACTGACTCGTCCTCTTCCATCGGTCGTTCGATTCACCGTGGCATCGTGCAGGGCTACGAGCGCGCCGTCGGCTGTGCGGCGCAGATCGATTTCCACGAACGTGACCCCACAGGCGATGCCCGCATGAATCGCCGCCAACGTATTTTCCGGGGCGAGGCCGGCAGCTCCGCGATGGCCGACCCGTATGACCCGTCGCGCGGAGTGTTCCAAACTCCGACCGTTCGATTCAGGGCCGCTCATGATCCTGCATGTCGGGCATGGGCGTGCAAAACGGCGGTGTAGGAATCGGCGGTAAGAATCGGAGGTTGTGGCTGTCCAAATTCGCGAGGTAGTCCTTCATCCGCCTACGTTCTGTGGTCTTCACCCACTCGATCACTTTCTTGTCGATCTCCAGCAGGCCGAGCCCGGGGGGGATTTCGTCAGGCTGGACAATGAACAGATTGATCCCCCGTTCTTTGGCCTGCGCCTGCGCTTCCTTGATACGGTAATGGATGTAACGTTCGTTCAGGCGGGAGAGGCTGTTCAATTCCAGCAGATCCCGAAGGGGATTCGGCTCGATACGGAGGCTTTGTTTCGGAATGTTCAGGAAGAAAAACACAGTCTCACATCCCAAGCCGAAGGCTTCGTCGATCGGCAGCGGGTGGGCGAGATCAGCGTCGAGATAGCGGGACCCGTCGATTTCCACCAATTCAAACAGCGGGTAAAGAGCCATAGATGCGCGAATCCGTTTCAGAAAGAGATCCTGCTTGGCCTTCCGGCTCCGTGGATCCTCGCTTCCGTCCATCGCAAGGTCTGGATCTTTGTTGGAAAAGATCACCGTCGCCCCATTTTCGTACCGCTCGGCGAGGATGTGCCAGACGATGGGACTGGCCAACACTTTCTGTAGATCGATCTTCGAGGTGAGTCTCGCCAAGAGCGGAAACGGGTCGAGAAACGCCTTCATCCGCTTGAGTTCAAAATACTTCTCAATTTCGGTGAACGTCTCCTGAATCTCAGGCGCTTGCGCGAGTCGCCGAAAGGACTTGTGCTTGAACTCGAACGTATCCATGAGGCGAAAGACAAGGCTGATGGCGCGTCCCGCCATGCGGAACGGCATGCGGACGCACAGAGAAATCGCCAAGGGCAGAAAATTGACGGCCCTCCTGAGATCGCGGAACAGCGACCGGTTTGGCCCCCAGTCCTGCGTCGCTTTCGGGATTACTCCCAACAGATGCGTCAATTTCTCGCGGATGAACGGGTGCACTTCATAGATCGCTTCCGGGGAGTTGATATAGTTTTCCCAGATGCGCAGCGTTTTCTCCGCTCCGTCGATCCCAGGATTTTCCACAAAGCCGAGAGCGTTGCACGTGCCCGCCGAGGCGCTCATGATATGGGAGGGGACCAGACCGGCGCGGACCAGTTCCGTGGCGGCTACTGCTTGGAAGATAGCCTTGCATCCGCCTCCGCAGAAGACGAAGAGGATCTTGCCGTATTTATGCGATACGGTTGTAGACACGGGGGTGTTCCGAGACGGGGGTATCGTTACATAAATCGAGATCGCCGGGACGATGTTTCCGAACCGTGGGACAAAATCCGATGAACACGTATGATGTCTGCGTCGTCGGCGCCGGGGTCGTCGGTTGCGCGATTGCCAGAGAATTCATGAGTCGGCGCCGGCCTGCGCCGACCCGCCTACTGGTCCTCGAACAGCACGCGCGTCCGGGGGAAGAAACCAGCGGACGCAACAGTGGGGTGCTCCACAGCGGCATCCACGAAGCTCCCTTTTCGCTGAAAGCACGGCTTGCCCATGAAGGCTGCCGGTCGGCAGCGACATATGCGGTGCAGCAGGGCATCCCGCTGCTCAAAACCGGGATGCTCATCGTCGTGTCCAGGGAAGATATCCGGCGAGGCCTCTGGCGAGAAATTGCGATGCTGCGGCGGCTGTGGGTCAACGCCTGGAGGACGAACACGCGGGTGAGGTTCATGACACGATCCGCCTTACGGGCTTGGGAGCCGCAGGTGCGTGCCAGTTGTGGTATCGCGATCCCGGATGTTTCCGTCATCGATTCCCAGGCTTTTGTGCAGTCGCTCCGGACTGATGCGGAAGCTCTCGGCACCGAGTTTGCCTTCGACAATCGGGTCATTGCCATCGAAGAGGCCGGAGGTTCGTATCTTGTCTCCACCGATCGTCAACAGATTCGGGTTGCCTGCCTGATCAATGCCGCCGGACTCTATGCCGATGACATTGCCTCCCTCGCGCTGCACCATCATAAATATACCATCCGTCCGCTGCGGGGCGAGTACTATGAATGGATGATGCCTGAAAAAGCAGGTAGTGTCGGGCGTCCGGTTTATCCCGCGTTGCCTCCCGGGGCGACCGGCAAAGGGATTCATGTGAGTCCCCGCCCGGATGGACGGCTGTATGTCGGGCCGAACGAAGTGTCCGTCCAAGACAAGGCGGATTACACGTCGCACAAAACACCGCCTGGTTTGTTCGCCGAGGCTGTGCAAAAATTCCTTCCGGCTCTGGATGAACGAAATCTATCTTGGGCCTATTCCGGCATCAGGCCGCGCGTTGAAACGACCAGCCGGTCCAAGAGCGACTTTATTGTCTCGGTCGATCGAGAAGACCCCCTCTTGGTCGATCTGATCGGTATTGAATCACCCGGCCTCTCCGCCGCGATGGCGCTCGCTCGGCATGTGTGTGATCTGCCGTCTCTTCAACGACGCTTCCCGTCCGGCTGAGGCTGTCCTGTTGGCTCACGGGACTGAAGAAGGTTGCAATGGATCCTGCGCCGCGTCCTCAACCCGTAGCACTCTGTGCAAGGTTTTTCCTAGGACCGATCTGGGAAGCTCCGAGCGGAACTCGAACTTCTTGGGCACTTTGTACGAGGCCAGATAGCGCCGGCAGTGGGTAAGGAGCTCATCGGTGGAGACAGATTCGGGTGAGGCGACGACGAAGGCCTTGATCGATTCGCCTCCGTCCTCGTGCCGCACGCCGATGACGGCCGCATCGCTCACCTGGGGGTGCAGCGTGAGCACATGCTCGATCTCGGAGGGATACACGTTGAACCCGGAAGAGGACAGGATCATGTTTTTCTTGCGGTCCACGATGTAAAAGAAGCCGTCTTGATCGACACGCGCGATGTCGCCGGTCGCCAGCCACCCGCCCTGCTTCAGTACCTTTTCCGTTTCGACTGGGTTGTTCCAGTAGCCGTCCATCACTTGAGGGCCGCGCACCCACAGCTCGCCCGCTTCCCCTACCGGCACCTCCCGGCCCTCCTCATCGACGATCTGCACCTCCGTGTTGGCGATGGGCAGGCCGATGGAGCGTTTGACAGAAAGACCCCGGGCAATATTGCAGTGCGTGACCGGGGAGGCTTCGGAGAGGCCATACCCTTCGATAATCAAGTGGCCGGTCTTTTCTTTGAATCGTTTCAGGAGATCGAACGAAAGGGCCGCTCCCCCGGAAATCACGAACTTCGCGTCCTTCAAATCGTCCGCGTCGCATTCTTCGAGCAGCTTCTGAACGAGCGCGGGGACCAGGGTGATGACGGTCGGCTGTTTCTTGCGCAGCAGCGACAGCAGCACCGGGACGTTGCGCGGGTCGGGAACCAGCACCATGCAGCCCCCGACGGCCAGACAGATGTTTTGCGTGACGGTCATGCCGAAGACGTGAAAGAGCGGCAGTGCGGCCAGAAAGCTTTCCACCCGCTCGGCCGGGGAAAACCAGCTGACGAGTTGCCGGACATTGGCCGTCAGGTTGCGATGGCGCAGTTCCGCTCCTTTGGAGACTCCGGTGGTGCCGCCGGTGTATTGCAGCACCGCGATGTCGTCCGGGGTCATAACCGGGAGCTGATCAGGCGGCACGGGTGTCGGGTGGTCCAACACGTCGTGAAAGAACAGCGTCCGGTCACTGGAGGGAATCTCGGCCGGCGGCTGCTTCTGTCTGTGCAGGTAGAGATATTTGACCAGCGTCGTCATGAAATCGGTGATGCGGGTCACTATGATCAGGTCGAGGTCAAGGTGGCGGATTTTCTGGTGCATCATGTCGAGCACGACGATGGCCCGCGCCCCCGCGTCTCGAAGCTGGTGGGACAGCTCATGTTCCGTGTAGGTCGGGTTGCAGGGTACGACGATGCCCCCGGCCCGGACGATACCGAAATAAGCGATGACGGCTTGTGGCGCATTCGGGAGGCAGAGGGCGACGCGGTCGCCCTTACGGATGCCCAGGGCGGCAAGGCCGCCGGCGAAGCGCTCGATAAGGGAAAGGCAGTCGCGGTAGGAGAGGGTCTTGCCGAAGAAGTACAGGGCCGGCCGACGCGCAAACCTCTGCGCGCTTCTGGAGAACATCGTCATCAGCGTCTCAGGAGGCAGCGAGAGCTCGTGGGGAGTTCCTTCAGGATAATGGAGGAACCATGGGTGTTTCGACATGTGGCGATTTCTCCCTTCGGTGCCGGATGCCATGCCCCCAGTGTTACCACCCTCCATCAGCTAGTCCCGGACAGGGCTCGAATCGTTTCCCGTACTTGCCGGCGAGCCCCTCCAATTGCTGGGCCAGTTGTGACGGTGTGATGGTCTGGCGGGCCCAGGTCAGCAATCCGCCGCGGAAGGCCGGGAATCCAATCCCGTAGGTCAGTGCGAAATCGATTTGCCAGGGCTGCTCTACGATCTTTTCGTGCAGGCAGCGCACGGCTTCGTCAACCATGGGGAGAAACAACCGTTCTTGAAGGAGGTCATCGGATAGCGGGTGGGTGTCGGATGGAACGGTGCGGCGATACCGTCCGATCGCCTCCACCGCCCGCGGATTCTCCTTGCCTGCTTTCCAAAACGTGACCGGCGGTTGCTTCTCGGGAAGAAAGTGTTGAAGTAGCGCATCGCGCGACTCGATCCGCGAACCCAGGACGGCGAGTGAGGTCAGTACATGGATGCCGACAGGAAGTCCGATCAAATCGAGGAGCTCCAGCGGTCCCATCGGATGCCCGCTGTCCACGGCCATGCCGAAATTCTTGGCGACTGCGTCGATACGACGGACCGGCACCCCCTCACCGGCTAAGATCACAGCCTCCGCGAGATAGCGGGAGAGAATTCGGTTAACGAGGAACCCAGGCCCGTCGTTCACCACGAGGGGGAACTTGCCCAATCGCTTGGCCAACCCGCAAGCCAGGGCCAGCGCCCGGTCTGAGGTGAAGGGCGCTCGCACCACTTCCACCAATTGCATCTTGGCCACCGGGTTGAAGAAGTGCAACCCCACGCATCGTTCCTGATGGGCGGCTCCCATGGCAATGGCGGCCAAGGTGTACGAGGAGGTGTTGGTCGCAAAAATTGCTTCGGGTCCGGCGTGCGATTCGAATTCCGCAAGCACCGCCCGCTTCACGTCCAGTTTCTCCGATACCGCTTCGATCACAAGCGGCGCCGAGCACACATCCTCGATCCGGACCGTTGGGGCGATCCGCGACAGCCGGTACCGCAGATCGGAGGGTTGAATCAGCCGTTTCCGAACCTGGGCCGTTTGAGCCTTGTGGATGCCGCCCATCGCTTTGGCCAGAATGCCCGGCGAAATGTCCCGCAACACCACCGGATGCCCCTTTTCAGCCAGTTGCCCCGCGATCTGCGCGCCCATCAATCCGGCTCCCAGTACGGCGATTCGTGTCACTCCTGTCGAGGCGGAAGGGGCATTGCGCTTGACCGTTTCACCGGCCAGGAACAGCCCGACAAGATATTCGGAGGTCCGGCTGGCCATCCGCTCCAGCAGGAGCGGCTGCTCGATCGTAAGCGACGCGTCCAGCACGCCCTCGCTCATGCCTTTCTGGATCGCGTCGATGGCACGCAACGGAGCCGGGTAGAAATGGCCGACACGCTGGATCACCTGGCGCCGGGCATAGTTGCACACCAGAGGGCGGACCGCGGGGTGGTTCAAGATGCGCTCGATGCCACGAAGAGGCCGAGGTTGGGCGCGTTGCGAGCGGAGCGCGTGCGCTTTGCGGACGGCGGTTTGGACCAAGGTCTCATGCCGCACACGGTCCAAAGTCCTGACGATAGACGGGACGGAGGTCACCATTTCGTCCACGAGGCCCATGCGTAATGCCTGCCGGGGGTAAACTGTCTTGCCGGCCGTGATCATGCCGAGGGCCGCAGACAACCCGATCAGCCGAGGGAGCCGTTGCGTGCCGCCGAATCCTGGCAGGATGCCCAGCTTGACCTCCGGCAAGGCAAAACAGGTTTTGGCATGGGTGCTGGCCAGGCGCGCGTGACAGGCCAGGGCCAGCTCGAGCCCGCCGCCCAAGCAGGGGCCATCCACCGCGGCGACAAACGATTTGGGCGATCGCGCCATCTCGTGAAACAGATGGTGGACTGCGGCGACGAGCGTCTCCATGGCTTGAAACGATTGCCTGGTTTGCGCGTCGTGCATCTGTTCGAGGTCCGCGCCCGCGCAGAAATTGGCCTCTTTCAAACTCAGCAAGACCGCTCCCTTGATGCTCTCGGTGTGAACGACGAGTTGCACGATGTGCTGCCATTCGGAGACGCTCTCCGCGTTGAGCACGTTGACCGGTTTTCCTGCGTAATCGAATCCGGCCAGTAAAATACCCTCGTCGAGGACCAAGATCTTGAAATGCTTCAACTCGGCCTCGCCGTCGGAAGAAGCCGTGACGAGGTGACGCTCCGGCATGGCTATGTCCTCTCCAGGATCATCGCCACGCCTTGTCCACCTCCGACACAGGCGCTGATCAGCGCCCGTTCCGCATCCCTGCGTTTGAGTTCGAACAAGGAGGTCAGGGCCAGGCGCAGCCCGGACACGCCGACCGGGTGGCCGAGCGCAATGGCGCCGCCGTGGGGATTGAGATCGTCGGGAGGAATCTCGCCGAGGGGTTCCGTTAATCCGTATCGGCCGAATTTGCGTTCCATGAGGGACGGTGAATCGAGGATGCGGCTGATCCCCAACACGACGGAAGCAAAGGCTTCGTTGATTTCGAACAACGAACAATCTTTGAGGGTCAGGCGGGTTTTCGACAAGAGTTTGGCGATGGCGCCGACGGGGGCCAGTCCCATGCAGGACGGCTCATATCCGAAGTCGGCGTACTCTCTCACGTAACCGAGAATCGGCAACCCGAACGACTTGGCCTTTTCCTCTTCCATCAGCAACACGGCGGCGGCTGCATCCGTGATCTGCGAGGCGTTGGCCGGTGTCACCGATCCATGCCGCCGGTCGAACACAGGATTCATGTTGGCAAATGTCTCTTGGCCGGCGTCCGCGCGGATGCCGTTGTCCCGTTCCACATAGCCGCTGAGTTCGGGCACGTACATCGGGACGACTTCGTCCGCGAACAGGCCTTTGTCCCAGGCCGCTGCCGCTCGTTTGTGCGAACGGACCGCATAGTCGTCCTGCTCAAGCCGGCTGATGCCCAGCATCGGATCCTTGGCAATATTCTCGGCCGTCAGACCCATGATGAGATCGCACATCGGGTCTGTGAGCCCCAGCATCAAACCGGCTTGCGGCGGATAGCGCGTGAGGTTCAACAGCTTCGGAAGCAAGGCCGCAGCCCCCGCGATTCGTTCCCGAAGGGTCCTGGCTTTTCCGTATTGGAGCAAGAGGCCGGCGACGTGCTTGTGATAGATGACGGGGATGCGGCTCATCGCTTCCATGCCGATCACGAGCACCGTGTCGGCATCGCCGCTTCTGATGCGGAGGCTGGCGTAGTAGAGGGCGGTGACCCCCGAGCCGCAGTTTTTCCCGGCCACGGTGTCGGCGGGGATCGTCATCGGCAGACCCCCGGTGACGGCGGCTACCCGCGTGGGATTGACGGCGTGCATGGGCGTGGCCACGTTACTGCCAAGCACACAATCAATTGTGTCCAGTGGGAGATTCCAGCGATGGCAGCGCTGGATCATGTCGCGGACGACCCAGGCGCCCAGCACGTCCGCGTCGGTTTCGCGGAACTCCGTCCCTTCCTTGCAGAAGGGGGTACGAAACCCGTCGACGACCACGACGTTACGCATAGAGCTGCCCATCACTGCGTTGGGACGATGCGGTGCTGCGTAGCGACCATGAACAGGAGGCCATACTGCCTTTCTGACTTTCGAACATCATACCACCGATCATGCTGGTCGGTCCCCTTCCTGACGTATAAAAAGGACCCTTGTGTCCCGGAACCGGGAAACACAGTCGGAATCTTGAGAAGAAATGGGGGGAGTGGTGGTAAATTAGTACTGCATGAGCAAATTTCCGGCTCTCTCATAGGTGGTGCCGATGGCTAAGCCGCAACTGTTTCAAGGGGCGGAGGCGGTTGCTGAAACCGCGCGTGACAAAACCTCCTATACCGGTTTTCTTGCCGGATTATTCGAAGCCGAGGTCCGCTGGGACCTGCTGACCTCGATTCGCATTCCGCCGACCAGTCAGCCCGCCCGGGAATTTTTTGAACGGTTCAAGACCATCCTCTTATCCGTGGATTCGGAACGGGTGGATCGGGAAGAGGAATTGCCGGAGCCGCTCTTGAAGTCGCTGACGGAGCTCGGGGCGTTCGGCATCAAGATTCCCAAACGATTCGGGGGGCAGGAATTCACTCAATCTGAATATCAACGGCTGGCGACTCTGTGCGGGAGTGTCGATGCCTCGCTGACCGTCTTGTTGTCCGCGGCCCAATCGATCGGTGTGCCGGAGCCGCTCCGGTTGTTCGGCACCGAAGAGCAGCAGGCCAAGTACCTGCCCCGACTGGCGCGGGGAGAAATTTCCGGGTTCGCGCTGACAGAACGTCAGGTGGGTTGCGACATTTCCAAAGTGGAAACCTATGCCGTCCGCATCAGGGAGCACGGCAAGATCGCCGGATATCGCCTGACGGGCAAGAAGTTCTTCATCACCAATTCAGCCAAGCGGGACGGCGAATTTTTGTCCTCCATGCTCGTCGTCATCGCGCGGATCGTAGATCGGCCGGAAGAACTTCATGATTCTCAGGCGCATAAGCGATACGGCGCCTTCATCGTCGAAACCCACTGGCCTGGATGCTCCGTTGCTCGGCTGCGCTTCGAGGGGGTGCGGGGCATCTACAACGGGGCGCCGGTGTTCGATCAGGTCTACGTCCCGGCTGAAAATCTTCTAGGCAGCGAGGAAGATGGGCTTCGAATCGCCCTTGCCACGCTGACCGTCGGCCGCCTGACGCTGCCTGCGGCCTGTTTGGGTGGTCTCAAACAATGTTTGTCCGTCATGCGGTGGTGGGGCAAGACCCGCGTACAGTGGAACAAACCGATCGGCGAGCACAATCTGATCGGCGAAAAACTCTGCCGGGCCGCGGCCTACACCCTGGCGCTGGAGGCCATCATGGCGTTCTGTGGCGCGTGGGCGAACAAGAAGGGCGATCTCCGGATGGAGTCGGCGGCGTCAAAAATCCTCGGGAGCGAGTGGTATTGGGAAACAGTGAATGATCTGTTTCAGGTGCGCGGAGGGCGAGGATTCATGACCGAGGAATCCCAACGCCGGAGCGGGGAAATCGGGATTCCGGTCATGCGGATGATGCGCGATGCCCGCATCAATCTGGTGTGGGAGGGGACCAGCGAGATTCTGCGGATCTGGATGGCGCGTGAGGGGCTGGCACCGTATATCGAACAGGGCCTCGCGTTGCTGAAAGGGACGGGGGCGCAGCGGCTTGGGGCGCTGGCGTATTACGCGCGCATGGCGGTACGCTCCTGTCAGCCCTTCTCGATGTCCGCAGGCGCCGCCGGGATGTTCGGACGGGATTCCGGGCAGTGGGTTCG
>JAYWIP010000076.1:0-8451 GCA_039794465.1 Nitrospira sp.
GCCGATGACCGAACAACCGGCAATCAGCGGGAACTCTCGAATTCCCTTGGCAATCTGGGTAACACCTGCGCCCTCCTTCACGATTTTGCCAAGGCCGAAGCGTGTTACCGTGAAGTGCTAGCTATTCAGCGAACGGAGCGCAATCAGCACGCCATCGCTCATACGCTCGTCAATCTCGGCAATCTTCACATCGGCGCCGACCACCCGGAAAAGTCCCGCCCCTATTATCTCGAAGCCTTGGACCTTCTGCATGCGTTGAACGACGATCGCGCCCTCGGCATTCTGTACAACAACCTGGCGCTGCAGGAAGCCCGTCATGGACAGTGGGAGGAATCAGTCCTGTCGTTCAAACGTGCCCTCGACCACCACCGAGTCGTCGGCAATGAAGAAGGCCTGGCCGTGACCTACAGTCAATTAGGGAAATGCTATCTCGACCAAGGCGATCTGGCCAAAGCCGAACGCTGTCTGAACAATGCCTCGGAACATTACATCAAACTCGGCAACGAGCCGGCTGAGGCAGCTGTACTTCGACTCTTGGCGACGGTCTATGACACCCGCCACGATCTGATTTCGGCGCGGCGATGTCTTGAACGTGTGGTCGCGCTCGACCAGCGATACCGACTGCCGGAGTTCCAAGCCGACTCGGCTCACCTCGCCGAGCTGATCAGCTCCGACTAGTCTTTGCGCCGGTCGCTCCCCTGCCTCGGACTCGATGTGCCCATTTCCCGTTCCCCCCTGCGCCTTGTCCAGCGTTCTCGCACTTTGCGACAAACCGCTCCATCCAAATTGCTGGACAGTATCAAAACCTCTGCTACCTTTGAAGCGTCACACCTGGACGCCTGTTGATCAAGTTTCATCTCACACACGCCGACAGGGTATTGACCTGGAGACAGCATGGCCTTGCTCGCGCGAACCTTCACTGCCCTGACACTCATAACCATGCTGATGGCGTCCAATATCCGGGCCGAGGAAGTCTCGCCAACTATCACCGTCGGCACGCAAGAAGTCGGACTCACCGCCGGCTATATGTTCTCTCATCGCCTGACCGAACTGCACACGACCAAACAACATGGCCCGGCGTTAATGCCGTCGTGGATGATGACCCTGACTGATCCCATCGGCGACAGCTGGTACCGGGGGCAAATCTCGATTGGTGCCGAGATGGTCTATCTCCAGTTTCGCGAACCGCTCCTGACCCATGGCGTCGGCTTCACACCAAGAATCAAGTACACGTTCGTCGCCCTGGGTCGTCTCCGGCCCTATGCGGAATTCACGGGCGGGCCCTTCTGGACCGATCTCGGCGGAAATATCGACGAACAGGCCAATGAGTTCAACTTCGTGCTCACAGGGGGAGTCGGCGTGTCCTGGTTTCTCACGCCGCAACTCGCCGCCAACGCCGGGTACCGCTTCCATCATATTTCGAATGCCGGAACCGCATTCCCGAATCTGGGGCTGAATGCGAGCCTGCCCTTCGGTGGCTTTTCATTCTATTTCTGAGGAGACGATGATCATGACGATGTCTGCCTTTCGCTGGTCGGCCTTCGGTCTCGTCGGATTCGTGATGTGCAGCATGACCGCATGTACGCGATGGATCGATGTGAAATCTCCCTCATCGGGTCTGCAAGAAAGCATCTCGCTTACGCTCTCCAGTGATGAACGGGTTCCATTGGTCATAGATACCTTCCGCTTGTCGCAGAACGGCACGCCTCAACATCCTGCCTCTGACGCCGAACGCCGAGTCTTGAATGCGCTCCAGGAAACGCGTCTCTTTTCCACGCTCGTTCCCCTTGGAGGAGTCTCCGCTTCGGTAGAAGGCAAGGCGATATCCGCTCGGGTCACATTCAATGAAACGATCGATCCCCATTCAGGGCCCACAGCCTTCAAAGGCATCGTAATCGGCGCCTCGATGTTCCTCCTCTCGCCGATCATTGAGCTGGACTACGACTATACCGCGCAGGCGCATCTGGAACTTGAGCGCTGGGACGGGCACGTGACACACTATGAAGCGCGATCATCCGGAACGGCCCATTACAATCTGTTCGGCGCCAGTCCGATCGTGATCGACGAGCTGAAGGGACAGGTGATAGAAACCTGCCTGAATTCATTGATGAATCAGTTGGTGCAGGACACCGCCTTGTACATGGCAAGTAAGACGCCATTGCCGGCGTCGGGGATTCGTACTGTCACCGTGAAGACACACCGGCCGGCAGGCACAACCGCAGCCTTTCCCAGAGTCCCTGTCTCGGCAAACCCGGCTCCCTGATCCGCATGATTCACGAAGGCTGGGACCTCAACAGCCGACACGCTATTCTCTTCTTCATCGCTCATCGTTCGTGACGTGTATCTCGCGAACAAGGACAAGACGTCCTCCCTTTCCATCCTGCGCCTCACGCTTCACCTGAACATCACCCGGCCATCTGGCCGATCTGACTCTTTCGATGGTATAGTGGTTCCCCGATAGCAACGGAGAAACGCTTCATGGACATCGATGCATTTCGTCTCATGGTTGCCAAGCATCCAAAAGGATTTCTCGGGCGATATGGCCTCGGGAACAAGATCCTCCAGGAAGGCGGCAGTCTTGAGGAAGCCGTCGAGCATCTCACCGTCGCCACACAACTGGACCCGACCCATGTGGCGTCCCATCTGGCCCTGGGTCGTGCGTTGATCGGACTAGGCAAACCAGCCGACGCCAAACCGATTCTCACCGCAGGCATCGAGGCGGCGCTCTCAGGACGATCTAACGGCGGCAAGGATCTCGTACCTGAAATGCAGCACCTGCTGCGCACGCTCGCATAGACCAACTTGAACGATAAGGGAGGCGCGTATGACTCTCGACGAGGCGAGACACCGTATCGAAACAGCCGTCACCCAGTATGGACAGCATGCCGCCCCTGCGATCGATCTCGTCATGGCAGAGGTCCGTTCCGACATGGGCGCGCGCGCGTTCAACGAACTGGTTGAGGATTTCGATTTAGAGCTTCTGTACAACATTGCGCCGATGGAATCGGACCATTCGAACAGCTGAGCCAGGCAGAGCGATGCCAGGGCGTAAGGAACAAGTATCTCCCCCCTTGAGTTTCCCCTGCCGCCGTTTTACTTGGCGCTTATCACTTGCCACTTTTATACTTCTTTTCGGATGCCGCTGATCTGGGCCGCCATCTCATCGCACGGGTTCGGCCACGCCGCGCAAGTCGTGCCGGTGCTCAACGCGTTGGGTCGCCGCATTCCCGGTCTCCATGCAATCCTCCGCACCACCGTCCCGGCTTCGTTCTTTCAGAACCGCCTGGCCATTCCCTGGGAATTGAGCACGGTCCAGCAGGATGTCG
Source organism: Nitrospira sp. (assembly GCA_039794465.1). Classification (GTDB taxonomy): domain Bacteria; phylum Nitrospirota; class Nitrospiria; order Nitrospirales; family Nitrospiraceae; genus Nitrospira_D. The sequence continues at coordinate 3,327 of JAYWIP010000076.1, forward strand.
GCTGCATTCAACAGGGACCCTTGACGATCGATGTCGATGCCACATGGCGGGAACACGCCCGATTCCATGCGACGTGGAACGACCGGATTCAGGCCGAGATCGAAGCCATGAGTCAGGCTCACCCGAACCTGGTTCTTGCCGATACTCCGTACTTGGCCATTGCGGCTGGAGCCGAAGCAGGCCTCCGCACTGTGGGCCTCGTGAGCTTTACCTGGGATCTTGTGCTCTCAGGATTTTCTACTCCGCCGGACATCGACGGCCAGCCGCTCATCCGGGCGATACGCCGGGCCTATGCCCGGGCTGACCTCGCCTTACGCATCACGCCCTCCCCTACAATGGACATCTTTGGGCAGTTCATCGACATCGGGCCGATCTATGAGCCGTCTCCCTCCGCTCGTGACGCCCTCTCTGCCCGGCTAGGCCTTTCGCCAGGCGAGCGCACCGTGCTCATCGGATTCGGCGGGATTCCTCTGATTTCCCTCCCGATGGCGGATCTGGACGCGCTGAATGGGTATCGTTTTCTGTTTGACGGCCCGGTTCCACCGAACAGCACCAGAATCGTATCCACACACTCATTGCCGTTCTCCTTTAAAACATTGCTGGCTTCCGTCGACATCATCATGTCGAAACCGGGGTACGGCACCCTCGTCGAAGCCGTGGGATTGCGCACACCCTTCGTCTATGTCCGGCGCTATAACTTCGCCGACGAGCAACCCTTGGTGGACTATCTGCATCGATACGGTCGCGGTGTCGAATTAGCGGGACAAGACTTTGCAGCAGGCAGGTGGGAACCTGCCCTCAGTGCGGTGAAAGACCTTTCCACTCCCTCCATCCCTCCCCCGACGGCATCGGGGGCGGAAGATGCCGCCGACGTGTTGGCAACGTACTTGTAACCCGCTCGCTGGCCATACACCGCCTCCCGGAACTGCCGTTCTCTCACTAGTGGCGAGTCGGTAAGAGCCTCCGGCCACGCCACACATAACGTCACGACCGTCCCTCCCACGACCTTCGTGCTTTTGCCCGTTTCATTAGGAGAATCGGAAAAGGATGCTATAGTGGTGGACGTGTTTTTTGTACCCGTAGAAACCAGCAACCAAGAAGCACATGGACCTGTAATCGTTCGACCATGACCCCCGTCTCACCACACGCCGCATCGACGATTCCCCCGACACTCCTGGCTCGCGTGGCCAAGGGAGAACAGCAGGCCCTCAGCCAACTATACGATCTATCCAGCACGCTCCTGTTCAGTATCGCGCTCCGCATCCTCGGCCATCGCGAAGAAGCCGCCGAATTGCTGCAGGAGGTCTATCTCGAAATCTGGAGTAAAGTGGTGCGATATGATGTCGGCCGTGGCACACCGATCGCCTGGCTGATTACGCTCACCCGCAGCCGCGCCATCGACCGCTTGCGCATGCGCGGTGCACGCACCCGACCCACCAGCGTCCAGGCCGTGAGTAGCCACACGATGCCACCCCTTACGGACTACAATCCGCCCCCAGTCGAGGCACAGGCCGATCAGGAATTGCGCACCCACGTCAGCCACATCTTGTCGACCTTGCCGCAAGCACAACAACAGGCAATTGAACTCGCCTACTACGAAGGCCTGTCCCATACGGAGATTTCCGTCAAACTCAATCAACCGGTGGAGTCAGTCAAGACTCGCCTCAAACTTGGCATGGCCAAACTGCGCGAGTCTCTTCGGCATGATTGGGTGCAGAACGAACGTCCATGAGTCACGAAGAATTGGAGGATGTGATTCCGCTGTACGCCATCGGCACCCTCGAACGGGCCGAGCGGCAAGCTATTGAGGCCCATCTCCTGTCGGGATGCGTCCCCTGCCATACTGCCCTCAAGGAATATCAATCGGTTGCGGTGATGCTTCCGTTCGGACTGACCATGTCCGCACCTCCGCGCGGTTTAAAAGCCAGACTGATGGCCGCGCGGACCATGACCGTCGCCACAGAACCGGTCGATCAACACACTGGGAAGCCGAGCCTTGAACCGGGAGAATGGATGAATCATCTGTTCCCACCGGAGACCTCCTCACGCGCGGAATCTCTTGGGTGGACGTTGGCATTGGCCGCCGTCGCCATTATCGCCGGTGTCGCCTATCTCGCGTGGGCAGCCTATAACACGAAAATCAGTGAAGATACGGTGAAGTTGACACAACTCCAAGAGCAACTCACCGTCGGCAACTCCAAACTGGCCGCCCAGCAGCAGCTGCTGAACGAACGCGAGCGAATGTTGGCCGAAACACAAGAGGAGTTGCGCCGTACCAGGACGGCGATGGCGGAACTGAAGGATCAGTTGATTCAGCGCGAAGCCGAATTGGACGGCGTCAACGCTCAGCTCGCTCAGCAGAATACTCGACACAGGTCCGTGCCACAGGATGAATTGGCCGCCCTCCTGCGTACGCCAGCCATCAAGGCCGTCGCATTGGCGGGAACGGAAATGAGCCGGCACGCATCAGGCACGTTATTCTATGACGCCCGAACCAAGCGGGCCTGGTTCTACGCGCTGAACCTCCCTGCTAACTCCAACGGCACCACGTATCAACTGTGGGCCATATATGAGAAACCCGCTCCTATCGGTGTCTTCCAGATAGGCACCGGAGCAACCTCTCAGATGTTCGCCAAACCCTTCCCAACCTTCATGAGCGCAAAGAAATTTGCCGTGAGCCTGGAACCCAGCGGCGGGAGCCCTGAACCGACAGGACCGCTCTACCTCTTGAGCCAGCCCCAGTCCTAGCCGGATCACCCCGAATATCGCACGGAGCACTGTCTCCTGCTGCTTCCCTGTGCTAGCATGCCGGCAGCAACACGGCCGATCACGAAGCCATGCAGCAACACGAGCCCGACCACCACTTCATGCGGCTTGCCCTTGAGGAAGCCTCCCGTGCCACAGCGGTGGGAGAAGTTCCGATTGCCGCCATCATCGTGCGTAACAACGATGTCCTGGCAGCCGCACACAACCTCCGGGAATCCTTGCAGGACCCCACAGCGCACGCCGAGATGATCGTCATCCGCAAGGCAGCCGAGCAGCTGCGTTCCTGGCGACTCACCGACACTACACTCTACGTGACGCTGGAACCCTGTCCCATGTGCGCGGGCGCCATCGTGCAGTCCCGCATCGAGCGACTCGTGTTCGGCGCCTGGGATCCGAAGGCGGGCGCGTGCGGATCACTCTTCGACATCCCCACCGACCGCCGACTCAACCATCGCGTGGAAGTTGTGGGCGGTGTCTTGGAAACGGAAAGTCAGACGCTGCTCCAAGAATTCTTCCGGCCGAAGCGGTGCGGAACGGTGTCAAATGCCGAGCGTCGCACGTAGTAATTCTTGCGCCTCCACGTATAAGTACTTGTCCAACTCCTTACGCCTGCACCTTGTCTCCGGCAGACGCGGGTGATATACCCTCTAAGACACGGTTACCAGTAAAGTTGATCTCTTGTGGCAGGGGATTGGTTGCGCACCCGTCGATACCCAACACTCGTGGCTGTCTTCTTCGTCGCGATCCTCTCGGCGACGGCATTTCCTCCCTACGCGGCAGCCATCGAAGCGGTTCCAGAGTATTTTCCTCTTCGCCCGTTCAATTTCGACGTGTCGTTCAATCAGCGCTCATTTGCCCCGCAGTTGAGGGCAATCGCCGTCCAAGTCGGCCTCACCGCCCTGCGCTACGGACCTCTTGAGGTAAGAACCGTCTATCAATACTATAGCGCCCACACTCAGGTCTTCATTACCGACCAGCATTCGCTGTACCTGAACCCCCGGTGGAATAATTTCATTGACTTGTTGGACTTCCCCCGAGGCAAACCAATCAATCGAATCATCCGGCACATCCTCTTCGGACCATTGGAAGACCGGGCAGTTCCGTACGTTGGCGCACTGCTTGGGGGAACGCTTCCCGGCAGAGATGCTGATTCTCCAGGATATCTTTATGGAGCCCAAGTCGGAGTCCGGTTCCCCGTTGCGCTGGGAGTGTCCGTGGATATGGGGTTCCAGTATTCGCGGTTTGAAATTGACTTCAAAAACAAGTCCGATTTAACGGACCAGTGGCTCTTTACCATCGGCCTTCGGCTGTGAACAACATGATCGTCGAAAGATACTCCAGCGATGCGGAAGAGCGTCGTAGGAAAGCCCCACACGGCCGTGGGACATCGGGCGCCGGCGCCGCTGTTCTGTTTCTCGTCATACTCGGACTGCTCCTGCCTGGATGCGGGCTGATCTTTGACGCAGTCGAATTGGTGTACCCCTTAACCCGTGATGAGCTCTCCACCATTTGCGATCAAAGACAGATTCGTGTCGGTATTTCCGTCGAACCGTTCCGTCCCTTTGTATTTTCGGCCATATACACCGACGAAGGCGTTCGAGTGACCGGACTCGATGTCGAGCTGATTCGTGAAGTGGCCGACGCACTGACCGTGCATTGCGGCGGGCAGCAACCGATCGTGCCCACATTGCATTTGATTAGATTCCGTGATCTCTTCCTGGAATTGAATGAAGGGCATCTCGATTTCTTTGTCTCGTCGTTCAGTGGTAGCGTTCCCGGCGGAACCCCCTCAGGCCTGTGGTCGTCCATTCCGTATTTTCATGGCGGAGGAGTTGGCGCCATGACGCACGACTCGGGAATAGCCGAGAAAATTCGAGCGCAGCTTCGCAAGCAGGCCGGACGCACCGATACGTTGACGGCGATCCGGGAGGGGCTATCCAGCTTGACGGTCGCCGTGCAAAATCGTAGAACTGCTCATCTCTATGCAGAAGCCAATCTCCGGGACATCCGATTATTAGTTTGTGATTCACTCCCCGCCGCGGTGGAAACGAAGGACCCGCACATCGACGTGATCTTGACGGATTACCCCATCCTGCAATATGTGACCAAACATGTCTGGCCTGACTGGCAGCTTCTTGAACGACCGGACGGATCGCCCTTGATCCTCTCCCGAGAATCCTATTCCATCGTCACCGGCGGGGAGAAAAAGCGCCTGCAGTGGTTCCTCAACAACTTGCTGTACCGGTTGGAAGAGACGGGACGCCTGGCACAGATGCGAAAGCGCTGGTTCGAGGAGGCCTATGCACCGACCCGTCGAGCAACGGACGAAGGTCTCCCATTTGAAGTGTCGAAAGTGCCC
>JAYWIP010000077.1:0-2589 GCA_039794465.1 Nitrospira sp.
ACGGCTGCTGGTGTGCTGACGGGGGCATCGATGCTGGCTGGGGTGGGCAGTCAGAGCCGTGCGATCAGCGGGACTGTTACGGTGGCTCCTGCTCTGAGCGCAAGAGCCGTTTCTGCAGACACGTTGTTCGTCTTCGCGCGCCAGGTGAACGGTTCCTCCATGCCGGTGGCCATCGTGCGTGCGGCAAAGCGGGATTTGCCGTTCACGTTCCGATTGGACGATTCGAACAGCCCGATGCCGGCTAGAAAACTCTCGGAGGCGGGGGACGTGGTGATTGTCGCTCGCCTATCCAAGTCCGGCGAGGCGATGCCGAAGAGCGGAGATCTGGAGGGGCTGAGTCGAGCCGTGAGGATGGGCGCAGAGAAGGTCACGGTGGTCATCAATCGGGAACTGCCGTAGAGGAGCGCGTTTTATGTCTATGTCATGGCAAGGCTGGTTCTATCTCGCGCCGTTGCTCGTGGTCATGTTGTTCTATGTTCGGCGACGAAGGAGAAAGGAAACCGCATCTCGCGCCAGGCTGGAGGAAGCCCAAAAATCCAGTATTCCCGAACCGCTCACTCTCCATCCCGTCATCGATCCCACCAAGTGTCTCGGCTCCGGGGCCTGCGTCAGGGCCTGCCCGGAGCACGCTCTCGGCATCGTGAAGGGAAAAGCTCTCCTGGTTCAGCCGGACCACTGCATCGGCCATGGCGCCTGCCAAGCAGCCTGTCCGGTTGAGGCTGTGTCGCTGGTCTTCGGGACCGAGAAACGCGGGATCGACATTCCGCAAGTGAAGCCGACGTTCGAAACGAACGTCCCGGGAATCTTCATCGCCGGGGAGTTGGGCGGCATGGGGCTCATCAGGAAAGGCGTCGAGCAAGGACAGCGGGCCATCCAAACCATCGCCAAGAAGAAGGGGAAGGACGGGCAACTGGACGTCGTTATCGTGGGCGCCGGTCCGGCGGGATTCTCAGCATCGCTGGCGGCCAAGGAAGCGGGACTTCGGTTCGTGACGTTGGAACAGGAAGACGGCCTGGGAGGCTCCGTCTATCATTACCCGCGGCGCAAGCTGGCGATGACGGCTCCCATGAAGCTGCCGATCGTGGGCACGTTCAACAGACATGAGATCAGTAAAGAAGAGCTGCTCGAGTTCTGGAACAAGACCATCAAGCAGACCGGTCTCAAGATCCATTTTTCGGAGCGGATGGATGCTCTGCAACAAATCAGCGGCGGCTATGTCGTGAAGACTTCCAAAGCGGAATACAAGGCGGCTAACGTGCTGCTGACCATCGGGCGGCGCGGCACGCCGCGCAAACTCGGAGTGCCGGGGGAGGAGCAACCGAAAGTCGTCTATCGGTTGATCGACGCAGAGCAGTATCGTGGCATGCATGTCTTGGTGGTGGGGGGCGGAGACAGCGCGGCCGAAGCGGCCTTGGCCATTGCGGCCGAGCGAGGCACGACGGTGACGGTGTCCTGCCGCGGGGAGGAAATTTTTACCCGCCCTAAAGATAAGAATCGTCAGCAGCTGAAATCCGCCGTCGAGAAAAACAAGCTCACGGTGTATGTGAATGCGAACGTGAAGGAGGTCGGGACGCAGACCGTCACGCTGGTTTACAAAGACAAAGAGATCGAACTGAAGAACGACGCCGTGATTGTCTGCGCTGGCGGAACCCTCCCGACCCCCATGCTAAAGGAGATTGGTGTAATGGTCGACACATATTATGGTCAGGCTCTACCCCAATAACGTACTCCCACGGCATATGATGTGGAGTGGCAACGGTATTGCCGACAGGATTCGCTTGTCTAACAGTTTGTTGACAAACACATTGCTGAGGCTGGAAATCCACAACGTTCGAGATCCCTGAGGGAACCAGATTGGTCTGCAGGCTGTTCAGAAAGGCCGTCCAGCAAGGCCGCAGCGGGCAGAGCCGCGAATCATAGACTGTTTTCACCCGCCCACCCATCGCCTGTATGAACAGGCGTTTGCCCAAGCCGTACGTTGAGCCTCTGAGCGAGGCGACCTGCCTGCGCGCAGCGCTTCGGCGAAGGCAGGGAACGCCGCTGGCGGACTTTGTCAACAGTCTGCTAATGAGCTTTTATGTGGGACTGCGATCACTCCCTCGACGCCAGGAAAGCCGATGTCGGCATCTTTCGAGGAAACAGCTCCGACGTTCCCCATGCGAACCACCCTCGATCAAAGCAGGTTCCTCGATCATGGACGTGGGGCGTCCGCCCAGCAGTAACCCGCATAACTCATGAACACTCCTGCTGCAGTTGCCACTTTCTGCGAGCCGAGACCTGACCGAATTTTTGTGTGGACAGGCACGGGGAGAATTCTTACAATCCGCATCATAGATTGGGAATGTATTCCCACATTCGTGCGTGCGTGGGCCGCTGAGTCGGATTCGCACGTCCGATCACGACCGCATCTCATGCTTCTGTAAGGAGTTCTTCCATGGACAAAGTCGATTGCATAGCGGTGCGCCTCCTCTGTGCTTCTCTGGCATTCATGATTTGGGCGCCGGGCAACAGTCTTTCGAAAGATCTGGCCGAGGCCAAGCCGGCACCTGCGGTCGTGTCGAAAGTGAAAACGGAAAAAGTGGAGCAGGC
>JAYWIP010000078.1:0-22422 GCA_039794465.1 Nitrospira sp.
GGCTCCATGTACGGACATCCAGACATCGATGAGCCGGCATTCCATCAAGATCCGCCCAACGGGCTCGTTCGAGAAGAGCTGGATATGGTGATCTGGAAACGTCTTCTTGAGCCACCGCAGAGCTGGAACTGCCAGGAGGACGTCCCCCAGCGCCCCCGGATGAATGACAAGAATGGACCGCGTCATACCCTTAGCCGGGTGGATGGGATTTCGTAGGCTGGCCGTCCAACAACCGAACAGCTTCGAGATCAGTGGGTGTATTCACATTGAGGAAAGAATGCCCATCCGGGTCGATTTCGCGTAGTTCCTCGTACTCAACCAGTCTCACCTTAATCGATGGATGGCCGATACAATCCTGCACCTTTAACCTGCCGGTCTTGAGCATTTCCTCAAACACCGGCAGACATCGCCGGCTGTACACCGCGTGAGTCGGCTGCAGACTCTGTCGCACAAGGACAATCACAATATCGGCCGGGCCTTTCAGAGAAACCAGATAGCGGATCACCGCGGGATTGAGAAACGGCATGTCACAGGCAACGGTAAAGATATGTTCAGTCGCCGCTTCCTTCAGTCCGGTGTAGATTCCTCCCAACGTTCCGCAATCGGGCACAAGATCCCGAAGAACCGGAACATCCGATGATAACGGCGGGCTGTCCTGTGCAATGACAATGCGAACATCCTGAAAAAGCGACCGGAGTACGGCAAGGCTTCGCTCATAGAGTTGTCGCCCTCCGACAAGCAAGAACCGCTTGTCCTTTCCCATCCTTCTACTTTTACCACCGGCAAGAAGGACTCCGGTCACATCAGTGATCATGGTTGCATTAGAAGACCAGTGAACCCAAAAAAAGAGGGGGTGGGTCATCCCCACCCCCTCCGTTGCTTCTTCTCAGTCAGCTTGACGAACGTTAGAGGGTCTTACCCTTCTTCTTGTTCGCACGGCGCGTGAGGACCCATCCTTCCAACAAGACAACGCCGAAGGCGATGACCACCGGATAAATGTACGTCTCTTGCGGAACCGGTGGATTCATGAACGTGTAATAGAATGCAGACACGGCCATCTTCCGGCCTGCGTCTCCATTGTGCCCATCCCACGCAAAGAAGACGGTCGGAATATATTGCCCGACCTCAAAGAAGGTATCTTCGTCGTAGTCCTGATCCTTCTTGTTCCCCAGCGGGCGTTCGATCATGACATACCAACGGCCGTTCTTCCATTCGCCTTTCAGGACTTTGAGGGTCTCTTCATAATTGTCCCGTTCTTCCAAGTCCTTGTCCCAACCAGTACCTTTGAAGGCGCGGATCGAACCATCGGCTTCCCACTTCACGATATCGACCGGGAATTGCTCATTGGTGCCGAACAAATACCGAGGCTTGATCGGCGCCGGCAGTTCTTTCCACTTCACCGGAGTTTCGATGGCAATCGCATCGTTATACACAGCGTAATTATTTTGGTTCGCCGCAATCGACCCTGATTCACCGGTCTTGGGTTCTTGTTCCTTAATATCAATGTTGACCTGGGTCGGCCCCCAAGGCAGTTTGCCCTCGGCAACACTCTTAGTCCGGTCATCCCATTCCAACAGATAGACGATGGACTTATCGTTATAGAGCGACCGAACCCAGATATCGTCGATACGATTAACGAAGTTTCTTGGCTTATGCGTAATCTGTCCGCCCATCGCCACATAGCGGCGCGGCGCCTTCTGCCACGGCTCCGCGTCGATATCGGAGGGGATTTCGCCTTCGACCATGTCAGACGGAATCACGAAATTGATCTTCGGCTTGTCCGTCAATGGATCGATGGGAAGCGGTTCTCCCAGGGCATTACGTTCGCACAGCGAGTTTACAAAATTGGCAATATCCCATCGCTCATCAACGGACGTGCTATCCGCGAACGACGGCATCGGGGTACCATTGACGCCGGTGGAAAACGTACGAAAGATGTTGGCGACATTGTAGGGGTCTTGGCGACTGCCTCTGAAATTCCAGCACTTGTGCCAATTGGCCGGCTGAATCGAGAAGCCCCAGTCGTCTTTCAGGTTAAACGCGTTCCCATCGCCACGTCCTTCCATGCCATGGCATTCGACGCATTTCTTTTCGACGATCAACTCAGAGCCCCGCTTTTTGCTGTCATCGGTAGCGGGTTTCGGCTTCAGATCAGCCAGCTGCAGAACAGTCTGAGTCTCCGATTGCTTATCTGTGAACTTGCGGTCCTTCACAAGCTGGGTGGTCACGAAGGATAAGACTTGGAGGCGCTGTTCCTCGCTCAGAATACCTTCCCAGGGAGGCATGGCCGAGCCAGGCAATCCATGCGTGACAGTTTCAAACAGATCGTTTTGCCCTGGAGTCGGTTTCTTGGCGTCGAAGAGAGGCAGCTCTCCACTGGCCGTATGCCGGATCTTGAAGGTGCCCTGATTGAAGTTCCGAGGACGCGGCCATAGCCGATCCGCGCCCGGTCCATCGCCGGCCCCATCGACCCCATGGCACCAGACGCACTTCGTAAAATACACACGTTTGCCGGCCTCGATCATATCGGCGGAAGGCTCAGGCGCCAAGTCCCCCTTTTTGAATCCTTCAGGAAGTCCGCTTTGAGCAAACACCGCGGCACCAAAACCGCCGGAAGTCAAGAGGACACCGAAGGCAGTGGCCGCAACCACACCGGCCTTCCGAGTTACGCTGTTCATCATAGTCATCCTCATCTCATCACATCAAAGTTGCAGGAAACCCTGTCTGGCCTAATCCCACGTACGGGGATAGTAGCCCGTGTGCCAATACTCGAACAAAATCACCTTCCAGATTTCATCCACGGTCAAATGCTGCTCCCATGGCGGCATCACGGACGCCCAGGGGAACCCTTCGTTCGGCAAGCCAATCCCACCCTTCGCGACACGCCAGAAGATGAACGTTTCCTGGAGCTGGGCGATCGTGCCCGGATCGGTGAAGTTGGCCGGAATAGGATTGAATGCGAAGGCATGCAACCCTCGTCCATTGAGATTGTCACCGTGGCAGAAGTGGCAATTTTGAAAGAAAATCTCTCCGCCCTCTCTCACATACTTCAAGTAGCCTTGGTTTTTTTCGTCCCAAGGATTGGCATTGGGCTTCATCAACCTGCCCATACCCTGTTCCACGATATTGGCGTTGCTATACTCCTGGTCGTACTTCCCTTCCGGGTTGACACGATAGGGACTTTGCGAGGTCTGGAGCGTATAGGTTTTCCCATGCACCTTCGTGCTGGCTGGAGGAGCCGGATGGACGGTCCGGAGTTCGATTGGCTCCTCCGACTTTGGCATCATGGCATTGAAGGAGAAGCCGCCGATTAGAATCGGGAGGAGGACCAGATACATGTAGCGCAGCAGCCTATTCATACCGGTCTGTGCGTCGAGCACATTCAGGATGGGTTGTTTGAATTTCTTCCAGTCTTCTTCATTGGCCGACACCCACATGAAGACCGTGACCAATCCAACCGTCCCGTACATCGCCCGCACACTGAACGGAATTGGAGGATATACACGGAACTTGAGGTACATCATGAGGAAGACCCAAAAACCAATCCCCTGCCAAAACCTCGGGAGGGCCATACCCATGGCATTGAGCATATAACTCAAGCCCGCAAATCCGAGGACGTAGCACCCAACTTCAAACAGCATTTGCATCGGCATATAGCCTTCGATTAACCGCACCGTGTTCGAAGGAACGACATCGAAGATCATGCCTCCAAGGAGAAGGAGCCCCAGTACTCCGACGAGGGCACCGAGTGACATCAATGCTTTCATCGCAAACTCCCTTTAGTCCTTACAGCAATAACGATCGCAGCCTACGAAATCTTTGGTGGCGGCGCTCCGGCCTTCACCTGCGAGAGGTAATCAACGATTTTCTTCAGCGCACCGGCGCTCAGTTTCTGGCCGAACACTTTCGGCATAGTGTTATCGGGGAACGGCTTGACGACATACGCGCTGGGTTCGACAATTGACTCCATTATATATTCAGCGGGAGATTTTGCCGTCCCCTTGTATGCCGGATCCTTGATCCGCTGCGCGGCGGTCGTTCCCTCTTCAAGCTTTGGGCCGATCGTACCCATGGCTCCCGGAATACCCGGAATCGTATGACAGGACACACACTGCGCCTTTGCAAATATCTGATCAACCGGCTCTGAACCGTCCGCCATCAATGCGCTGGCGGGCCCCGCCTTCTCTTCTTGCTGCTTGGGACGATCCGCCTCAGGAATGAACTTTTCGTAGGACTTAATAATTTCTTCGAACGAAGGCGGCTCCACTCCCTCACGGAGGTACATCCACGTATCGACGGCTGCAAGCTCTGGAAGGCTGAGAGAGATCGGCGGCTTATGAATGGCCGGCATCGGGCTTTCCTTGTCATTGGTGCCCTTGACACCGTATCCAGAAACCACATAGCAACTAGGACATGAATGCGACTCCGCGATGTATTCCTGAACGGTCTCCGCAGTACCGGAGCCGGGGAATGCTTCCTTGACGGAGTATTCACGCTTCGATGGATTACCCTTGGAATACTTGGGATCCTCCAACCGCTCCTTGCGCGTTGGGAGACCCAGCAAATTCGGGGCGCGTTCACCGAGCATACCGGCATGGAATGCATGACAGAGCGGACATTGCCCCTTGCCGATCGCTCCCTGTTCCTTATTCTTTCCAACACCGCCGAAGATAATCTTCTCACCTTCATCGGCGAGTTGCTGCGGGGTCATGGAATCCCATGTTTTCTTTTCTTCTACGGGCGGGAAACCGCCTTCGACCTGTGGCAGCCAGTTTCCGTATCCCGAGAGGAAGGCGGCTATAAAGAACATCATGCCGCCAATCCTCAGCAAGGCACTGAGGTTAGTGAAATAGAGCGCCATGATAAAGGTCGTGGCCGTAATCATGACGAGCGAGACCGGCAGCAGCCGGCTTTCCCCATAGAAATTGGTCTTGTAGTTGGCGATCGCGACGAACAAGAGGAAGGTCGCAACAATCCCAATGAAGGTCTTGAACACTGCTCGCTTCTTTGCCGCAGGATCCTTGACGGATACCTGAAAATACACAAGCAAACCAACCAGGATGGCCATCGCCATCCATCCCATCGAAAGGGCTTCCGAAATCAGATTACCCAAGGTGCAACCTCCTGAGCTACAGCGTGGGAGGACCGGACTGAGCCCGCTCCCACCCTGTGCGATTGCTCAACGCGTATGTCGATTAATGGCTTCCGGCTGGCTGCGGCACACTCCCTGGCACTGCCACTTTTGCTTCAACCGGCGCCTTCTTGGCAGTCAAGCTGCCGAGCCAGAAGACGAATAAAATGCTGATCCAGAAAAACAGGACGTTGGCCGAAATCATATTGGCCGCAAATCCAACCGTATGCGTATAGGCCCACGGCGAGTTATCCCGCATGATTTCGTTGACATGCCAGAACAGACGGACCGATGAGCGAATGTAGCCCATCAATCCCATCATCCAGGTGAACGCTGTCGCGAGCATGATCAACGCGTACTGCGAGCGGGCCGATATCTTGCCCCATTCAATCGGCCCCATCTGCTTTGCCCCCTTCATCATCATGCTGTTCAACGCAAACATGAAGAAGAGACAGGACAGGGTGGTCGTGACTTGCGGGACGGAAAGGCCGACGCGCACGTTCGCAGGAATGTAATATCCATAGATGGCGAGGCCTATAATATTAATGTAGGCACACGCAAAGAACACACCCATAAAGATATTGCCGAACTTCGCCCATGACACAGTCGAGACTTTATTCCCTCGCATGTACCAGACGAAACTCAGCACGGTGGTGGTAATAATGACGTTGATGCCCCCGTTTTTGGCGGACATAACCCCATAATTCCCAAGCACGGGATGCTGCTGTCCTCCCATCGCCTTCAATTCCGCCGGTGTCATGACCATGGTATGCGGCGTAATGAAGACCATATAGCCGCACGCGAGCAAGAAGACCAGATACTTGATGTACCGCTGATATTTCTCAGCCCCTCGCATCCGGCCCATCGCCTGCCACAGATAGTAATTGGTACTCAAGAAGAGGATGCCGATCATCGTTGCCTGAATGATAAACAGCCAGGCAAGCAGACCTCCCATGAGGGTAATCCCCATCTGCTGGCGATAGGCATAGACTTCGCGCATCAGCCAATACCCGGCGAAGGGCAGCGGAATCAGGAACGCCACACCGAGGGCCATGGCGATATAACCCATCCAATCGTAGTGCGCACGGTCTTCGTCTGTCTTCGCCGCCAGGAACTTGTACGCAGCATAGGCCGCCACGACACCGCCGCCGAATGCCATGTTGCCCAAAATACGATGGAGATTAAGCGGATTCCACAGCGCGGTATGAATGACGTGCCAGATGTTGCCGAGATACCGGCCCTGCTCATCGACGCCGGCCGGGGACATCATGAAACCGATCCAGGAATTCGCCAGGAACATGAGCAAAGTGCCGATGATGTTCAAAATGACCGACATGCTCAAATGAATCCACTTCAAGAACCCTTCCTTCATCTTGTCCCAACCATAATAGTAGATGTAGAGGGTTCCGCTCTCCGCGACGAACATCAACGCGTAGATGTGCATGACCGGACGGAAGACGCTGGATAAGTACGAAAAGAACGCCGGATAGAGCGTCAAGAACGTAAAGATCAAAATACCGCCTAGAACGGCCGTCAAGGAGTAGGCCGTCAAACTGATCTTAATGAAGTCGTAGGCCAGCTGATCGTACCGCTTCGCAAGGGCCTTGTCCTTGGTCACGACCCCCATGAACTCAATGATCATGCAGAAGATCGGTACGGCCAACACGAAGCTGCCGTAATAGAGATGCTGCTGGTTGGCAAACCAGAGCAGGACACGGCTTTCAAAATTGTACCGCGGATAGTCCTTGGGACCGTCCGTAGTCTTAGGAGCAGGGGCACCCACCACAACACCTTCGGTCTTGTAGTAGACGTCACGCCCTTTTTCGACTTTATCCCCTTCTTTCTTTGCACCGTCGGCAGTCGCCTCTTCGCCAATAGCCAGCGACGGCATCGCCACGACGATCGGAAGCAGAAGGAGGCCAACCATCGCGCACAGCGCCATGATTGAAAACAGGCGCTTACCGATTACGCGGCCCATGAGATACCTCCTTGATTCATTCACTGTCGTTCCTCAAAGTTTCTGCAGCCTGCCGTTCAGCACCCCGATCCACCTTGGTTTATTGGCGGAACAGATACCAGAAGTCCAGGCCCTGCATATCCATCATGAAATGATCGACCGTCAAAAAGTATCCCACCGAAATGATGAGCGAGACGATTACGGCGACGACCGGATTATTCAGAACAGCCATTGCTCTCTTCTCCTCCGTTGTTCCCTATCGTGACTCATGGACTGAGATGCACGACGGATCATCTATCAACAGGGGCACTGTATGCCGGCGAACCAATAGAAAAACCACAAGCCCGCTGCGCAGGTAATGTAGAAAATCATCTTGCCGATTTTGACCTTGATTTCGCTATCTGGAGGTGATGCCGACGCCATCTGTAACTCCTTATTTCAATTCGAGAGGGGGAAGTTTTTACGCCTTGTGTTTCTTGACATCCAGGGGACCTGAATGTTATTCACCTTTGCGTTAGACGCAGCGGCGAACCACATCTTAATAGAAGAAAAAAATCATGTCGCAAAACTCAAAAGTGTTCGACATTATAGTTTTGGCTGGTATGGTTGTCAACCTCATTTTGGCCGTGTTTTTAATCCTCTACTATTTCGATTTTCTCTAATCTCAGAGTTTCTTGTCCTGCTTCTCCTGACCGGAATTAGTCGAGCTCGCACAGCGAAATCCGATTGTTTCATCTCGAAAATCCGGCATCATCTTGCTTCGACTCGTAATTCGAACGTCCGCTCCGGTCGTCGTATAGCTCCCCCCACGAAGCACCCGATAGGTCCCGTACTCAGGACTCGGCGGGTTCCGATCCGGCGAGCTCTTATAGTACGTTTCATCGTACCAATCAGCAACCCACTCCATGACATTGCCCGCACCATCCATCACTCCATAAGGACTCTTGTCGATCTGAAAGGTCCCAACACGTGCCGAAACTTCATACCCGTCCTTCACGCGAGCCCAATTCGCCCCATCGGGCTGCTCCTTATTTCCCCATGGCCAAAGCCTTCCATCTGTACCGCGCATGGCCTTTTCCCATTCAGCTTCAGTAGGAAGCCGCTTGCCTTTCCAACGACAGTACTCCTCAGCGTCATCCCAGGATACATAGACAATCGGCTGGTTCACGCCACGCACTTTGGCACCGCTCTTGGCATAGCGCGAAGGAAGTCCGGGCTTTCGATGGCCCGTGGCCACGACAAATTGTTGATATTGATGATTGGTCACTTCGAAGCGATCGATTGAATACTCATCCAAGTGAATCGTCCGCGTCGGTCGCTCATCGAAACCCCCATTTTCAGTTCCACGAACAAACGGCCCCGCTGCAATCGCCACCATCTCACTCGGAATCGGTTCCTCACCAGGAGCACTCTCTGCCACCAACTCAACGTCGGCAGCAGTTCCAGACGTCGGCTTTTCGTACGGTGTCACCGTAGTCCCACGCAAAATGGCAATGATAGGCATTGCGGCGCAAGCCAACACCACAAACAGAAAAACCAATTTGAATTTGGATTCGAGCATGTCGGCTTAGAGAGCAGAGGGATCGCCCTCCTGCTCCAGATCCGCCGCGCAGCGGATTCCAATAGTGATATCCGTCCGCCAGTGCTTCGCGGCGAATCGTTTGGACACCCTCGCGTTCTGTTCCGTTTCCCGCCACGACCCGCCCCGTACGACCTTCAGATCGGCATTGTCGGGCCCCTTCGGATCTCGATACGGCGATTTTTTGTAATAGCCTTCGTCGTAGGAGTCAGCCACCCATTCGGCTACATTGCCGGTCATATCGTAGAGCCCGTAGGGACTCCGCCCCGCCTCGAACGAGCCGGGAGGCGCGAGATACTTGTATCCGTCTTCGCTGCCGTCCACATTGGCGGCGTTGACGGCGAATTTGTCGCCCCACGAATACTTCCTCTTCCCCTCGCCCCGACCTGCCTTTTCCCATTCCGCTTCCGTCGGCAGACGCTTGCCGGCCCATTTACAATAGGCCATCGCATCGTCCCAGGACACGCTCATCGCCGCAAACTCAGGCTGGAGCAGCTTCGATTGGTCATCCTCGAACACCTCGATCTTGGGCATGGAACGCTTGGTCATCTTGGCAAACCGCATGTATTCCGACTGCGTCACTTCTTTTCGATCGAGGAAAAACCCCTTCAAGAACACTTGGTGCTCAGGCGCTTCGTCCGGATCACCCTCATTACTGCCCATCGTAAAGGGCCCTTCAGGTATCTGGACCATTTCACGGCCTTCATCGCCCATCCTCGTCTTATACATCGAGTAATCCTGGGCCGCCCCGGCACTGACCGTCTGCTTCGTCTCAGACTTGATTGACATGGCCAGTTGCTTCATCTGATTGGCCTTGTACGATTCATAGACCAGCAACCCGACCATCAACAAAAAGGACCCGAACACGAACGCAATCGACCCGTACAGTACACCCTTGTTTTCCACGCTGTATCCTTTTGCTGATTACGGCTGAACTGCCGAGGGTGCGGCTGGCTCGTTCGAGGCCTTCCGGGCGGCGCGCGCATCCAGCAACATTGAAATATGTACGCCGAGGAATCCCCCCATGGCGGCTCCCGCCCCGGCTCCGACCCATATGCGATCGGCGCCCGCCAACAGCCAGGCCAATGCGCCGCCTAAGACCGTACCGATCATGATACTGATGAGAAACCGGCGCCCCCCCAGAAATCCGATGCCCCCACCAAGTACCAATCCCACACCGATCGTCACGGGCAACAGCCCATTGTCCATGACGACCCCGATCAGCGTCCCAACAGTGCCCATGACCGCCATCCCCAGAACGATATCCAGCACTTTCCACAGGGACGTCGATTGGACCTGCACGTCAGCCATGAGACGACTGCGCTCCTACTTCGCCGGCAATGCTACCATCGGGCCGAAATCGATTTCGACTCCGGAACTCGCCACAATAGAGACCCCCCAGGCTTTGGGCGCGGGCTCGTGCCGATGGATTTTCTTGAAGTCCTCGTACACGTTCACCCGCTCTTCAAACCATTGTCCCAGCACAGCAGTCCCGCTCTGGACGACGAGTTCGGTCCCGCTAAACATGCCCCCTTCGGTCAACGTGCCTTCCGGCTTCGTCGCGCTCCACACATATTTCGTGAAGACCGGAATGAACAACAGATCGGTATCAAGCGACGCATAGACCGCCGCCAGCGGCTCAGTTCCCGTCGGCGCCTTCACCAAGCGCCATCGCCATGTCAGCACCGGGTAGGCCTTGGGATCCCAGTCAATTTTCTTTTTCTTGATCCGTAGCCCCGCGTCCTTGGCTGATAAGAAATTGGCGCCGTTTTCCGACTGCACTTTGTACGCCTGACGGGCCTGCAACTCGCTCCGTGCTTTTTCGTGTTCCCACGCCGACGGAAACCCATCGGCCTCTTTGGCTTTGAAATCTTCCAAGACGAGTGTCTGTCCCCGAGCCAGACCGGGGTCAGACCATGCGGCACAGCACCACAGACCGCCAAGAATCATCAGCCCACGAACCAACACACTCGGCCTCATAGCGATTCTCCAACACCTATTCTAGGTTTCTTGCGAGGGAACCGGCGCGAGCAGCGGCGCCTCTTTCTCACCGAGCTCCTCGCCCATGACCGATACCGGCTGCTGTCCACGCTGACACATCCAGAACAGGATCAGGACCGCGCCCCAAAACACCACCATATTTAACGTCACGATCTTGGCGGCAACCGCCAGGTCCGGCGTGAAGGCCCAGGGCGACACATCGGCCATCAGTTCGCTGACGTGC
Organism: Nitrospira sp.; assembly: GCA_039794465.1. Lineage (GTDB taxonomy): Bacteria > Nitrospirota > Nitrospiria > Nitrospirales > Nitrospiraceae > Nitrospira_D. Next base: position 10,892 of record JAYWIP010000078.1, read on the forward strand.
CACGACAACCGCCCGGACGATCGGATAAACCCCATCAGTCCCATCACCCAACTGAACGCCGCCGCCATGCCGAACAAGGCCACCATCCCGCGAAAGGGGATCTTCCCCCACTGGATCACCCCATGGACGATCGCGCCCTTGAGCATGGAGCGGTTCACCATCAGCATACTCACGATCACCGTGAACGTCGTGAGGGCCTGCGGAGCAGACAGCCCCACGCGAATCTTCGCCGGCAGATAGAACCCATAGACCGACAGCCCGATGACATTGAGCATGCCGACCGCGAAGAGGACGGCGATGACGATATTCCCCGTTCTCACCCACGACACGGTCATGGTTCGATTGGCCCGCCGATAATACAAAAAGCTGAGCGCGGTGAAGAGCAGGATGGCATTGATCGCCCCATTCTTGGACGACATGACCCCGTAGTTCCCGATGACCGGATGCTGCGCGCCGCCCATGGCCTTCACCTCTCCCCCGGACATCAACAGCGTATGGGGCGTCAGCCAAATGAACAGGGCCAGCATCATCCCGCCGAGCACGAATTGATAGTAGGGCTGATACCGTTCCGCTCCCTTCAGCCGTGCCATGCTTTGCCAGATATAATAATTGATGCCGAGGAACAGCACGCCGATCAGCATCGCCTGCACGACGAACAGCCACGTCAACAACCCTCCCATCATCGTCACGCCCATACTTTGGCGAAAGACGAAGACCGACCGCATCAGCCAATAGCCGGCAATCGGCATGGGAAGGAGCGCGCACACCATCACGAAGAGGAAGACGTAGCCCACCCAATCGAAATACGCCCGCTCCTCACTGGTCTTGGCGGTGAAAAACCGATAGCAGGCATAGGCCAGCACGACCGCTCCACCGGACATGATATCCGCCAGAAAACGATGCACGTTGAGCGGGTTCCACAGCACGGAATGCAAGAGGTGCCAGGCGTTGCCCAAATACCGTCCCTGCGCGTCCACGCCGGCCGGCGCCATCATAAAAGCAGACCAGGCATTGACGAGCAACAACAGCGCGGTTCCCACGATATTCGTCATGATGCCGATCGACGCATGAATCCATTTCCGTCCCCGCTCCGCCAACCGGTTCCAGCTGTAGTAATAGACGATCAGCAAGAGCGACTCTCCGACAAACACGGCGGCGTAGGCCGGCATGAACGATTTGAACGTGCCCCCCATGTAGTTCATGAAACTCGGATAGAGCGTGATAAACAAGATCAGCATCGCACTGCCGATGAGTGCGGTAACCGAGAGGGCCAGCAGCGCAACCTTCGCCAGATCTCTGGCCAGCCCGTCGTAGCGCAGCGCCAAGGCCGGCTTCTTGGTCATCAGTCCGAGGAACTCCAGCAGCGCGCAGAAGAGCGGCAGCGCAAGGACGAATCCGCCGAAATAGGTGTGTTGCTGCGTCACAAACCAGACCACCATCCGGCTGTCGAACGAGCCGATGCGCGGATAGACCATTTCATGCGGCGCCGGGGCCGGCGGTCCCTGCGGCGTACCGGGCGTATTGAAGTAGAAATCCGTCGCCTCCTCGGCAAACGAGGGAACGTTCAAGGCCGGACTGAGCCAACCCGCCAGCGCCACGAACAGAATACACAACGCGAGACCAACTCGCTTCGGTGTGACAGAGGTCCTATTCATCTCATCAAACCTTTGATCCACGCGCAGCTGCGATCGTCGCTGCCACGTTGGTCGACTTTCCAAGAATGCCCATGACAAACGGACATCGCAACATCCCTTCCGTCAACTGTGGAGCCTGCACATCCTCGACTCGGCGGCGATGGCCCAGGTAATAGCCGTAGAGCCCCATCATGGCCGCCACCACCGCGCCGCCTCCCACGGCGCCGCCTGCCGGAACTCCCGCCTGTCTCAGCATGAATACCAGGGCTCCCAGTACCACGAGGTAATAGGTCGAGGCAAACGCCATCCCCGGCCACCACCAATATTTCAACAACTCACCCGGCGCGATTCGCCGCAGCGTTTCCGCCAACGGCATGGAGGGGTGCAACCCACTCAAATACGCACAGAGTGCGATCCCTCCGCCTACGAGGGTGACGGCGGCCACTTGAATCAGCGCCGCGACCTGCTGATTTTCTGCAGCCAGTCCCAGCGAGATTGCGACAGCGCCAAAGCATAATCCAACGATGACCCATGAACCGGCTTCAGCCGTATGCTCCCGCAGCATGGCTCGCAGGGGCACTCCATTCGGAAACGTCGGAACCGGCCGGCCCTTCAGCGCGACGTTCCGCACATAACCGATTTCAAATGCATCGCGCGCCACTGAGGTGCAGGAAATGATGATCGCCATCATAGCCGGACCGTCAGGATGCTGGAGATAATCGTAACCCACCAGCCACAACAGGGCTAAGACCAGCAGCGAGAGCTGCAGGCCATAGACCGCCCCGATCCAGCCCGCCAACCAACCGAGCAATCGGGTCCCATCTTCTCGTGCGATCGTCGCCCATGAGGCGGATCGTCCGACGCGATACGCCAACAGCGCCGTCACCACTGCCACCAGACTGCTGACCGAGAGCAACACCAAGGGATCGGTCAGGGGCACCATGTGTTTGGCCAGCCGGTAGATGCCGAACGCCACCAACCCGGGCACGAACATCACGATCCGCTTCTGCTTGCGGACCGACTCTTCCGTGACCGCCAGGCTCAGGCTGGGAAGTACCCGCAATGCCATCCGATGCAACATTTCTTTACTTCCACTTCCTTTGAGCGGGTGGCGTCGACCTGAGCGCTTGCGCGCCCGCAGCGGGGTCCCCACACCGGGCGGGGTGCGAGAACGCGCGAGCTGGTCGACGACAGGACCCGCTCATCCCTTCGCACCCATTCCGAAATACTTGGCCTTGATCTCTTCCATCAGCGCCACCGTGACGCGAGTGGTTCCACGATCAGCGGCCGTCCGTTCGAGTTCAACCCGGGCCATTGCACGAACCGGGGCCGGCACCCGCTCCAGCCGCTGTTCCGCTTCGGGCTCCCATTCGATTCGCTCGCCCGTCCGCGGGCGAAGCAGCGCCTCGTAGGTGATCACCCGTTCACCAAGAGTCCTCGCTTGCCCCTCCACGTCATCCCGATAGAACGGGGCCATATACGGCGGCATCCGTTCCAATCGATGCAACGCTTCATCGGTCCACATCAGCCGATCAACCAATCCGTTCATCTGCCCCGCCCGTACGTCGGCGCCGACTTTCAGCCCGCAACCCCGGCATTCTGATCGAATAAACCATTGCGGGGTCCCATCTTCATAGGTCCGCTCTTCGATCCCCTCTGTATGCATCCAGCGCCCACAGCCGCAGGTCAGCATAGGAAGTGCTCAGTACTGAGGACTGAGTGCTGAGCGCAGAATACATGAGCAGCATCCCTGCGAAAACTCAGCACTGTTCTGCCTCATCCGATTTTCCCCGGGTACAAAATGTAGAGCATCGTATAGGTGAAGCTCCCCGTGACGAACAGTACGCAATAAATGACCATCGTAAATCGGCCGAGCGCGCGATGGCGTTGCCCGCCGTTCGGCCAAATCCGCTGAATCGCCATTTCGACGGCAAAGACAAGGGCCACGAGGATCAAAAACGCCAGATACACTTCCAGCTTCCGCATGGAAAATCCGGCGGTAGCGACGCGGGACGCAAACAATCCCATCACCACCACGATGATCCCGCCAAGAATAAGCCCCACTTTCTTCCCCGTGGTTTGGAGCAGGGACTCTCTGAGTGACCGGATGCCGTCCACGAACTGCTGGGAGCGGAACCCCAACACCATCATGTACACCGCCATGATCAGTCCGATGATGACCAGGATAATGTGGAGCGTCAGCACAGGGATGAACACGTAATCGTACAGTTCTTGGGAGCCGCCGAACCCTTCTTTGCCCTCGAACGCCAGGACGCCAAGCTGCCGGAACAAATAATAGGCGATGAAGAAACTGAGCATGGCCACCATGCCGCCCAACATCAGCCAGTGGTGGGCGTCGGCTTTCCGCTTGCGGGCTTGAAACCAGCCGAGGACAAAGAGAGCGGTAAAGAGGGTCGCCATAAACTGGCTCAGGTCCGCCCCCACCGTCGCGTGCGTCCCGAAAAATCCTGGTTCCCGCAACCAATCCATCGATATTCCTCAAAAGCACACTCGTCATCCGTCAATGGTCAATCGTCAAACGACAACTGGATCGGGTCCGGCCTGAAGCTGGCCTCTCTCACGATTGACGCATGACGTGTGACGATTCACGGCTTCACGCCCTGCACCACAGCCGTCTTCTCCAGTTCCGTAACAGCCGTGAATCCCGCCTTGGTCATCCACTGCATCGCCTCAGCCGTCTTGTAACAACCGCCCTGCTGCGTATTGACCAGGATATGCACGGCGAAGGCGGTCGTCCAGGCCGGCCCCGTCCCGGATTCGTCAAGAAACCGATCTTTGATGATCAAGCGGCCGCCCGGCGCCAGATGCCCACACACCTTACTGACCAGCGCTGCATTCGATTCGAACGTTTGATAATGCAAGATGTCGGACATGAGCGCAACATCATAGGGACCGCCCAGACCATCCCGGTTGAAATCGCCGGGGAGCAGCGAAATCCGCGATTCCAATCCCGTCTCTTTTACGGTCTTTTCTGTCAATCGAAGCGTCGCAGGAAGGTCGAACACCGTCGCCGTCAATTCGGGATAGACCTGGCAAAATGCGATGGCGTTCGTCCCGGCGCCTCCGCCCAAATCCAGCAGACGTTCATGCCCCGTCAGCTTCAGCCGTTTGGCTAAATCGGGCCCGCTCTGCCGGCCGATTCGATCCAACACGGCCAGCACGTTCCCGCCCAATTCAGGATCAGTTTCAAACACATGCCGATCGACTGACCGGCGTCCGGTTCGGATCGTCTCCTCCAACTTTCCCCAGTTGTTCCATTCCGCATCGTGCAGCACCAGCAGGTGGCCGATGTACTGAGATGAATGCCGGACCAGGTGCTTTTCCGCCGCCGAGGAATTCCCGTACAGATTCCCTTCTTTCGTCAACAACTTCAGTGCAACAAGGGCGTTCAGGAGGAGGTTGAGGGTCGGTTCATGGGCACCGGTTCGTCCAGCCACCTCACCGGCCGTTTTCGGCTTGCCATCCAGCGCGGAAAAGACGTCCAGCTTGACCGCGGTCAGAAGGATCTTGGTTTCCCAGTAATAGCCCAGCTGGAAGATTTCCGCGAGCGAGAGTTCTCGTGACACACCAATCCCCTTGCCTCTTGACCGGAAGGCTTATAAAGCGAGGATCTTACCTAGATCGGAAAGTGAAAGGCAAGGAGGCGGCAGGGCTGGGACGGCCCTCAAAATACGAAGGGCAGCGGACTGCTCCGCTGCCCTTCACGTACACGAAAATGGAACCAGGCTTACTTAATTTCAGCCTTCAGATTGGCCGTGCCGCCGTCGGTTACGTCCACATCGAACTCGATCTTCTTGCCCTTACCGGCAAACGGATGCCAGGCCACGACTTTGTGCTTGCCAGCCGGTACATCCTTGAGCTCAAAGGACCCATCGTCCTTCACGACGGCAAAGTGCGCATTCGAGACAGGCAGGAAGAACGCCTGCATGAACTCATGCTGATCGCACTGCAAGCGGTAATACCCATCCTTCTCAGCACCGCCGCGGAAGGTCACCGGCTTGTCGAGCTTGTCACCCTTCTTGGCCAAACCGATGTTGAAACCGGTCGCCGATGAGGCTCCCTTTACAGTAAAGCTGTGCGGATTGTGGAGCACACCCGCAACCGACTTGGGATCGTCCGGATCGGCATCGGTGTTTTCAACCTTGAAGGGCCGCATATTGACGACCACACCGCTGAACGGCTGGAAATCGCAGAACGCCGCCACCACTTCCGCGCCGGCAAAGCTATCCATGAACGCCTTATCTTCGATGTCCGCCACGGCCACGACCGCACCCTTCAATCCGCCATCCTTGCTCACTTCAATCTGCTTCAACAACCGCTTGTCGCCATCCACCTTGCTCTTGTCTGGGATCTGGGGACAAAACTTTGGATTCGGGAACTTAGAGAACAAAAACTCCTTCGTCTCTGCCTTCCCGGCATAGGTCACCTTGCCGGAAATCGTTCCCCCGGCGAACGACGTGAGAGGCGCCGCGACGACTGCGACGGCTGCCACGCCCAATATGATTGATACTGCACTCTTCATATGACTGCCTCCTTGTGATTAACGTGACTGCTGCTTCCTGTCTTGCGCATCCCGTTTCCACTCCACCGGCCATCAGAAAACAGAGGAGCGCCTACATATACACGATCGGCCACTTACCGGCGAGGCTAGGGTTAGACCGAGTATCTGGAAAATCATATTACCGCACCGGACTCTCTCAAACAAGACCAAAAATTTGACCTGTGCGGTCGCCGAATCACGACAGGCCGTGCGTTACGCGACTGTCCAACTTATTAGGCAGATCCAGCGAGGGGAGTCCCCGGGTGCAAAAGGAATGGCTAATTGTCCATCAACCTGCTAGAGTGATCAACGCTCGACGTACACGCTCGACAACACCGAGGTCTAGTCGATAGTATGCTCCAACCAGCCGAGGCGTCTACCGTACCGACCATAGATCCAGTACAAAGCGCCCCTCCTTCTGCGGGGCCAGGACTCCGACGCACCTTTCCACTGTCTATCACAATCTTATTATTCGGTGCCGTTGTCGCCGCCGCAGTCATTGGAGTGCCTCTGTATGGTTTCTTGTTCGGCTACACCTGGCTGGACTGGTCCTTATTTGGACTACTGTATGTCGTGACCGGCCTGGGCATTACCGTCGGCTATCACCGTCTGATTTCACACCGGAGCTTCAACTGCCCCACGTGGGTCAAGGCTGGGCTTCTCATCGCGGGCGGATGGGCGCTTCAGAACTCCGCCTTGAAGTGGGGAGCAGACCATATCCGCCATCACGCCGCGTGTGACCAAGATGCCGACCCTTATAATGCCAAACTGGGATTTTGGCATAGCCACTGTGGATGGCTCTTCGCGGACCAGCGCTACTCCGACGAGAGGTATGCCACGCGGCTTCGACAAGATCCGATTGTCGTGTGGCAGCACCGCTATTACGTGCCGATCGTGCTGGCCGGACTCGCGTTGCCCTTTGTCGTGGGATTTCTCTACGGAGGGTGGTTGAGCGGGCTGGGCTGTTTCATGCTGGCCGGAATCGGCAGGACCTTTGCCGTGCTCAATTCGACCTTTTGCATCAACTCCGTCTGTCACATCTGGGGGAAGCAGCCGCACGGCCAAAAGGATTCCAGCCGAGACAGCTGGTTGGTGTCGCTATTGACGTTCGGTGAGGGCTACCACAATTACCACCACACATACCCAACCGACTACCGAAACGGTCCGCGCTGGTATAACTTCGATCCGTCGAAATGGCTGATCTACACCCTGTCGCTCGTAGGCCTGGCCCACTCGCTCCGCACGGCCTCCCCTTCGGAGACAGGGACACGTTAGTGTTGGTCGTGAAACGCTTCTCGGATTTCACGAACAGCGACAGCACCCTCCTCTCTCTTGTCTTCCCCGCGTGATGCTGGACGCACCTTCCTCAGTCCGAAGTCCGACCAAGATCTGACGACACTGCTGGGGCAGGAAAAAGGTGTCCCTGACACGATGTTCTGTCCCGTTTTCTTCACCCACAGGTTATTTTTCTCGGACGATCTTGGTAGCCATCGCTTTGACAACCACTTCTTTGCCCTCTGTGTTCTGGGCCTTATCGGTTGAGACATCAATCGTCGCGTGGACGACCACTCGATCGCCTTCACTCGCCAACATGGGAATCTCATTCGTCTCACACCGGACCAGGTAGAGGACGTCGAGCGCACCGGTGTCATCTTCCAGAATAAACCCCTGGCCACAGATATAACGCCCAAAGCCGTCGCGCCCTTGATAGCTCGTGGGGATTTTGGTCTTGCCTTTCAGGATGACCGCGCGGCGGTTATTCGCCATGGGATTCACGACAATCGAACCAATGGGGGTGACTTCATCGACGGGAGCGGCAACCACCCCTGCGGCCCATAGCCACCCACAAACCAAGAGCCCCAACATCCGTCCTCCTCTCAAACGGGAAGACCTCGGAGCGATGGTCAGACGAAACCATTGCGCATACGCCATTCGACACCTCTCTCGTCGTTACGGTTTCCCCTGCTCCCGCCGGGCGTCGCGCAGGCCGTTTAAGACCTGCTGAATCTGCTGATGGAGACGGACCAGGCCGTCCAGCGGCATGGCCTCGCGGGTGACCAGGTGGCCATCCAACCCCTTGGGCGCTGGTTGTCCATCCTTGGCAGCTTTTGCCACAGTGGCGAGGGCGGCCGGCTCGATGAACCCGAAATCGACATAGGCGATCCCCTGGGCCACACCGACGTTGGAATAATTCACGGCGTGTGGATGCGCCGTGGACTCGCTGGGCTTGAGTCTCACATTTAAGGCAATGGTGCTGTTCTTGGGCTCATTCATGGAATGGGACTCGCTGGACGAATCATATGAGAACGACCTGTTTGGACAGTTCCCCCTTCCACTGTATCGCCATTCCTCATCACACGGTAGCAAATCTCACCATCTGTTCACTTGCCATCCAGCATCACTCGGTCCTGGAGCGCGCTCCCCGTGCGGCACGCAGACGAGCCGCGCGTGAGCCCTTCGTCATTTCAAACGGAGTAAGAAACCCTGGCGCTGAGGTGGCCGAACAGACGCTTTGCGTTGGCAGAAAACTGCTGGGATCGCTGCGGCACAAGATACGAACGACGAAGAGCCCGACCGAGCTAGTATTTTCTCCACGCCACCTGCGACAGCCCCCGGAGCTTCTCACAGACAGCCGCCCATCGAAATCTCCGGAGAAATAGCCGGTCCCCTTTTCCGGCTTGCTCAAAAACCTCTCTTGGAAGCTTCCAGGCCCCCATCGATTTATCAGGGATTTTGGCCTATCCTACGGGGAGGTTCAAAAATAAATGACTTGGAAAAGGATACAAAGACTATCCAACAGCAAAGGGTAGGGAAACACCGGATTATGGGACTATCGGTTGCAATCGGACTGCTCATGCAAATATTCCTACTGTATGCAGAAAGATCACATGCCCTCGATGTACCGCTCGATCCCGACGGTGTCCAACGAGCGACAGTAGAAGCCGACAGCTATGCGTTTACTCCTCACCACCTTGTTGTCATGGCCGGCCAACCGGTCGAACTGACCTTCAAGAGCGTAACGTGGGTTGTACCTCACAGTGTCATCATCGACGATCCTCGATCCAGACTGCATATCCGAGAAGAAATTCCTTCAGGAGAAACCCGGACTATCAAGTTCACCCCCACAGTCCCGGGTTCCTTTGCGATTTATTGCGATAAGAAGCTGCCCTTCATGAAGAGCCACCGTGAGAAGGGCCAGGAAGGCGTGCTGGAAGTGCGGTGACGTACGTCCGGACACAATCAGGAGTGCGGATGTGAAACCCGTTTCCGGACCGACGGTCAACTCAGCACTAACTATGAGATCGGGTGAGCCTCAGCCGGCTTCGCAAGTCTGAGAACTATTTGTTTGAGGATGCCGGATGGGCATTGATTCCGCCATCCGGTCCAACGTCTGGGTACGCGCCTGCGAGGCTCTTGGATTTCATGTCCGGCGTACTCACAACGTGAACGTCCGTGTCTGGTCTCCCGTTCCACGCAGAGCACCCGACGAGCAAGACAACTCCACCTGCAACTAGGAGATACCCGCACGTTTGGCTGATCGTCATAGCGTCCTCCTCTCAGTTAACGTCAATATTTTCTCCACGCCACCGGCGGTAGATTCCAGAGCTCCGCACGGACAGCCGCCCATAAGGCGTCCTGTATTCTGGTCAGATCCGACGCCGACTTGGCGAGCAGTTTGACCGCGATGCCCGGCACCGCCGGCTGAGACACGCCCCCGTCACTTATAACAAAGCTCGACCTTCTTTTCAGGCCCCGCACAATCAGGCCCAGGCGACATTTTCGGTCTCCCCGTGAATCCTCGGATAGGGTTTTCATGGCAAGATGCACAATCCCCTCCCTGAGCAAAATTAAACGCATTCACCCAGTCCGGCCGATTGGCTGGATAGGTCACAGGAACATACCGAGGATGCCCACCGGTCCTATCAGATGAAGACTCCACTCTGGTTGTAAAGGTACTACCAGGACTGTTGGGCAAGGGACCTCGTATCACCTTGGCCCACGTTGGATCATCGGGTGAGATAAGGAAGACATTGTCTCCCCGATGACAATCGGGACACCGTCCGGATCCTTCTTCTGTTAAGTTCGAGGCATCTTTGAGCTGAGAGATGGCTAATGGTTCAGCCCCCCAGTCAATTTTTGGCATTTCTCGTAAAGGATCCTGGTCATCGCGCTTACGGCTGTCCCAGAAGCAGGCACGGCCGGTCGTCGCGCTTTGAGAAATAATTCCAGCCAGGCCTCCCCGCTGTCCCCCGTTGCCTCGAGGCAATGCGATCGCCGCGCCTCGTCGAACCGGGTCACTATAGGTCCACACATGGGCATCTCCTCCCGGAATCAACAGATTGGTTTGGAGTAGCCCCTGATAGACCCAGGCAGTTCCCGTTAGAGCCCAATTTGGCGGGATGGGGACTCGTTGCTGTCGGCAGAAGGCCATGTAATCGGTATCCCCGTCTTGCCGCGTTGGATACGTAATCGAAACCAGAGGGGTCTTTACCTTCCCACCATAAAAATTTTCCCCCTCGACCTGAATATCAATCTTGATCCTGGACCATCCACGCAGGTCATCCTTCAACTTAAACGTATGCGTAAGGAAGGGACTCTTGCGTGCGGAGCCGCCAACCACCGCATCGCTGAGATATTCTTTCAGAGGAGCCCCGGCAAGCCCAGGACCGGAAGTCTGACCTGGCCTGTAGTAGGTATACGTTGCCCATAACTTCAATGCTTTGATACCTCCATCCTCATCAGTTGCACCCGCGACCACGGTCACCTCATTTGAAACCGCAATAATGGTCACCGGTTGTGAGGTCATCCCAACACTAATGAGATCTGGGTCATACACATCAAGGCCCACAGCAGTTGGAGGATTCGGATCACTTATGGGAACGGCCACAACATTGGGGTCAGGATCAGCACCAGGGCGAGGCGCCGGGCACCCGACCAGCGTACCGAGAACAAGGATTACACACAACGTAGAGAGGTGCTTGGACATTGGTTATTCTCCTTCTAAACAATTGTGTCCTCGTCTTCCTGCCATCGTATTGCGCATCGTGTCGCTCATTCGTAAGATTCTGTGTTCGGCTTCTGCTGTTGTGCCGTAAACAACCTCACCAACACCTGCCGGATCTTCCGGTACAGCCTGGGAGAGAATCTAATAGCATTGGTACACGAATGATGACTGTATCCAGCTGCTCCGGTGTGGTCAAGAGCCATCCGGCTCTATCTCAACTCACGAGGAATGAGTAGATGGAGAGAAACGAGAAAGGGGGATCAGCAACTGTTTAGAACCCAGAATCGAAATGTAAACAACGAGGAACCCGATAACGTCAATATTTTCTCCA
>JAYWIP010000079.1:0-11312 GCA_039794465.1 Nitrospira sp.
ATTCGTCGATCCGCTTCGGCCTGGGCCGATTCAACACCGACGAAGAGATTGACTATACGATCAAGAAGGTTATTGAGATTGTGACCAAGCTGCGGGAAATGTCCCCGCTTTATGAAATGGCCAAAGAAGGCGTGGACTTGAAATCCGTTCAGTGGGCAGCTCATTAAGTTAAGAAAAGAAAGATCGCATATTTTATAACGGCGGAGGGAACCATGGCTTACAGCGATAAAGTGGTCGATCATTTCAACAACCCCCGCAACATGGGGAGCTTCAAAAAAGATGAAGAGGGCATCGGCACCGGCATGGTCGGCGCGCCGGAATGCGGCGACGTGATGAAGCTGCAAATCAAGGTGCAGAACGATACGATTGTGGACGCCAAGTTCAAAACCTTCGGCTGCGGGTCGGCGATCGCCAGCTCCAGTCTGGCCACCGAATGGCTGAAGGGGAAAACGATCGAGGAAGCGCAGCAGATCAAGAACACGGACATTGTGCAGGAATTGAATCTCCCGCCGGTGAAAATTCACTGTTCCGTGCTGGCGGAAGACGCCATCAAGGCCGCGCTGGCGGACTATCAAAAGAAGGCGGGCGACAAGACAGAGGCGGCCACGTAACGAACCGCCTCAGCGGAAGGAGCGCTTCCATGAGCACATCGGAGACGACGACACCCACACCGGTCATCACACTGACGGATGCCGCCTTGAAAGAAGTGAAGCGGCTCATCAATGTCCAAGGCATCGAGGAGGGCGGACTTCGCCTCGGGGTCAAGGGCGGCGGCTGCTCAGGGCTGAGCTATACGATTAACTTCGACGATAAAATCGGCCCGCACGACCAGGTCTTCGAGTTCGACGGTGTCAAGGTCATTGTGGACGCAAAGAGCGCCATCTATCTGCAAGGCACGCAACTCGATTACCATAAGGATTTGATGGGCGGCAATTTCAAGTTCGTCAACCCGAACGCCAACAAGACCTGCGGCTGCGGAGAATCGTTCTCGGCATAACGCGCTGCTGCAGAGCGTCTTTTCGCAGGCATGGCTCCTCGCCATGCCTGTGTTGTCAGAACAGGTGAGATCCAGAATGGCTCAGCACACCCACATCTCCGGCCCCCGCGACATTCAGATGGCCAGAAGCATGTGCTGGCACTGCCAGTCCGAAATGTCGGGGGAATATTTCTGCGAACGCTGCGTGAAAGTCCAGCCCGTGTCGAAGGAGACCGATTACTTCACCTGTCTCGGCCTCCCGCGCCGGCTGACCATCGACCAGAGCAAACTGGAAGCAAAGTTCTACGAATTGAGCCGCGCCTTTCACCCGGACTTTTATCAGAACAAGAGCGAGGCTGAACAGACCATCAGCCTGGGCAACGCCGCGACCCTCAATACCGCCTACCGCACGCTGCGAGACCCGATTCAGCGGGCCGAGTATCTGCTCGACCTGGAGGCCGGGTCGGTGAAGGAGATCCGTACTTCACCGCCGAGCGACCTTTTCGAGGAGATTCTCGAGCTGCAAGAAACGATGGAGGCCTACCGGGCAAGCGACCGCGCGTCCCAAGCAGGCCGCGAGCTTCGCGCGCAGCTCATCGCCGAACAGGAGGCCTTGGAGCGGCGCAAGCGTGATATGGAACAGCAGCTCCAGCGGCTCTTCACCGACTGGGATACGTTGCAAGACCGCGGTGACGCCGGCGCTCAGGCGCGCGCCGAGCGGGATCGCCTGCTCAAGCAGATGCGGGACATCCTCTCCAACCGGACCTACGTGAAGAATATCGTCAACGACCTCATCGCAACAATCGGCTAATCATGGCGCGCATCGTCGGGATTGATTTAGGCACCACCAATTCGCTCGTCGCGTACATGAAGGACGGGAAACCCTGCGTGATCCCTGGGCGCAGCGGACGCTCCATGGTGCCTTCTGTCGTGGCCATGACGGACAACGGCCTCATCGTCGGCGACCCGGCAAAAGAGCACCTCACGCGGAGTCCGGATCGTACAGTCTATTCGGTGAAGCGCTTCATGGGCAGAGGGCTTGCAGACGTGCAGGGCGAGCTGGCGTACTTTCCCTATTCCCTGACTGAAAAAGGCGGTGTCATCCGCATCAAACTCGGCGAGAAAACCTATTCGCCGCCGCAGATCTCCGCCATGATTTTGAAGGAGCTCAAACAGCGGGCCGAAGAGCACCTGGGTGAAAGCATCACCAAAGCCGTCATCACCGTGCCGGCCTACTTCAACGACAGCCAGCGCCAGGCCACCAAAGACGCCGGCCTGATCGCCGGGCTGGAGGTGCTGCGCATCATCAATGAGCCGACGGCCGCCTCGCTCGCCTACGGCCTTCAAGAAAAGACGCAGGGTACGATCGCCGTCTACGACTTCGGTGGCGGCACCTTCGATATCTCCATTCTCAAACTTAAGAACGGCATTTTCGAAGTCTTGGCCACGAACGGGGATACGCATCTCGGCGGAGACGATCTGGACTGCCGCATCGCCGACCTACTGCTCCACGAGATCCGAGCCGCACATCGCATCGACCTCAACGCCTATCCCGACCATATGCAGGCGCTGCGCCTGGAAGCGGAGCGGGCCAAAATTCACTTATCGGACAGCCTCAAGACACAGATTGCGATCGAACTCCCGGACGGAACATTCCGCTTCTCCAGAGAACTGACGCGGGACGAGCTTGAAGCGTCGGTCACGGACATCATCGAGCGCACGCTGACCCCCTGCCGGATGGCGCTGAAAGACGCGGGGTTGACGCCAGCGGACATCGACGAAGTCGTCTTGGTTGGCGGTTCCACTCGCATGCCCCTCGTCAGACAACGGGTGCAAGAGCTGTTTGGCAAACAACCGCATTGGGATCTCAACCCAGACGAGGTGGTGGCCCTCGGCGCGGCGGTGCAGGCGGACATTCTCAGCGGCGGCACGACCGACATGCTGCTCCTCGACGTCACGCCGCTGTCACTCGGCATCGAAACGATGGGGGGCGTGATGAGCAGCGTGATCCGCCGGAACACCACCATCCCGGCAAGCGCCAAAGAAATGTTCACGACCTATGTGGACGGCCAAACCGGCGTGGATATCCACATTCTCCAAGGCGAACGTGAACTGGCGAAAGACAACCGAAGCCTCGCTCGCTTCCGCCTCAAAGTTCCGCCACTCCCGGCCGGTGTGCCGCGCATCGAGGTCACCTTCCTGATTGACGCGAACGGTATCTTGAACGTCAAGGCCAGCGACATGCGGACCGGGCAAAGCCAATCGGTCGAAGTGAAACCCTCCTATGGCCTGTCGGACGGCGAAGTGGAACGGATGATCGAGGACTCGTTTAAGTTCGCGCAGGAAGACGTGACGGCCCGCAAGTTGATCGAGGCGCGGCTTGAGGCCGGCGCGTTGATCACGACGACGGAGAAGTCGCTGTCTGAAGGCAGCCGGCTCATTGCACCGGACACGCTGGCGTCTATTCGTGCCGCAGTGGCGGCACTGGCCTCGACCAAGGACGGCAACGACCCGAAGGCGATTCGCGCGCGCATGGCCGACCTCGAACAGGCGGCGCAACCGCTGTCGGTAGCAATGATCGACGACTCCCTCAAACGAAGCTTACAGGGAAAGAAAGTCACGGAAGTGACGTGAACTGTATCTCGTGAAGCGTATCTCGCAAGACAATCCGGACGCTTCACGATTCATGAACGACGAGATACGACGGAGTGACCCATGGATCTCAAATGGCAGGACGCGGAAGAGATAGCGATTCGCCTGGTGGAAGAGCATCCGGACACCGATCCGCTCACGGTCCGATTCACTGACATGCATACCTGGATCATGGCCTTACCGGAATTCAAAGACGATCCGAAGAAATCCAACGAAAAGATTCTCGAGACGATCCAGATGGCCTGGCACGAGGAGTTTCAGGACTCGAAGTCCTAGCCGGACGACCCGCTAGAGACTTCCCTCCGCCGCCGGTTGTCCTTCCGGAATCTGATCCAACTTATAGAAGTCCGTCGGGTCGACGCGTCTGTGGGCGGCCTGCGTCGGCTCGCTTCCTTTGGTAAAGAGCTCCACGACGCCCGTTTGCCCTTCGCCTTCCTGTTCCGATTCCAACAGCCCCGTGGATGAATCCACCTTCACGAACGTCACCCCATCCGGAATTTCAAACGGGACGACTGGAAGCTGCTTCAACGTTTCCTTCATGAACCCGATCCAAATCGGCAGGGCCGCGCGGGCGCCGGTTTCACTTTCGCCGAGCGAACGGCGGTCGTCAAAGCCCACGTACACGCCGGTGACCAAATTGGGAGTCCCTCCGATAAACCACGCATTGATATAATCGTTGGTCGTGCCGGTTTTGGCCGCAATCGGACGATCGAGTATTTTCGCCGCTTGACCGGTGCCTTTCTGCACCACATCTTCCATCATGTTGGTGATGAGGTACGCCGTTTCTTTCGCGATCACCTCGTGGGGTTCCGGCTGAGTGGTTTCGAGCGACTTTCCGGTGTTATCCATCACCGCTTTCACCGCGAACGGTTCCGCCCTGGTTCCTTGGTTCAGGAAGACTCCATAGACCGACGTCAATTCCATGAGGCCCACCGACGATGAGCCCAATCCCAATGAGAGATCGGCCTGCAACGGACTCGTCAGACCAACTGAGCGGGAAAACTCGATGACATTCTTGATCCCCACCTTGTCGAGCAACCGCACCGTCGCCAAATTGTGCGAGTGCGCCAGCGCGTCCCGGAGACTCACCATGCCGTGGAATTTGCGGCCGTAGTTTTCCGGTTTCCAGATCTTGTCCTCTTCTTCCTGCTCATACACCACCGGCGCATCCAGAATCTGCGTGGCGGGACTCAATCCTTGGGCCATCGCCGTCGCATAGATAAGCGGCTTGAACGCCGACCCCGGCTGCCGGTGCGCCTGCACCGCGCGGTTGTATTCGCTACGGGAAAAATCGACACCTCCGACCATCGCCCGAATTGCACCGCTTCTGGGATCGATCGCGATCAAGCCTCCCTCCACAATCGGAGTCTGCTCGAGCGTCAGCTGCATCCCGTCCTTAACGAGTTTCTTGATTCCGACCTCGACCACATCGCCCGGCTTGAGCAGCTGCTTGAGATTGGGGTTGATGACAAAATCAACGGTGGGATCGGACCCCTTGAGCAGGCGTTTGGCCCAGGCCATGTCGTCGAACGCCAACCGCCCTGCAACCGGACCGACTTGCACCACGTAGTGATCCTTCGCCACCTTCAATACGATGCCTTCCACAATGTCACCCGGTTTGAGCGGCTTGTCGCTGGTCGGCAACTGCGACGGCTGGAGTGTCCCCAGATCCACGGTGCGCTGAGGGCCGCGCCACCCCTGCCGCTTGTCCAGCTCACGGACGCCGGACGCAAACGCGGTTTCTGCAGCCTTCTGCATTTCCAGATTCAACGTGGTCTGAATTTGCAGGCCGCCTTTGTAGACCATCGTTTCACCGTATTTCGCCATCAGTAATTGGCGGACATATTCGACGAAGTACGGCGCCAGGTGTTCGCTGCCGGGTCTGTGGAAGGTGAGGATTTCGGCAACCGCGGCATCGCGATCGGCCGGCGTGATAAATCCGGCCTCTTGCATACGGAACAGCACGTGCTCTTGCCGTTTCTTCGCACGGTCGTACGCCGTGAATGGAGAAAACCGGCTGGGCGATTTCGGCAGCCCCGCCAGGAAGGCCGACTCAGCCAGCGTCAGCGCCGACAGTTTCTTCCCGAAGTACGACTGGGCTGCCGAGGCCACACCGTACGCCCCCTGTCCGAAGTAGATTTGGTTCAGGTAGGTCTCAAGAATCTGCTCTTTCCCCGCGGCCGCTTCCATTTTATACGCCAGGATCAACTCGCGGATCTTGCGCTCGTACGACCGCTCCGATGACAGAAACAGGGACCGCGCCAACTGTTGGGTAATGGTACTGGCCCCTTCGACTTTTCTGCCGCCATGCCGGATATTGGTCCAGGCCGCCCGTAACATCCCGACATAATCCAGCCCCGGGTGTTCAAAAAACCGCGCGTCCTCCGTGGCAATGACCGCCTGGGTGAGACTTTTTGGAATCTGCGCCAGCGGCGTCAGGATGCGACGTTCGATGAAAAATTGCCCGATGGGCTGCCGATCGTCCGAATAGACGGTGGTCACCAGGCTGGGTTGATAATTCTGAAGCAGGTCGAGGGAGGGCAAGTCCCTCGAGAAATACCAGATCACTCCGGCCACTGTCGTGGATCCGGTGATGCCGCAGGCCAAGATCCCGACCAAGGCGAATTGCCACCAACGCCATGGCCAGGCCCAGCGGGGCCGTTGCTGAATCTCTATAAAGCGATCATCGCCTGGCATCCGAACACAGCTCCTGATGGTGGATTGAGATCCGCGAGGGTGGCACCGTCACCTTACAATGCATCCCCCTAAAACTCAAGTTCGCGCGCGAACCCGGCACAGAACCGGGCGCTTGTACCGCACTCGTCCGTCGGGTATACTGCACGTCGACGCCTCGATGTCGGGGCGTCTTTTTTTTGCCGCGAACAACAGAACGGACCCCCCCCCATGTCGAACATACGCGCCCCGCACGACCGCCGGAACGACCTTCGGAACATCGCCATCATTGCTCACGTCGACCATGGAAAGACGACGCTGGTCGACGCGATCCTCCGCCAAACCCACGTCCACCGAAAGATCGACGGCATGGGCGAACGGATCATGGACTCGATGGACCAGGAGCGCGAGCGCGGTATCACGATCCGGGCCAAGAACGCCAGCGTCACGTACAAGGGCGTGAAGATCAATATCGTGGACACGCCGGGACACGCCGACTTCGGCGGCGAGGTCGAACGGACTTTGCGGATGGTGGATGGTGTCCTGCTGCTGATCGACGCCAAGGAAGGTCCAATGCCGCAAACGACCTTTGTGTTGCGGAAGGCCTTGGCGCTCGGACACAAAGCCGTCGTGGTCATCAATAAGATTGACCGCCCGGACGCCGTGATCGACGACGTTGTCAACCGCACCTTTGATCTCTTCGTCCATCTGGGTGCCACCGATGCCCAGCTCGATTTTCCCATCGTCTATACCTCGGCCATCAAAGGCATCGCCACGCTCGACGTGAACAAGCCGGGAGACGACATTGCGCCGCTGCTTGACACCGTGCTGGAGCAGATTCCGGCTCCGGCCATCAATGCCGACGCCCCGCTCCAGATCCTCGTCCTGGCCCTGGCACAGGACTCGTACAAGGGCAAGATGGGTATCGGGAAGATTCAATCGGGATCGATCGCCCGGAGGCAGAATGTGCTCGTGCTCGGGAAAGACGGCGCAAAACTGCCGGGCAAGGTGTCCGACCTGGCCGTCTATGCCGGCCTCGAACGGACCGATGTCGAAGAGGTGAAGGCGGGTGAAATCGTGGCGGTCGCCGGACTCGACGACGTCAGCATCGGCGACACGATCGCCGATGCCGAGCAGCCACTGGCGCTGCCGCGTGTCACGATCGACGAGCCGACCGTTCAGATGACCTTCTCCGTGAACAACAGCCCCTTCGCAGGGCGTGAAGGCAGGTTCCTGACATCGCGGCACCTGCGTGAGCGGCTCTTCAAGGAGCTGGAGACCAACGTCTCGCTGCGCGTGAGTGAAACGGACAGCGCCGACCGGTTCCTGGTCGCCGGACGCGGAGAATTGCATCTCGGCGTCTTGATCGAACAGATGCGGCGCGAAGGCTACGAGCTGCAAGTCTCCCAACCGGAGGTCATTTTGCACCGTGACGGCGGGATGGTCACGGAGCCGTACGAAGAACTGACCATTCAAATACCGGAAATGTACCAGGGCGCCGTGATCGAAGAAGTCGGCAAGCGCCGGGGCGAAATGCGCCACATGAAGCTGGTCCATTCTGACGCCGGGCCCGGCGAAATGCACCTCGAGTACTACATTCCGACTCGCGGCATCATGGGACTCAAAAATATCCTGATGGCCAAGACCCGCGGGACCATCATCTTGCATCATGTCTTCAAGGCCTACGAGGCGGCCCACGAGCAAGACCTGTTGGTCACTCCGCACGGCTCACTGTGCGCCTTTGAAGACGGCACGAGCACAGCCTACGCCCTGTTCATGACCCAAGAGCGCGGCGAACTGTTCATCGGCCCCGGGGTGGAGGTCTATCGGGGAATGGTCGTCGGCCAAAACAGCCGGGACGAAGACCTCGACGTGAACGTCTGCAAGCAGAAGCAACTCACCAACATGCGCGCGGCCGGCTCAGATGAAGCCCTGATTTTGACCCCGCCACGCGAGATGTCGCTGGAATTTGCATTGGAATACATCGGGGCCGACGAACTCGTAGAGATCACCCCCCAATGTCTGCGTCTTCGCAAGCGGCTGCTCAATCCGGAAGACCGGCGCAAAGCGAAGAAGGCGGGGAAGTGATAGGTCGTTCGCGTACAAGATACGATTCACGAGGAGCGAGATTCGGACTCTCCTATGAGAATTCGTAAGAAGACCCCCAAGCCGTCCGCCAAACGCCCGCCTCTGTATTTCATCGGCTACCGTGGAACGGCTCCGTCCACTGATGAACTGACAAGCTGGTACGAGCGCGAATACGGCGGCCCGCTGACGATTCGTCACGAAGACGGGTCTCCCGAGTCCTGGCAAGCAACCCATGGCCCCTGGTCGGCGCATGTCGTTATGCCCCTGCCGGCGAGCCACGTGGGCGAAATCATGAAGCAAATGTCCTGGGAGCATGAGACGATGGGCGCTATCGCCCCGTCTGTGTCGCCTCCACGGGAGATGCCGGACCAGGTGCTCTTTGCCGCCCGTCTGGCGCGCGGCCTCACCCTGTTGACCCAGGGCACCGCCTTCGATGTCACCACCCGCGCCTACATCAATCCGTCGGATTGGCAGAACCGCCCGCTTACTGGATTTCTCTTGGATGACCATTTGACGATCAGCCACGACGACACGTCAAAACTCGATCAGGTCTGGTCCTATTCGCTGGGCCTGAGTAAGTTTGGGCTGGATGAGCTCGAGCTGTTTCAAGGCAAGGGCCTGCCTGAAAACAGGGCTAAAGAACTCCTCAGGGAATCGGCTCACGAGCTGCTCCGCCTCGGGCAGCCACTCAAGGTCGGGACGGACGTCCTGCTCCCCATGCTCGGTCGTACCGTCCGTATTGCCAATTACCGGACGGCAGCTCCAACCGGGCGCATGCTGGGATTCCGCGAACTTCAGATCGGGTAAGCAACCACACCGCACCGCCGGCTGCCGACCCTCCGGAGTCGGTTTCCCCTGCACTAGGCCTTCCGGCCTGTTGACAAGCCTTCCAAGCACAAGGTACAAAATTTCTCCTTACAGGTGAGGTCTCTTCTCAAAGGAAGAACCTCGGACAAGACAACATCTAAAGACGTTTGCAAAGGAGGACCGGAAATGAGCGATGTAGCACCAGAAATCAAGGTCGGCGATACGGCACCGGATTTCAATTTGAAGGACCAAGATCAGAAGGATGTGAAGCTGAGTGATTATCGCGGCAAGAAGAATGTCGTGCTCTGCTTCTATCCGTTGGACTGGAGTCCGGTCTGTCAGGGTGAAAACAAGTGTTTGACCGATGACTTCCCCAAGTTCCAGGGCGCGAATGCCGAGTTGTTCGGCGTCAGCTGCGACAGCTTCTTCTCCCACAAGGCCTGGGCCGATTCGCTCGATCTGAAGCATCGCCTGTTATCCGACGTGCACCGGACGACCGCGAAAGCGTATGGCTTGTACTTTGAGCCACTGAACTGCTCGAAGCGGGCGACGGTGATCGTCGACAAAAACGGCAAGGTCTCCTATGTCAAGGTGCAGGAAATCAAGACGGCCCGGGAGGACAAGGACATCCTCGCGGCCCTCGCAAAGTTGTCTTAAGACGAAGGACCGAGCAACGAGGACTGAGGACTGAGCGGATCCGAAGCTCAGTCCTCAGCACTCATGCCTCAGCACTGCCAGTGAGCACCGTTCACGACGTCAGCGACGCCAACTACAAGGAATTCACCGACAGCGCCGGTGCGGTCGTCGCCTATGGCCTGGCGACGTGCGAACCCTGCAAGACCTACGATCCCATCCTCGAAGCGACTGCTGCAAAATTCCCGGAGATCAAGGTCGGGAAGGCCAAGATGCACGTCCCCGGCCGCTGCCGCGAGATCAAGAAGACCCATACATTCGAGACGTATCCCACCACCCATTTTTTCGCCAATGGCAAGCTGCTCCTCACCCGTGAAGGGGTCGTCGAGCCCGCCGAACTGGCCGCGCTGATTTCAGACTATTTGCTAAAGTAATTTCGCCGATCTCCTCACGCATGAGCTCGGAATCTTGCCGGCACATCCTGCCATCTCACCAGCTATCTATGTTAAGGTACTGATGAAAAGTAAGCAAAGGAGCGTTCGCATGCGCATAGCGATGACCGGTGCCATAGTCTTCGGGCTATCGGCCCTTGCATTGTCGGCTTGGGCCCATACGGATGAATATTTTGAAGCGGTCCAGGCTCCGCACGGGGGACAACTCCGCATGACAGGGCCGTTTCATCTGGAGCTCGTGGCCCAAGACGGGCAACTCACCGTCTATGTGACGGATCATGCGGACAATAAGATCGGCGTGGAAGGCGGACTGGCTAAAGCCACCGTTGAGACGGGAACAGCCAAAACACAGGTGCATTTGCATCCGGTGGGAGACAATACGCTCAAGGGATCCGGAGCGTTTGCGCTCACGCCGAGCACCGTGGTCATCGTTTTCATGAAACTGCCGAATCAGGACGGCTACGCCGCCCGCTTCACGCCGCTGAAGCCTAAGCCCGACCCAAGTGAGAAGCAACAGGAGGGGACACCGAAATCCGGCGGAGACGAACACCATCATCACCACCACCCGCCGAATCATTAACGGCCCGAACCCGTCTCATTCAGAACGATGTCGCTGGACTATCTGGAGACCGAATGATGACACAGCTACTGGGCCTTGTGGCCCTGTGCGGAGCGCTGCTCGTGGCAGTACCGGTCGGCGCCCACTCGGCAAAACACGCTGTGACCGTGAAGGCACTTCATGGCGGGCAATCGCTTGCCGCAGGGCCATACCATCTGGAACTGGTTGCCAAGGATGGGGAGCTGATCCTGTATGTAGCGGATCATTCCGACAAGGCCATCCCCTGCGATGGAGCGAAAGCGCGGGCGACAATCCAACAGGGATTTGAAAAGGCGAAGATTCAGGTAGAGCTGGAACCGTCTGGCGACAACACCTTGAAGGGGACCGGGACCTTTTCCATCAACCCAGACACCGGCATCATGGTCTTCCTCAAACTACCGGACCAGGACGCCTACGCCGCCCGCTTCACCCC
>JAYWIP010000080.1:0-25278 GCA_039794465.1 Nitrospira sp.
ATCCAGATCCCGATACAGACACTGGCAACGCCGGCACAGCCTTGCAATCCCATAAACAGACGCCGGCTGGCCGCGAGTGAATACACCAGCGGCAGACTGATCGTCAGCCCGATCGCCATCATCCCTACAATCGAGCCCACACCGAAGACAGCAATTGACAACAGTCCCGATCCCAATTCATGAGTCGACGAGAGCACAATCAGCATCAGCGCCGCTGACCCAGCCAGCCCATGCGCCATCCCGATGCAGAGCGGCCGAACGGAACCGGCCATCCAATGCCGGTGGCGATGATCGTTCTGCTGCTGGTGGCTATGAAAATGGACATGCGGACCGTCATCGTGGTGATGGCTGTGGACATGCCACCGTTCCCGGTACAGTTTCCACGCCAATATCCCGCCCAGGGCGATAAGCAAGAGCCCGACACCGGACTCGGCGAGGAGTTCAAACCGTTCGGGGATGCGGATATCCCACGCCAATACCACCGTGCCGACGAGCAAGAGCGTCGTGGTATGGCCAACCCCCCACCAAAAACCAACGGCGCTGGACGCCCGAAAAGAAGGCCGTTCGGCCAACACCGTCGAGATCGCGGCAAGATGGTCGGCATCGAGCGCATGCCGCAGACCGAGCAGGAACCCGAACCCCAGAATCGCGGCATAGGATGGATCGGTCATACGGGTCGCTCGGCAACTCTCAGATTAAGGCCAAGGGAGCCAGCTCAACACCGTTGCTGCGCTCTCAAGCTCAACCTCACCCTTATCATTAACTGTTATTCGCAAGACTTCACGCCTCATGATCATCCACCACGGGCGTGCATTTCCAAGTGGGGGTCTTCTCGAAGCCGATCAATGCCGATCAGTCCGCCGTTTCTGAGCCCGACCTGCTCCAATCCCTTCCGTTCCTCGGCGCCTCGGTCTCGACGAGCCTCCCAACCAGTGCGGATGATCTCCCGCATATCTTCCGCACTGACCCCTCGCCGAAGAGGTTGACGGAGATCCACCCCCGACATCGCATAGAGACACAAATACCAAAGCCCGTCCGCCGTCACACGGCTGCGGTCGCAGGACCCGCAAAACGGCTTGGTCGTGGACGGAATGATGCCGAAGATCGTGCCGTCCGACAGCTGATACCGCTGCGCCGGCGCCGACCCACGTTCAGGCAATGGAGTGATGGTCCCATAGTGCGCGCCCACTCGATCCAAGATACTTGCGCAAGACAACACCTTCTCCATGGCCCACTCGTTTGCTCCACCTACATCCATATACTCGATAAACCGCACCTCGGCCTGATACTGCCGGGCAAATTCAATTAACGCAACAAGCTCGTCGTCATTGAACCCTCGAATCGCGACAGTATCGAGCTTCAGGTCGGGGAACCCAGCCTTTCCCACAGATTCGATCCCATCAAGAACGCGGGCAAACTCGTCTCGACCGGTCAACCGGCGGAATCGCTCCGGCCGCAGCGTATCCAGACTGATGGTCACGCGATGAAGTCCCGCCTCATACAGCTCTTGCGCATACTCAGCCAGGAGCACTCCATTGGTGGTTAACGCAACCTCCCGGATCCGGCGATCATGAACCAGCAGCCGCACCAACCGCGGGAGGTCCCGCCGCAGCAGTGGCTCCCCTCCGGTCAACCGAACCTTCTCCACGCCCACATCGGCGAAATATCCGGCAAGCGTAGCCAATTCTTCAAAATTGAGCACATCCTCACGCGGCAGCCAGACATACTCTTCTTCAGGCATGCAGTAGCGGCAGCGCAGATTGCAGCGATCCGTGACAGACAGCCGCAAACTCTTCAACGGCCGCCCCAAGGTATCGACCACATGCGTGCCACTGTCGCCCTGAGTAACCAGGTCCTTCATGAATTCATCCATCCTACGGATGTTCTTCCACCCACACCTCCCCTTCGGGAGTACGCTCCAGCTTCCAAATGGGGGTGATTTGCTTCAATTCATCGATCGCCCATTGACAGGCGCGAAACGCCTCAGCCCGGTGCTCAGCGCCGGCGATGATCAGCACGATATTTTCGCCGATCGAAATTTCACCGTAGCGATGAATAATCAGCAACTCCAGAATACCGAAATCCTGTAAGGCTCGTTCGCGAATTTCCCGCAGTTTTTTCTGCGCCATCCCCTCATAATGTTCGAACGTGAGACGGTCCACATCGCGGCCCCGCGACCGGTCACGCGCAACCCCCAAGAACGTCGCGATCCCGCCGATACGTGTTGACCGGCTGCGAACGCGGTCAAGTTCCTGATCGAGAGAGAAATTCTCCCGCTGCACCCGGACGAACTGGCTGTCGTCATCTGGGCTCGCACCCGCTCCTCCGGCAAACGGCGGTAGAAGCGCAATCTCGTCGCCGGCGTGAACGATCGTGTCTTCGTGCGCAATTTCCTGATTGACCGACACCAACACCTTCTTCTTCTGGATCAATTCTCCTATGTGAGGGTAGCCGGCCTCGATCGCACCAATGACATCCTTGACCTGCCGGCCATCGGCCACATTCAACGACAGGGCCGACTGGTTCCCCGCCATCATCTTAGTCATCCCAAACAGCTGAACCGTAATCATCTTCCAGCAACCTTAATCTTAGGCTTCATCTTCCTCGTATAGACTCCTGATTTTCCACCTGATTTCGACAACAGCCATACCTCTGTGAAGCTCATCCCGCGATCCACGGACTTGCACATATCATAGATCGTCAACGCCGCCACCGACGCCGCCGTCAACGCTTCCATTTCAACTCCCGTCTGCCCCGTCGTCTTTACCGTCGCCGTAATCGTGATCGAACAAGCCCCTGCCGGATCCGGCCGCGGGTCTTCCTGGAATGAAATATCGACGCTGGTCAGCAGCATCGGGTGGCACATGGGAATGAGATCGGGAGTTTTCTTCGCGCCCATCACGCCGGCTACTTGAGCGACCGCCAACACATCGCCCTTGGCAATCGTACGCTGCTGAATTTTTTCTAGGGTTTCCGGCTGGAGCAATACTTTCGCCTGCGCCGTGGCCACCCGTTCAGTCGAAGTCTTAGCCGACACATCGACCATCCGGGCGTGCCCAGCCTCGTTGAAGTGGGTGAATTCAGCCATTTTCTTCGGTGAATCAGCGCGTTACAGCAATGACGTGAGAGGATTATAGGAGCCAATGGAAATGAAGGTCAAGCGAGAGAGCCAAGCGCCCCGCGTCGTGCATCTCACAGGGACCGGCCTATCCGGCCCACGCTGAATACTTCGCAGGGTGCATGGCTCCTACGACTTCATCTGCCATGCGGAATGGAATCTACTGCGGGCGATAGCCGGATAGACAGCAGCATTTGCAGTCTATCTTGACCACCTGACGGAGGAGTGGAATAGTGGACACGTGCAATGCTGCGCGGGCAATCCGCAACAGACTTAACAGTAAGACATCAACTTGGAGATCCACGCCAGCATGGGTTGCCCCACGAGGTCGCAATTGATGTGCCGCCTTCAGATTTTGCATGGCCCGATGAGCGATGTGATGGGAACCCTCCGGCCCTCTTGCCTCCGTCGCACAAGCAGGGCATCACCACAGGGACTCCTCAGCATGACCCCGAGGAAACAGAATGGGCGCATTTGAGCAGGCCGCACGCAGAACGATAACGTGGATTCCGAAATCAAGACGCCTCGCCGCATGTTGCCGTTTCTACTGCGAGTACTGCGGCGACTCCAGCCCAACGATCACCAGTGATCCAACCACCAATGGTGAACTTCGCTTTGTTCGCGAGGCCGCCCCGCATCTTGACGTGGTGCTGGATGTTGGCGCGAATGTTGGCGATTGGACTGCTTCAGTACTCGAGCTCAGGCCAACTGCCACCATTCATGCGTTTGAACCCTCTACGAGCGCGCACCATGCACTCCTGCGCCGTGGCTTTCCGGACAATGTCACGGTCCATAAGGCAGCCCTCTCATCGAGGACAGGGACAGCGCCCCTTCACATTTTCGGCGAGGCATCGGGGCTGAACTCTCTGCACAACCGATTCGGGCTTGAGGACGGATATGGCATTCCACCAGCCACTCAGACCGAGGAGGCCATGCTGTTGACCGCAGACGAGTTCTGCATGAACCACGGTCTACAGCGTGTCGACCTCATGAAGGTGGACACGGAGGGTCATGAAGTCGACGTGCTGCATGGAAGCGTGCAGAGCCTCAAGAGCGGCATCATCCGACGCGTCCAATTCGAGTACGGTGGCACCTACATTGACTCGCGGCGATTCCTCAAAGATGCCTTTGACGTATTTGCCGGCCTGGACTACGTCATGTTTCGGATTGTTCCTGACGGACTCATCGCATGTCCACGATACGACCAGCGCATCGAGACATTCCAGTACAACAACTTCGTGGCCATTCGCAGCGACCTGATCAGTGAGTCACCTTCGGCCGGCAAAGCCCTGCAGCGGTCGCGGTAATCTGCCTCCTGGCATCGGATAATCGGACCGGGAAATATGGCCACCGTATGGCGCGCGGTGAGACCTCATGCATTCGGGTCTCCGGCGGACACATCAGACGCTGAAATCAGCTCAGGATGAGACATCTTCCGCTGCGTCAGCACAACCGAATCTCTTCCCCCACACTAACCTGTAGGTGGTGCGCGGCACTCTCTTCCCGCAGAAAGATCTCCAAGGTGCCGCCGCTGTTGATCAGCGCGGAGAGACTGTCACGGCTCCCTTGGCTGTAGCTCCCGACTAAGCCGTTGATGATGCGCGGTCCCACATGAATCTCTAGGGCGGCCTCTCCCAGCGAGACCCTGAATTCCTGGACCTGTCTCGCCGTAATGTTTGAGATGAGATTCCCGAATCGATCGATTGAGACGATCTTTCCGACCAGCAGTTCATCGTGCCGGATCGGGATCGCCGTGGAACGGCGGATTGGATCATGGACGGCCGGGCCCATAAATGCCGGAGGCACTCCCCTGCTCAGCCACGCTGCCACCGGCGCGAACACATCACGACCGTCAAAGGTCGATCCGGCTGTGGCCAGGCGGTATTGCTGGTTGTCGATCAGCCACATCTTCGCGCCGGGCTCCTGATCCAGCACTTCACTGAACAACCCGTTGTCCGGACCGATGAACATCGCGCGGCCGGTGGAAATCAGCAACGGCCGGCGCGCGGTGCCGACTCCGGGATCGACCACGGCGACATGAATGGTGCCGTCGGGGTAATACCGATAGCAGGAGCGGAGAAAATACCCGGCCTCTTCGATCTGGTGGGAGGTGATTTGATGTGAGAGATCGACGATGGTGACGGCGGGATTGATCGACAAGATCACCCCCTTCATGCTCGCCACAAAATGATCGCGTTCGCCGAAGTCCGTCAGCAACGTGATCAGAGGGGGGGCCGTCGACACGGCTAAAATTCCTCGAACTTGATCTCCACCACTTCGTATTCGACCATCTTGACCGGAGTCTTTACCTCAACGAAATCACCGACCCGCTTGCCGATCAATGCGCGTCCGACTGGCGATTGGACGGAAATCTTATTGAATTTCATGTCCGCTTCGTCCTGCCCGACCAGCGTATATTGCT
Source organism: Nitrospira sp. (assembly GCA_039794465.1). GTDB lineage: Bacteria > Nitrospirota > Nitrospiria > Nitrospirales > Nitrospiraceae > Nitrospira_D. Next base: position 5,541 of record JAYWIP010000080.1, read on the forward strand.
TCTTGGATTGTGTCTCCTGCTCGATCACCGACACCGTCGCGCCGAACACGACCGTCTCGCTGATCCGCCCGGTGATCTCGACGATCCGGGCCTCGGCCAGCTTGGTTTCAATCTCGGCAATCCTGGATTCGATGAATCCTTGGCGTTCCTTGGCGGCGTCGTATTCGGCATTCTCGCTCAGATCGCCATGGGCGCGCGCCTCCGCGATCGCCTCGATATTTTTGGGCCGTTCGACTTTCCGCAGACGGTCTAATTCCGCCTTTAACGCATCGTATCCCTTCTTGGTAATCGGTGTCGGCATGGTGATCTGCTCCCCGGAACGCTATGCCCGATGGTACTCCTGTAACGAACGGATGGACAACGTCTTCTTGATCATTGCCTCGATGCCCAGTACAGCCGCCATTGCCCCCCGCATCGTCGTGTAATAGGACAACCCCTTCTGAAGGGCCTCCCTCCGGATCGACAGTGAATCGGAGTGAGACGATGCGGTCCTTACGGTATTGACCACGAGCGTCACGTCTCCATTCTTGATGTGGTCCACGATGTGCGGCCGCCCTTCTCTAACTTTGTTGACCGTCGCCACCTCGACCCCATGTGTCCTCAGGTAGTCGGCCGTCCCACTCGTCGCCTGAATCTGAAAGCCGAGGGCCCGCAGCCGCCTTGCCACATCCAAGGAAACAGGCCGGTCGTTTTCTTTCACACTGATGAAGGCGCTTCCAGATGTTGGAAGCATCGCCCCTGCTCCGGCCTGCGACTTGGCGAAGGCCCAGCCGAAATCGCTGTCGATGCCCATTACCTCTCCGGTAGATTTCATTTCCGGCCCCAACAGCACATCCACTCCGGGAAACTTATTGAAGGGGAACACCGCTTCTTTGACCGACAGATGCGCCGGCTGCGGCGCCTGTGTGAACCCAAGTTCATGAAGGGATTTCCCGAGCATCACTTTCATCGCCAGCTTTGCCAACGGCACACCGATCGCTTTACTGACGAACGGAACGGTCCGTGACCCTCGCGGATTGACTTCCAGAACGTAAATTGTCGTGCCTTTCACGGCGAATTGCGCATTCATCAGCCCGATCACGCCAAGCTCCAATGCCAGCAACTTCATTTGGCGTTCGATCTCACGCACCACGTCCTGCTCCAGCGTGTACGGAGGCAGCGAGCAGGCCGAATCACCGGAATGTACCCCGGCCTCTTCGATATGCTCCATAATTCCCGCCACGACGACCGTCTTTCCGTCGGAAATCGCGTCGGCATCCACTTCGATGGCGTCGGCCAGGTATTTGTCGATCAGCACGGGATGCTTCGGCGACGCTTTGACGGCGGAACGCATATACTCGAGTAATCCTGCCTGGTCATAGACGATTTGCATCGACCGCCCGCCCAGCACATAGGATGGCCGCACCATGACGGGATACCCGATCGACTCCGCGATCTGCACGGCTTCATCAACAGATCGCGCCATCCCGCTCTCCGCCTGATGCAGGTCGAGCTTGTTCAACAAGTCACGAAACCGCTCTCGGTCCTCCGCCAAATCGATGGCGTCCGGGCTGGTACCAAGAATCTTGACACCGGCCTGTGACAGGGGAAGGGCCAGCTTCAGCGGCGTTTGCCCGCCGAACTGCAAGACCACTCCCAACGGCGCTTCCGTTTTCACAATATTGAGCACGTCTTCCTCCGTGAGCGGCTCAAAGTACAGCCGATCCGAGGTGTCATAGTCCGTGCTCACCGTTTCCGGATTGCAGTTGACCATAATGGTTTCAACCGCCTCTTCCCGAAGCGCCATGGCCGCATGTACACAGCAGTAGTCGAATTCAATGCCCTGGCCGATCCGGTTGGGGCCTCCACCGAGAATCACGACCTTCTTCCGATCCGACGGCCGGGCCTCGCATTCGCGGCCATAGGTGGAATAGAGGTAGGGCGTGTGGGCCTCAAACTCCGCCGCGCAGGTATCCACCCGTTTGTACGTCACGCGCGGACCCGGTGCCGCGCCTGTTCCGTCCTTGCCCGATCCCGTGCGCGCCTTGCGGACTTTGGCTGGTTCGAGCCCGAGAAGTTGCCCGATCCGGTCGTCTGAAAATCCCAGGCGTTTGGCCTCATGCAACAACCCCGCTGGCAATGCTGCAACCCCGCCAGACGTATTCACGAGCGTCTGCTCGAATCCGATCAACTCCCGAATCTGCTCGAGAAACCAGGGGTCGATTTTCGTGATTGCAAACAGATCGTCGTTCGTGAGCCCGAGCCGGATACCGTCGGCGAGATGCCACAATCGTTCTGGCAGCGGGGTCCGCAATAGCCGCTGAACTTTCTCTAACGCCGCCGCGCGATCGAAATCTTCTGGGATCCCCCGATCAATCCCTACCCGCGAGACCAAGCCGTTGAGGTCCAGCTCCAGTGAGCGAATGGCCTTTTGCAGCGACTCTTTAAAGGTCCGGCCGATCGCCATGGCTTCGCCGACCGACTTCATCTGTGTCGTCAACGTGGGATCCGCGCCCTTGAACTTCTGAAACGCGAACCGCGGAATCTTCACCACCACATAGTCGATCGACGGCTCGAACGAGGCCTTGGTCACACCGGTGATATCGTTGGTGATTTCGTCCAGCGTATACCCCACCGCCAACTTGGCGGCGATCTTTGCGATGGGGAAGCCTGTCGCTTTCGACGCCAGCGCGGAGCTCCGCGATACTCGCGGATTCATTTCGATCACAACCATTTCTCCATTCGTCGGGTCGATCCCGAATTGGATGTTGGAGCCGCCCGTATCGACGCCGATTTCCCGGATGATCCGCAGCGCCGCGTCCCGCATCCGCTGATACTCTTTGTCGGTCAACGTCATCGCCGGCGCGACGGTGATGCTGTCGCCGGTATGGACCCCCATCGGATCGAGATTCTCGATCGGACACACGATCACGACGTTGTCTTTCAGATCGCGCATCACCTCGAGTTCGTATTCTTTCCACCCGATCACCGACTCTTCAATGAGCACCTGGCTGACCGGACTCATCGCCAGAGCCCAATCGATCAGCTTCTCGAATTCCTCCCGGTTGTAGGCGATGTTGCCGCCGGTTCCGCCCATCGTAAACGACGGGCGAATGATCGCCGGGAAACCCGTCATCTCCAGAATCGCCATCGCTTCGTGGCGCGTATGCGCCGTCCCGCTCTTGGGCACACGCAGACCGATGCGCTGCATCGCCTGCTTGAACGCGTCCCGATCTTCCGCTTTGTGAATGGCCTCAGCCGAGGCGCCGATGAGCCGGACTCCATACTTCTCCAGCACACCGCGCTTGACCAGCGCCACGGTTGTATTCAGGGCCGTTTGCCCTCCCATCGTTGGAAGTAAGGCATCGGGGCGCTCCCGCTCGATCACCTTCTCGACCACCTCCACGGTAATCGGCTCGACATAGGTGCGATCGGCCATTTCAGGATCAGTCATGATGGTGGCCGGATTGCTGTTGATCAAGATAACCCGATAGCCTTCTTCCCTCAGGGCTTTGCACGCCTGCGTCCCTGAATAATCGAACTCGCAGGCCTGGCCGATGACGATCGGCCCGGACCCAATCATGAGAATGGAACGGATGTCTGTGCGTTTCGGCATGTGATGCTAAGACCGGATGTTGATTATCCCTGTTGCGGCAGAGGCCCGATCGATGGGCGGTACGGCGCCGGCTGAGCTGGCTCAACCGCGCCGGGCCCCCGGTAATATTTCATCGCCTCAGGCAACCAGGCTTCAATCTGATCGATTCGGGAGGTATCGGACGGATGCGTCGACAAAAACTCCGGGATATTCTGTTTCGCCCGGAAGCAGACCTTGTCGATCATCTGCCTGGGGCAGCCGCTCATCCGTTCCCAAAACGGGACCGCTTCACGGGGGTCGTAGCCCGCTTGGGCCATCAACCGGAGCCCGATCCGATCCGCCTCCGCCTCCTGACTTCGCCCGAACGGCAACGACACCCCCACTCCATATGCGCTCATCGCAGCCATGGCCGCATCCGGACGCCCCACCGCGGCGCCAGCAGCCAGGGCACCGACCTGCCCGATGGTTTCCAGAATGCCCCGGCTATAGCGCTCAGCTCCATGCCGCTGAAGGGCATGCGCCACCTCATGGCCCATCACGGTGGCCAAACCATCTTCGGTTTTCGTGAATGGAAGAATTCCCGTAAAGACCGCCACTTTGCCACCCGGCAAGGCAAAGGCGTTGATCGATCGGTCGTCCTGAATCACGACAAATTCCCATTGATACTCCGGCTTATTGGCCGCAGCGGCGATCCGCGTCCCGACCCGGTTGACCATGTCAGTGACTTCCAAGTTGTCACTCAATCGGGCCTTGCGCAGCACCTCATGAAACCCGCTGATGCCCATGGCGATTTCTTTTTCTTCAGAGATATAAATAAATTGATCCCGCGATGTCCCCGGCGCCCGGTAGCAACCGGCCAGCGCGGACAGGAGGCCGATTGACGTCCCCATATTCAAAACACCATACAACCCCATCGCGCACCGCGCGCTGGAGCAGAGCAGGCGGCGGCGCCCAATCGGCGCCGAATACCATCGGTTGTTCGATGCATCAGTCGGCTGTGACATCAATAGTTCCACCATCCGGCCTCATTCACCGAATCGATTCTTCCGTCGTCAAGGCATCCACAAATACATGAATTGCGGCGTGCCTCCCCGCGCAAGCGCCATGACATCGAACTCCGCCAAACTCGACAACGGTCCGGGGACCAACAGCCTCGAATAGACATTGTTCGAATATTCGCCGGGGCGTTGATAGGTGACGACCCGGGCTTCCGTCAGGTTGGCTTTCTTCTTGGCCAGTTCGATGGCGTCTTCCAGATATCCAATCTCGTCCACCAACCCGGCCGCCTTCGCCTGATCTCCTGTATAGATTCGTCCGTCCGCCAGCTTCTTGATCTGGTCCATCTGCAAGCGCGGCCGGCCCTCCTGCACGACACTCAAGAAGCGCTGATAGAAGGAGTCAATCAGCCCCTGAAAGATCGCCCGCTCTTCAGTTGTCATCACCCGGAACGGCGAGCCCATGTCTTTCCGAGGCCCCGACGTCACCGCGGTCGCCTCCACCCCCACCTTTTCGAGCAGCCCCCGCGCGTTGATGGTCAGCATGATGACACCGATGCTGCCCGTGACCGAGGAGGGATGCGCCATCACCGTATCGGCGGCAGCCGCGATATAGTACCCCCCGGACGTGCCCAGATCCATAATCGAGGCGACAATGGGAATTTTCCTGGATGTTTTGAACGTCTTGAGTTCGTGATACACGATGTCTGACGCCGTCACCGTACCCCCGGGCGTATTGATCCGGAGGACGACGGCTTTGATGCTGTCGTCCTGCGCGGCTCGCGTCAGTTGTTCCTTGATTCGCGCGAGCATGCTCGGTGAGGGTATCAACCCCTCTTTCTCCTGAGAGCTGATCATGCCGGAAACCTCGAGCAGCAGCACCTTTGCTGTTCCCGCCCCGTCGACCTGCACTTCCTTGAGCGGCCCAGGCGCTGGAAAGAACGACGGAATGTTAATACAACCTGACAGCGACAGTCCGGTCAGCAGCACTGCGAGAAGCCTATTACACATGATACGTCTCCATAAGTCGGATAAATTCCTCGAAGAGATACGCGGAATCATGAGGCCCCGGAGACGCCTCCGGATGGTATTGAACCGAAAACACCGGCTGATCCAGACAGGCCATGCCTTCGATCGAATGATCATTCAAGCTGAGATGTGTGATCGCCACTCTGCCGTAGCCGGTTTCGACCACCGGCGGCTTGTCCGGCACGTCACGATAGGGTTGGGGAATCTTGACCGCAAAATTGTGGTTCTGGGATGTAATTTCGACGTTCTTGTTTCGAAGATCAATCACCGGATGATTCGCCCCATGGTGGCCGAACTTGAGCTTGTAAGTCTCCAATCCAAATGCGAGCCCGAGAATTTGATGTCCCAAACAGATGCCGAAGATCGGATACCGCCCAATCAGTTTCCGCACCGCTTCCATGGCATAGGGAACACCTTCTGGATCGCCGGGGCCGTTGGAAAGGAACAGACCGTCCGGCTTCAGCGCATGAATCTCTTCGGCCGTCGTCGATGCCGGCACCACGGTAACTTCGCAGCCGACATCGACCAAGCGGTTGAGGATGTTCTGCTTGACGCCGAAATCATACGCGACAACCTGCCAGTCCCGCCGGTCACGTCCACGCTCCCGATGCTGAACCGCTTCTGGAGCCCATGCTCCGGATCCCGTCTTCCACGCATAGGACTGCCGGCACGTCACCTCCGCCGCCAAGTCCCGTCCCACGATGTTGGGCGCTTCCCGCGCTTTCACCACGGCACGGCCAGACTCAAGGCTGCCATGGGTAATGACCCCCTGCTGGGACCCGTGTTCACGCAAATGCCTCGTCAAGGCCCTCGTATCGAGCCCTTCGATCGCCACGACATGCGCCTGCGTTAAATATTCATGAACGGTTTGTTTGCTCCGCCAGTTACTCGCCAGCCGGCTAGCCTCCATCACCACGAACCCCTCCGCCCAAATTCGGCGGGACTCCGTATCCTCCGGCGTCGTCCCGTAGTTGCCGATGTGGGGACAGGTCATCGTAATAATCTGCCCCTTATAGGATGGATCGGTCAGTACCTCCTGATAGCCGGTCATTGCGGTGTTGAATACCACCTCCCCCACCGTGTCCCCTTCGTATCCGAGTGCGCGCCCCTCGAAGCAGGCACCGTCCGCCAACGCCAGTAACGCTTTCTTCATGACGTCGCTCCACCCAACGTGAGTGACCGGTTCGTCTTGATTCCCATCAGCACCACCCCTAATACCAGTGTCACACCATACAGGATACGAATCGGCATGAGGACACGAAACAGGGCCTCGAAGGCCGCCTTTTTCGCTGCATCTCCTTGAGCGGCAAACGCCTCCGCCTGAAGCGCAACCGCCTGCGGGTGAAGCACCAAAATAATGATACTGACTATGACCACCATTGCAACCAACACGATCATTTCACCCCGGCCAACCGCTACAGCCTGATCTCCACTCCACCACCGATACCAGCTGGAGGCGCACAACACTGCCACGGCGCCGATCACGAACCGCTGGTACCCCTCGAAGGCCCGCGTGAGAAACAATCCTCCTGAATCCTGCCCGCCAAACGTATTGAAGACCGCCGGAATGACCGCGCCGATCAGGACCGCCATCCCCCCGACCCACAGGCCCAAGGCCAGCCATTCAAGTGTCAGGCAACAGACGGCACCCCAGTGGGACAAGCGCCGCACGCTGCTATCGCTCCGACGATCCAGCCTCGAACACGACTCGTCCCCCCACAATCGTGGTCTTCACCTGGCCCTTGACCTTCCAGCCGGCAAACGGCGTATTGCGGCTCTTCGAACGGAACTTGCTCGGATCAACATCCCATTGGGCGGACTGATCGACAATTGCCACATCGGCATCCGCGCCGACCGCCAACGTCCCCTTCTTCAGTCCGAACGCCGACGCCGGGGCGCAGGTGAGCTTGGCCACCGCCTGTTCCAGCGACAACACGCCTTCGTCGACCAAACCCAGCGTCAACGAGAGCGCGGTCTCCAATCCAACGATTCCGAACGGAGCTTCGGTAAAGTCCTGTTGCTTTTCCTGTGTGGCGTGGGGCGCGTGGTCGGTTGCAATGACATCAATCGTCCCATCGCGTAAGCCATCCTTGATCGCGTGCACATCATCCCACGTACGCAGCGGCGGATTCATCTTCGCATGGGTATTGTACCCACGGACCACCTCTTCGGTCAGCGTAAAGTGATGGGGACAGGCTTCCGCCGTCACCGCAATTCCCCTCGCCTTCGCCTCTCGCACCATTCGGACCGACCCGGCCGTGCTGATATGGGCGAGATGGAGCCGTGCGCCCGTCAGTTCGGACAGGGACAGATTCCGCGCAACCATGACATCCTCCGCGGCCGCCGGAATGCCGGGCAGTCCCAGCTCGGTCGAGATCAGTCCTTCGTTCATGCAGCCGCCTTCCGCCAGATGCAGATCCTCGCAATGATCCACGACCGTGAGGTCAAATGCCCGCGCATATTCCATCGCCCGGCGCATGACTAAACTGTTCATCACCGGCCGGCCGTCGTCGGAAATGGCCACGCATCCGGATCGGCGGAGATCGCCGATCTCCGCCAACTCTTTTCCTTCCGAGCCTTTCGTGATCGCGCCGACCGGGAACACGTTGGCCAGACCGGCCACCCGGGCTCGTTCCAAAATAAACTCGGTCACCGCCTGATTGTCGTTGACGGGATTGGTGTTGGGCATGCAACAGACCGTCGTAAACCCGCCGGCCACCGCCGCCGCACTGCCGCTCTGAATCGTTTCCTTATATTCGAAGCCGGGCTCTCTGAAATGGACATGCAGATCGACAAAGCCTGGCAACACCAACAACCCTCGAGCCTGGATCGTCGTACAGCCGGGGGGCACCGGCAGATTGGGTCCAACCGCCGTCACCTTGCCCTGCTCGATCAGCACATCGCTGATTCCGACAAATCGCCCGGGATCGATCACCTGCCCGTTTTTGATCAATATCGGCTTCACAGCAAGACCGTCTCCCTTTCCACGTGCCGTCACCCGGCTCCAGACATGAGATACAAAATGCCCATCCGCACCGCCACACCGTTCGCCACCTGGTCGAGAATGACGGACGAGAGACTGTCCGCCACATCCGGCGCGATTTCGACCCCACGATTGATCGGGCCCGGATGCATCACGATTGCACCGGCGTCAGCCAACTTGACCCGCTCGGCAGTCAACCCGTACAACCGCGCGTATTCACGAATGGTCGGAAACAACGCCCGCCCCTGCCGCTCGAGCTGAAGACGGAGCATCATGATCACGTTGACCCCGCGCAGCCCCTCGTCCATATTGGAATAGACCTTCACCCCCAGATTCTCGACACCCCATGGCATCATGGTGGGGGGGCCTACCAGCCGTACCTTTGCGCCGAGCTTCGTGAGCGCATAGATATTCGAACGCGCCACGCGGCTGTGCGCCACGTCGCCGACAATCGCCACCCGCAACCCTTCGAATCCAAGGCCCCGCTCTCGAATCGTATAGAGATCGAGCAGGGCCTGTGTGGGATGCTCGTGCCAGCCGTCGCCGGCGTTGATAACCGATGATTTGACCCCGCGTGCCAGCGTTTCAGCGGCCCCGGCCGAGGAATGGCGGAGGACAATGATGTCCGCCTGCATCGCTTCGATATTGCGCGCAGTATCCAGCAGTGTTTCGCCTTTCACGACGCTGCTCGACGAGGGCGAGAAATTGATGACGTCCGCGCTCAACCGCTTCGCCGCCAGCTCGAACGAGGTGCGCGTCCTCGTGCTCGGCTCGAAGAACAGATTGACGACCGTCTTTCCCCGGAGCGCCGGCACTTTCTTGATTTCGCGGCCCGTCACTTCCTTGAAGGAGTCCGCCGTTTCCAGCACCAGTGTGATCTCATCCACCGACAAAGGCGCCAGACTCAGCAAATCCTTGCGTTTGAGACTCATGGCATCCTCCGCCTCACGGCTTGGCAATGACCACTCGGTCATCCTCCCCATTCTCTTCCAGCAAGACCTGGACTTTCTCCTCTCTCGACGTAGGCAGATTCTTTCCGATGTACGTGGCCTTGATCGGCAATTGTCGATGGCCGCGATCGACCAACACCGCCAGCTGAATCTCTCCCGGCCTGCCGAAATCCATCAAACTGTCCATCGCTGCGCGGATCGTCCGCCCGGTGAACAGCACATCATCGACCAGCACCACAACCTTGTCCGTCAAATCGAAGGGCACCGAGGTCTTCCGCAACACCGGCTGATTCTTCCGTAGCGCCAGATCGTCGCGATAGAGCGTGATGTCCAGCTCGCCGATGGGCACATGCACACCTTCGATACTGTGGATGCGCTTGACCAACCGATGGGCTAAATGGACGCCACCCGTCCGGATCCCAACCAGCGCCAGATTGTTCACGCCTTTGTTGTGCTCAAGAATCTCATGCGCAATACGAGTCAAGGCACGGGCGATGTCCCCGGCGTCCATGACCAGCTTCTCGTCAGCCCGCTCTTTCATCACACCCTGCTTCGTCGTCATGATCGTTCTCAGCGAGGCCACACTGTGGACATAAAAAAACCTTCTCGCCATCGACTGGCAAGAAGGTTAGCTGTCGGACCCGGCCCAAGCCGGAACAGTACGCATAGTCGGCTCCTTGCCCACCTCACTGGATGAGCGTTAAAGGTATGCGCATCTTACTGACGCAGGCCGCGACTGTCAAGCATCCGGAAACAGAACGGGACCATCGCATGATGCTGTTGTCTGGTGTTGTAGCCGGACTGTCCCTTCCTTACAATGTTTGTGCACAGGGTCGATCGTTCATATGGCTCATTTCACTCTCTATTGCACTCGAGTGCTCCCGGATCCGGTCATGACCGCTATCCGAGAGCGATATACGCTCGTTCACGAACCGCCCGATCATCCTCCTTCCGAAAAAGAATTAGAGCAGGGATTCGCCGAGGCGGACGCCGTGATTTCGACCCTTGCCGAACATGTGGACCATACGGTGCTGGCCTGCGCCTCGCGTCTTAAGATTATCGCCAACTACGCAGTGGGCTACAACAACATCGATGTTGTCGCTGCCGGTCAGAGAGGGATCGTCGTCAGCAATACGCCCGATGTCCTCACCGATGCCACAGCGGATCTGACGTGGGCGTTGCTGCTTGCGGTAACCCGACGGGTGGTTGAAGGAGACCGGTGGCTGAGAACAGGCCAGTGGCCCGGCTGGGCCCCCACGCAAATGCTGGGGGGCGATCTCACAGGCAAGACACTCGGCATCATCGGCATGGGACGAATCGGTCAGGCCGTTGCCCTGCGGGCGGCGGGATTTCGCATGCCCGTCCTCTATACCAGCCGCCGGCCCGTCACCGTCCCTGCCGGCCTTTCATGGAAGCGATGCTCGCTCGACGAGGTACTGACGCAATCCGACTTCCTCTCCCTCCATGTTCCACTCACTGACACCACCCGTCATCTGATCGGAGCTCACGAATTGCGGAACATGAAACCTACGGCCTTTCTGATCAACACATCTCGCGGGGCGGTCATCGACGAAGGAGCCCTTGTATCGGCGTTGGAAACCGGTCTCATCGCCGGAGCAGGCCTGGATGTGTATGAACATGAACCGGCCGTTCATGCAACATTGACAAGGCTATCGAACGTCGTTCTGCTTCCGCATCTCGGTTCCGCAACCTTGGAGACACGAATACGCATGGGCATGATCTGCCTGACGAATATCGCTGCGGTCTTGTCCGGGAAACCAGCCCCGAATCGGGTGGGATAATTCAGCTAGCCAGGCGTAGGCCCACGCCTTCTGATGCTCGATGGGCCTTGAGCGCCGCCAGCCGCTGCGGCACGTCGTGGAATGACGGAATGGATTGGAACGTCGCGACTGCCTTTCCCCATTGCGCTTCGGCTTCATACAACAAGCCGAGTTCGTAGCGAATGGCCTGGCCTTTTGTTCCCTGGCAACGGGGATCGACCAAGACAAGCTCAAGCTCTGTCAGGGCTTGGACCAAACAGCCCTCTTCTTTATAGCACAGCGCCGTCATGAGAGATGATTCAAGATAATAGGGCTCTCCCTTCCTCGAGCGATCGAATTCTTCCCTCGCCTCCTGAAAGAGCCCCATGTTCTTATAGGCGACGCCCAGCGTAAAGTGCGCCTCATAATCAGCCGGTGAAGCTGTCGTGACCTGCCGGGCTCCCGATTCCGGTTTCGGTGTCTCAGCACTTGGACCGTGCCCCTCATGCGCCGTTTCTTGCCGGGTCGTGTCGGCGAAACGGAATCGGCCGCCATCCGGCTCGGCCTGAGACGTCGCCCCATGCACCGGATGTCCGCTCGGCTTTCTCTCGCAACTCGTGATCATATCCGGCTCAGAGTGCTTCCAGATTGAGGGCTGGGACTGACTGGAACGGGTTGGCGATGTCGGTACCCGTAACTCGTCCGGCTCAGCTCCCTCGATCGAAAACGTGGCGACAGCGGGGGAGGCAGACTGCAGATCCGGCATCTTGGACTCAGAAACGATGGGCGCTCCATGGGCCTCTGAGGATTGGCCGATCTCAGCTGCAGGCTCTCCCTTTATCCTTGCAGCAAGACGGGCCACGAGCCCGGCATCCGGGGAAAGCGCCTGAACCTTTTCGAACAACTCTTCATGTAGACCTTCCATCCCTGGCTCAGGATGGGCCAGCAACGATTCCACCGCTTTGGCGTAGTGCTCCGCCGCCCCCGCGGGATCGTTCTTTTCTTCGCAGAGCTGCGCATACAGTTCATGCAAAGGGGCGGAATTGGGTTGCGCGACGAGAAATTCCATAATCAACGATTCGGCCAGATTGAAGTCCTGCGCGCGGAGCGCGGCTCCTGCGAGGAAGCGGTATTCGCCCAGCGCAACTTGAAGATCGCCCTGTTGCAGATGGAGTTTTGCCAGCAGCTGGCAGACTTTGGGATTGCCCGGCTCGCGCGACAGCATTTGGTTGAGGATCGCTTCCGCTCCGGCATACTGGCCTTCCGCGATCCGCCGGGTTGCCTCCGCCAGCGGGCCGGGAAGCTCCGCCGACAGATGCCCGGCGCCTGCCCCTCCCCCTGGTTTCAAGGGTTGGTTCGGACCGCCCCCCCCCTTCTTGATGCTCTCGACGAACTGCGCGGCTTCGCTGTTCTTGGGGTCGATTCGAAGGACCGACAAATAGGCCTCTTTCGCCTCCTCGTAACGCCCCTGTGCCGATCGTTCACGGCCGAGTTGCAGATACACCTTTGTCGCATCATCCTGAAGATTCTCTTGAACGCAAAGGTCGGCGATACGTTGCTGAGCATTCAGATTAGACGGATCGTAGACGACAATTTTCTTGTAGGTTTCAAGCGCCTCTTTCGTCTTGCGCTCTTTGAGGTAATGCTTCGCCAGTGTCAGATAATCCTGCACCGCGCTGCTGATCAGGCCACGCTCCGCATTCAGATCTCCCAGATGCCGATAGATTTCAAAGCGAGTCGGCTCGCACTTGAGCACTTTCTTATATGCCGCAATAGCCTTCAGCGTCGCTCCTTCGGCTTGAAATGCTTTCGCGGCTTGCAGAAACGACGCGGTCGCTTCCGGGGTGGCATTCCGTTTCAGATACAAATCCCCGATGGAATTGTGAATGCTGCCGTCGTGAGGGGCCTCCGCGGCCAGTTTCTTCCATTCGGCGATGGCCTCACTAAACTGCCCCCGTGAAGCCATCAGTTGCGCTTGTTGCAATACCTTGGCGCGGTCGGACGACAAGACAAACCCCTCCTCTGAGAGTCACGCTGACGCTAACAATCTTCAGGAGTTTTGTCGAGGAAATGCCAGAATCAAACGGTAAACCGAAGAAACACGGCACGGACCCTCCCTCTCAAGGAGGAATGATCCGTGCCGGCCTTGGTGACTCAGTGGATTGGCTGCTTACGAGGCCGCCACGGCCGCCTTCAGTACGTTGGCGGCTTGAGGCCCCTTGGCGCCCTGGACGATGTCGAATTCGACGTTCTCACCTTCTTTGAGGCTCTTGAACCCATCCCCTTGCAGCGCTGAATAGTGCACAAAGACGTCTTCCCCGCTATCGAGACGGATAAACCCGAACCCCTTCCGATCATTGAACCACTTGACCGTCCCTTTTGTCTTCACGAACCCCTCCTTTCCTCAATGACTACACACAGTTACAGTGCGCCGTCATTAAGCCGTGCGTTGAAAAAACGATCCGACGGTAAGACACGAATCTGGTGGGCGTGACTGACGGGCACCTGAAGAAGAGTTGCATCACTCGCGGAACCCATCTTGATTGTCGAATTTCGCGCAGCATGTAACATAGGGCTTTTCGTCTGTCAAGCGAATCTTTCAGTTGCTGCTTTCTTCCCCAATGTTTACAAGGACACGAGACTTCCCTATAGTGAGGTCCTCGGCACTTCCACCCACAAGAATCCCGTGATCCTACGAACCCTGCTCGATCGATATATTTTTACGGAACTGCTCTCGCCGTTCGGCCTCAGCTTGGGTGCGCTGTGTTTCGTCATGCTGACCCGTGAACTGCTGCGCCTGGTCGAGCTGCTGGTTTCGAAAGGGGTCGGCCTCTGGTCGGTTCTGAAAGTCATCGCCATGCTACTGCCATCCGGCTTGGTGTTGACTCTGCCGATCGCCGGACTCATCGCTTCGATCACCGCCTTTGGGCGCTTGTCCTACGACAAAGAACTCGTGGCCATGCGCGCCGCGGGACTGAGTCTGTTTCGCCTGTCACAACCGGTCTTCCTCTTTTCCCTCGCCGTGTTCGCCTTGACGCTCGTGTTGTCCCAATGGGGACAGCCCTGGAGTTCGCTGAACCTCAAGAAAGTGGCGCTGAATCTGCTCAAGGATCAGCTGGTGCTCGCCTTGGAACGAGGCACTTTCAATGAGCCGATTCCCCACATGGTCATCTACGTCCCTGAGTCGGCCGACGGCCGGCCGGCAAAGGGCATTTTTGTGTCTGACGAACGGACCGCGACGGAACCCCGTATCATCGTCGCGGAAGAGTATCAGGTGTTCATGGACCGCGTGAACAACCAGGTGGCATTGCGACTGGTCAACGGGGTCATTCACACCAAGCCGGATCAGGCGGACCAATATCGGCTCGTGTCTTTTGCCAGTTATGACATCAAGGTGAGCCTCAGCCAAAGCAGTTATGCCGCGACCGAAGAGCGACCGACCTACGAGCAAATCATGACGATGATCCAAAAATCCGACGGCAAGGACACGACTGGACTCCGTCGGCTGATGGAGTATTACAAAGACCTGGCCTTTCCAACCGCATCGCTGGTGTTTTGCCTGTTGGGTGTGCCGTTGGGAATCGTGTCCAAGCGGTCTGGACGTGTGGGCGGGTTTGCCGTTGGCGTAGGGATTATTGTCATCTTCTATTTGCTGAACGTAGCCTGCGATTTTCTCGTCACAACGGCATGGATCGGACCCTTTGCGGGCGCCTGGATGCCGAACATCATATTCATTGCCGCGACCATTTTCATGTACCTCAGGATGAGCCGCCAGTAAACGCCATGACGATACTCTTCCGGTATATCCTGCGCGAATACGTCAAGATCTTCTCAATGTGCTTTGCAGGCTTAATGACCATTTATCTGGTGATCGATTTCTTTGAAAAGATCCGTCGGTTTCTGCGCTACGATTCGGGGGCGGGTCCGATCCTGATCTACTTCGCGCTCAAAATTCCCGCCATCGCATTTCAAGTTGTGCCGTTCGCCGTCCTGGTGGCCACGCTGCTCACGCTGGGCCTGCTTGCCCGGAGTAATGAAATCACGGCCCTGCGCAGCTGCGGGATCAGTCTGCTGTGGATGACATCTCCCTTCCTTTTGTTTGCATCCGTTATGTCCGTCATTCTGCTGGCATTCAGCTCCTCGATCATCCCGATCGCTTCAGAAAAAGCAGAAGAAATCCGAATGGTCTATATCGAGAAAAAACCGAACCCGTTGACCGTCAAACCCATCCAGCCATGGGCCCGCATCGGCACCGACACGCTCATGCAAATTCACGGAATCGATGCTGGAGGCAAGACGATCCGTGGCGTCCGGCTGTTTCACTTCACCCAAGCCTTTCATCTCGACCAGTTGGTCGAAGCCGAACTGGCGCAGTACAGTGCGGGCCACTGGACGCTCTTGAATGGCAATCGCCGGCTCTTTCGGCCGGACCATGCCACTGAGCTCAGTTCCTTCGCAGAGCAACCGGTGGCTATTCCTTTGATTCCTGACGACTTTTCCACATCGCTGACGGGCAATTCCGAAACCATGACCTTTAGAGAAATCCGCAACTACGTCGGCCGGCTCCAACCGGAAGGTATGCCGTTCTCGAGATTACTCACCGACTATTACAGCCGGCTTGCATTCCCGCTGGTCACCGTCATCATGGTCCTGGTCGGCATCGCGCTGGGCTTGCGGCGCAGCGGGGTTCGAGGAGGCAGCATGGCCGTAGGAATCGGTCAAGCGTTCATCGTGGGATTCTGCTACTGGACGACGCATTCCGTTTCGATCGCCCTCGGCCGGGGAGGCGCGTTGGCGCCCATGCTCGCCGGGTGGATGGCCAACATTCTGTTCGCCAGTTTTGGACTCTATTTATTACTCAAAGTGCGTCACTAGCCAGCCCTCCCTAGTTGACTGCTTTCCGCGCTTCCGGTAAGAAAGGAGCGGCTTGCCTCTGTAAAGGAGAACCGTATTATGAGCTCGCGCGTGGTAATTACCGGTCTGGGTGTCGTCTCCTCCATCGGGATCGGTGTAAGCGAGTTCTGGAAAACCGCCCTTGCCGGCCGTTCCGGGATTTCTCCGATTCAGTCGTTCGAACCGTTTTTCATGGCGGACTACCGTTCGAAGGTCGCCGGACAGGTCCTCAATTTTTCACCGGAACAGTATCTGCCCGCAAGCCAAAGCAATCGGGTGGACCGTTATGCCCAATTCTCGCTGGTGGCCGTAAAAGAGGCGCTCGCCGACGCCGACATCGTGATGGCGAAGGAGTCACCGCACCGGGTCGGCGTGATCGTCGGAGCCGGAATGGGAGGCATGGTCATGGGAGAGCGGGAGATCACCCAGCTCTTCAAAACGCAAAAACCGAACCGTGTGCACCCGAATTTTATTCCCACCATCACGCTCAATTCCGCATCCGGCATCGTGGCCATGGCCTATGGCGCGAAGGGGCCGAATCTCACGATTTCGACCGCCTGCTCATCCAGCGCCCATGCCCTGGGGCAAGCCCTCTACTGTATCCGGACCGGCCAGGCCGACGTGGTGATCGTCGGGGGAGCCGATGCCAGCATTACACCGCTGGTGTTTGCCGGCTTTTGCTCCTTGCGCGCACTCTCCACCGAGTTCAACGACACTCCGGAACGCGCGTCACGCCCCTTCGACCGGCACCGCGACGGCTTCGTCATGGGAGAGGGAGCCGGCGCCTTAATCGTGGAATCCCTGGCCCACGCCAAAAAACGAAAGGCGCGCATCTATGCGGAGCTCGCGGGATATGGCGCAACGAGCGAAGCCTATCATATGGTCATTCCCAAGGAAGACGGTGAAGAAATCGCGATAACCATGAAAATCGCACTGGATTCGGCCGGCCTGACGCCGGCGAACGTGGACTATGTCAATGCCCATGCGACGTCGACTCCCATCGGCGATCAGGTGGAGGTCAAGGCGATCAAGCGGTTGTTCAAAACCCGCGCGAATGCGGTCGCGGTCAGCGCGACCAAGTCGCTGGTCGGTCATACCCTGGGCGCGGCGGGAGCCCTGGGTGCCATCGCGTCGTCCCTCGCGATTCACACCGGGCAGATTCATCCCACCGTGAACTATGACGACCCCGATCCTGCCTGCCGTTTGGATGGCATCAGCCGGCATGCTCAGGAACGAAAGGTCCGCGCGGCCCTCGTGAATTCGTTCGGATTCGGCAGCAACAACGCAACGGTGGTCCTAAAAAAGTTCGCCGCGTGAAAGACAATCATCCATGCACATCCGACGGGCCTTCCCTCGGCTCGCCATGATGAGGGAAAACATCAGTCCTAGATTCATACCCGCACCTTCTTCCATTATCCTGAATATCCCGCAGTTTGCTGACGGGATGTTCGTGTCCACCAAGGAGCATTCATAATGGCCGACCTCGCAATTACGCAGCAAATCATTCAATCTCTCGCCACCTACTTGAAACGCGATCCCGCCTCCATCACGGAATCCCATCACCTCCGGGACGATCTGGGACTCGATTCGGTGGCCGTCATTGAGCTGCTCTTTGAAATCGAAGACCGTTTCAAAATTCAGATTCCCGATCAAGACCTCGTGGGGCTGAGCACTGTCGGATCAGTTGCCGCCTATGTGCAGGAGCGGCTGGCTTCCCCCAAAGCCGCACCGAAAGCCACGACGAAAACCCCGGCAAAAGCTGTGGCGAAACCCGCAGCCAAAGCCCCGGCCAAATCCGCCACGAAACCAAAATCGAAGGCCAAGGCCGCATCACCGTCCGCCCGGAAGCCGGCCGCCAAGCCGAAAACTGCCCAGGCTGCCAAGGGCAAGAAAAGGTAACAACACCATGCCCTTGCCGAAGCTGCCGACCCCGATTACCCTGACCCAGATCCATCAACTTGTCGGCGGAACGATCCATGGCGACGAGCATACGCCTATCTCCGAATTGGCCAGTCTATCCGAGGCTACCCCTCAGGCCCTGACGTTCATCGCCAACGACAAGGCGCTGAAGCTGCCACAGGGTTTTCAGGCAGCCGCCGTCCTGATTCATCGGCATGTGCCGGAGCTGCCTATTCCCCAGATCGTCGTCGCACATCCGTTGATGGCCTTTGCCATGGTGGCGCAACGATTGTATGTGCGTCCTAGTGCCCCTCGCGGTATCGCCGAGGGAATTACGAAGGGCACCGGCGTCACCATCGGAGTTGATCCGTCGATCTGGCCGTTCGTGACGCTCGGCGACCGTGTCACCATTGGCGACCGTGTCACACTCCATCCCGGTGTCTTCGTTGGATCGGATTCAAAAATCGGGGACGATTGCGTGCTCTACCCAAACGTGGTGGTGCGGGAGGGGTGCTCGCTGGGAGCTCGTGTGATCGTGCACAGCGGCACCGTCATTGGAGCCGACGGGTTCGGCTATGTCCAGCACCAGGGACGCCACCAGAAAATTCCTCAGCTCGGCAGCGTGGTCATTGAAGACGATGTGGAATTGGGTGCGAACGTGACCGTCGACCGTGCCACACTCGGCGTCACCAGGATCAAACAAGGGACCAAGGTCGACAACTTAGTCCAGGTCGCGCATAACGTGACCGTAGGAGAGCATTGCATCTTGGTCGCCCAGGTAGGAATCGCGGGCAGCACGACGATCGGCCACCATGTGATCATCGGCGGACAAGCCGGTCTCTCAGACCATATCACGATAGGCGATCACGTCATGATCGCCGCGAAGGCGGGAGTCAACCGCAGCGTGGAGTCGAATCAGATCGTCGGAGGAGCCCCTGCGCTGCCGCGAGAACGGGCGCTGAAAGTTCAGGGCGTCATTCATCATCTCCCGGAATTGAATCAGCAGGTCCGAGACTTGATAGAACGAGTGGAGACGCTGGAGCAATCAGCACGACGAACGCCGACGAAGGCCAGAGCTACCCGTAGAACAAAAAAGTAGCTATCGCTTCTCCGGCATAATCACACGCCGCCAGAGGAACAGCTTCGCCCAATAGAATCCCGCCCAGGGCATCAACAACGCCGGGATCGGGTGCACCTGCCCATACACGATTGCCGCCACACCGCTCCCCACCAGGAGCGCCACGCCAAGCAGATATGCCACCGGAATCAGTTGGCGGCCTGGATGCTCGATCGACGGTGCCGGCGTCTCTTTCTTCAGCCGTCCTCTGCTTCCCCCCATCCGCTGTTTCATCCGAGCACTCATCCGAGCAGCCAAGACCTCTGGAAACTGCGCAAAGATGAACCGGTGGTACGAGGTTTGAGCAATCCCGAGCACCAATCCCACCACGATCAGCATCGAGCTTGAGGCAAACGTGCTCCATGCGTAGGTGTCCGTCGCCATCCATTGGTATCCCAGGCCACCGATTCCGCCGATCAAACAGAACAACCCCACGATGCCGGATGGAAACAAGATAAAGGTCCGCACGTACTCCTGCGCTTGCTTGGCGACTTGTTCCGGGTGATGTGCGGTGATCAGCTTGGGCACTTTTGACCTC
>JAYWIP010000081.1:0-5701 GCA_039794465.1 Nitrospira sp.
GATGGATGTACTCATCGTCGAAGACGAAATAGCCCAGCGCCCCCACGGCTCCGAGGTAGAACACGAAGAGCACCAGCGTGCGCGCCAGCCACTGGGCTGGCCGGCTTGCTTCATGGTACCAGGCCCAGGCTTGATCCACGGTCGTGGACGACTTTGTCGCAATCGGATGGTACACGCGCTGGAGATTCGTCCAGAAGGCGCTGGGTGAGAATCGGCGGCGCCCGGAGAGATCTTCGAAGCGAAACGTCTTGCCGATATCTTCACTGTTCTTCGCCAGATCCCGCGCGCCTTTCGCCAACAGCATCACACACAGCGCCACCACCGCCAGCCGGAGCAATTCACTCGGCCAAATGCTGACGCCGTTGGTCCACGAGAAGGGTTCGCCCTCGTCATGGCCGGCCAGCAGCGATTCCGCTCCACCGAACGCCACGAAGGCCGCAAACGAGGCCACGAGAAAGACGGCGATGGCCCCCAACATTCCCGGATGTCGTTGGACCCAGGACCAGAGCCGCTGATTGCACCAGGCGACGATCGTCAACAGAAAGAGACCGACGGCGCCCGCTACCGCCACCGCCGTATTGTCGAATCCCACCCCTTGCTTCAACTGACCATACTGCTCCGTGTACGCAAGGTCCGGCCGCAAGGGATGGATCGTCCGGACCCCATCTTTCTCGACGATGCTCAAGTCCACGGCGCCGGTTCGTCCTATTTCAAACAGTCTCGGATGCTGGGCGGCGTCATGGAGGCGATCCTCGGGCGTCTGCGAGACATGGTACCCGGTTGTACAAGTCCCGTTCGCCCCCTCACGAAGACTTTCCGGACGGCATGTCACATGCTGAACCGCTTGTAGCACGGCAAAGTAGGCCGACGTTTGATAACTGCTGCGAAACGGCGGCACATCCCGCTGCAGGCCGCCGTCCAATTGCAGCCCGAACGGAGAAGCAATCACCATGTTCCGCGTCCATTTGTACTCGCTTGGATGCAGATGTCTGGCGTCGAGATCGACGGTAAAGAAGATCGCGTGCGGGAAATACGGGCGAAGTGCTTTGATGATGAGGAGTGCGTCGTAGGGATCGGTCCCCATGATGCCGATAGCCCTGGCGCCTTCTCCTTCGTCATGGATGCGGGTGACCAACGCCCGGATATAATCGATCTGGCTCGTCCCCTCAGGACGCTCTCTGGCCGTGTCTTTTGATGGGTCTCCGGCGGTGGCCTTGGCCGCACGAGCGGCCCTGGCTCCATCGTCTCCCGGCACTTCCCCGTCGAGACCGCTGAGGTAGCTGTAACGAAACACGTTCAGCGCAAGCGATTCATAGTCGGCAGGACGCTGGATCTGCAGATCAATGGCCTGGGCGACTGTCTGGCACCATTGCTTGATCTCCGTCGGTACCAGGATCGTGTGGAGGTCCGCGTCCGAAAAGGTCGCAACCTTGGCGCAAGCGGCGGCTCGGAACTCGATGGGCAAGGTGCGGCCGTAGAAGGAATCCCATTCGCCGATCAGGATGACCGCGTCCCACCCGAGGCGAACCTGCCGCCGCTCGAGTTCGGCTACCAACGTGTGGAACAGCCGGTCGTCCGATCCGATATCGTACACCAGCCGGATATTCGCCCGGGCCAGCCGACGATAGAACTCCCGGTCGCACGATTCATAGGTCGTGCAGGCCGCCCCCTTGCCGGACTCGGCTGTGAGCCCGTAGGCAAGGAGCCCCTTCATGGCGGTACTCCACGGCGAATAGAGCTCGATCCAGCCATCGGGATTGGGCCAGATCCCGGCTCCCGCACGCGGGTCTTCACCGGCACTGCCGGACTCGCTCAGGAGGGCCCGCATCGCCGAGGCATTGCGAGGCCCGATGATCTTGAATGTCACTGCCTGCTGCCACGACGGATCAATCGTGACCAGCGTGCGCCTGTCCTGATTCGCCAGGCAGGCGCTCTTCTGTGGAGACACCGTACACACAAGCGCTTGCGAAAAAGACGCCAGTGTGGCCGTAAGCCCTCGCATGAGCGCTTCATCGGGAAACCAGACCACCAGGACATGTTGTGAACGAGATTCTTCCGCTCCACAGACACGCGTCTTCCTCAGCCGATACCATTCGTAGGGCAGGGCCGACTTCAATCCTTGGTGATCCCACTCGACGAACGCCAGGGTCCCTTCATCCTCCGGCACATAGCAGGCCACCCCCAGCGCCGTACCGATCGCATACCGGTCGCGAATTCTGGATTCCGTGCTCTCGACGTACGGCCCTCCGCTGGTCGTGACCAGGAGCACGGTGACCCGCTCCCCTGCCTTGACTCGACCGGCAAGGGCCTGCCGCAGCGGCTGGAGCCGTTGGATCAGGGACCGGTCCGAACCGCTGGGCACGCCTGTCCGGCTGTCTTTGAAGCCACGCTGCACCGCGGCGATCGGATCTTCCCACAGCCTGGCCCTGACCGTCCGTTCGCCGGTAGTGGGATCCATCTGGAGGCCGCCGCCGACCGGCCGGGAGCTGCGCAACGGCTCCTGCACCAGCATCACGCCGGCCACTGCCATCACAAGCGCCAACGCCCCTGCCACCGCAATCTTGGAATCACTTTGTTTCTTGGCCATAGCCTTTACTTGCCAGTGCGTGCAGGGAACTCGGATTCCCCCATACCGGCGCCGTCACTCTACAACAGGAGGTTATGGAAGGTGAAGCTATGGTATGGCTCGAATGACCGCCGAGGTGGAAGCGAGTGGAGCGGTTGAAACGGGGGATCGCTCTACGAACCCACCAAGACAGTGAGTCGAGCGATCCCCCTGAGGGAGGCTACTCACGTTTAAAGCATAGACGATGCCAGGCCGGAAGGATCTCTACGACGAGCAACTGACCGCTAAGTGCTTGCCCTCGTTGGAGGCGACATCGCGCAGGCGTCCGTACCCGCCTAACCACTGTAGGAATTTCCCATCAGGGTGAACAAGCGCCTGACGACAGGTTCTCGCAATTTCATCTGTCTCGGCCTCGATGGATGTCTAACCTTCTCATCACCGCCGGTCTGGCAGATCACAGCTCGGCTGATCTCCTTTGCTAAGTTGTTCTGAGTGGCCGTTCCGGTGTATCATCCGTTCCCGTTTAGATCCCCTGTCCTGCCCCTAACGTCTTTGGAATACCTTGTCACTGGCGTTCGACAGTATGGGTAATCCTTCTCTGCCGCAGCCGCCCCCGGACAGTTCGCTCATTCGTAATCTACCGATCCAACAACGGATCGACTGGTTGATGGAACATGCCCGCCGCTATGCCCAGAAGTACCAGAGTCCGGAGTCCTTTCTCGCACGCGAACGGTACAGCGCAAGACACGACACCGCTATCATTGCACTCAAGTGTATGGATGGGCGCCTCAATCTGTCCGTGGCCACCAATACCCCGTCCGGGATTATCCAACCAATTCGCAATATCGGGGGCCGTTTCGACCTGGGATGGCCGCACTTTGGAGAGGTCCTCACCGAACAGGTCCAGAGCATGGTCCGACATGGACGGCGCACATTGATCCTCATCAATTACCATTATTCCAAGGGCGATCGACAGCGCGGCTGTGCGGGTTGGGGTTACAATACCGATGCTGCCCGTGACCATGCGCTGCGGACGATGCAGCAGGTGGAGGAGGTCTTCGGCGCAGTCCACAGCACCGTCTATCCTCTGGTGTGCGGATTTGAAACGGACGAAGATGCCCTGATTCTTCACGGAAGTAACCAGCATGATGTCTTGGATCTCTCGACCCTTTCGGCTCACGATCTCACGTCCCTGCCTGCCTCATTGTCCCGGCTGTACCCGGACATGCCCGAAGAGGTGCAGGAAGATCTCTTGCCGCTCGTTCAGGGCAATATCGCCCATATCGAGGAAGTCAGGAAAAGCGACCGCTCATTGGAAATCGTCCATCATGAATGGATGATCGGCATCGGACGAGGGTTCCATTGGCTCCACATGCCGAACCTGGCTTTGATTATCGGTCCCTACAGCCCGGAACTTGGCGATCCGATCAGCAAAGCCGGCGGGATCATTGCAGCCAATATGCAGAACGACCGCATCCCCAACGACGGCTTTCTACTGCTGTCCGTGGCTCCCTACCAGGATGTGGGTGTCGATCGTGCGAGGGCAACACTCAAGAGCCGTTTCATGGCCGAATTTGCCGCCCACATCATCCGTTCGGACCATCCAAAAGTTGCGGACAAGATCAATATCCGCAAAGCGGTCCTATCCTGGCATACGCGGGCCCTGGAACTGATCGTGTGAGCACATAACTCGCTAGTCGAGGGGTTGACCAATCACGCAGATATTGGGTAGAAGCGAACCGATTTCAAGACAGACAACAGGTCACCATTATCGGAGTGGTCAATGGGACGCAAAGATTCCTGGTCTTGGACTCGCCGGACATTTATGAAATGCTCTGTCGCTGGTGCCCTGCTCGCAGGCTACAGGCTGTTGTGGCCATCGGGCGCACAAGCCGGCAGCCTTCCCACCACAACCCAACGCTCAGGCGACGAAGTTATTCACAATGTTGAGACGGACCCGTTTGGTGTCGCGGGACTGGGAGGGAGGGGCGTGAGGAAATCTCGCCTCGGGTTCGAACTCTGTCCTGGCCGTAGTGAACCCGGCAGCTAACGCAGACCTCTCGCAGTTGATCACACTGCGTCAGGATGAGCAACTGACCGCCAAGTGCTTGCCCCAGTTGGGAGGCGGCGCCGCATAGGCCTCCATGCCCGGCTGGTCGCTGTAGGGATGTTGCAACAGGGTGTACAACCGCTCGATCTCAGAGAAGTCCTTCTGCTGAGCTTTCTCAATCGCCCCTTGAGCCAGGTAGTTCCGGAGCACGTACTTTGGATTGACCCGGTTCATTTGCGCCGGTCGCTCACCGTCGTGGCTGCGCTCGCTCCTCAGCCGATCGCGATAACTCGCGGCCCATTCGTCGAAGTGCTCTCGATTCACGAAGTGTTCACGTAGCCGGTCATTCGTTCCGCCTTCCTGAGACGAAAACGAGCTGAGTTCGCGGAACGCAATGGTGTAGTCCGCATGGCTCTCCTGTAGAAGTCCCAACCAGGCACGGATCAGCCGGTCGTCTTCCTCGCGCTCCTCCTGCAACCCCATCTTTGCCCGCATGAACCCGAGGTACTCACGCTCAAACAGCGGCTGATAGCGTTCCAAGACCGCCTTCAACGCTTCTTTCTCAACCAACGGCAACAGGGCCTGCGCCAGACAACTCAGGTTCCAGAGACCGATATAGGGCTGTTGATTAAACGCATAGCGGCCATTGTGATCGGAGTGATTGCAGATAAATCCGGCATCGTAGTCGTCCATGAACCCGTAGGGACCGTAGTCCAAGGTGAGACCAAGGATCGACATGTTGTCGGTATTCATCACCCCATGAGCCCAACCGACCGCCTGCCACTGCGCGATCAGTTTGGCGGTCCGCTCAACGACCTCGGTAAAGAAGCGGACGTACGTGTCTGGAACGGTCGTTAGGTGCGGATAATGCTGGGCGATCACATAGTCGGCCAAGACTTTCAGATGTTCATGCTGCTTGCGGTAGTAGAAGATTTCGAACGTGCCGAACCGCACATGGGACGGCGCCATGCGGACCAGCATGGCGCCCGTTTCGACCTGTTCACGATAGACCTTGTGGTCGCTCCCGACAATACAGAGCGCCCGCGTCGTCGGGATGCCCAAGCCCTGCATAGCCGCGCAGCAGA
>JAYWIP010000082.1:0-7822 GCA_039794465.1 Nitrospira sp.
TGATCCTTTCTTAAATCGGCTGAGCGGCGAAGGGCCATCCCTTCGTGATCGTTGTGAACTCGAACGTAGTGACCGGTCGCAACGTGAGGAATGCCCCTGGATTCCGCCAATGCCAGCAGCCCTTGAATCTTGACTCGTTCATTGCAACGTATGCAGGGATTGGGCGTACGTCCCTGTGCATAGGACTGAAGGAAATCGTCGATCACTCCTTTTTTGAATGATTCGCGGGTGTCGATGATCTCGTGCGGGATGTTGAGAGTCTTGGCGACATGCTTGGCAATCCCGATCTTGCAGCATCCGCGCTCCTGCCATTTTTTGGATACTGCGACAGATTCATCTTCATGCTCCCAGACCTGGAGCGTCACGCCATGGACATCATACCCTTGGCGAACAAGCAACGCCGCTGCGACGGAGCTGTCGACTCCGCCACTCATGCCGAGCAGAACGGTAGCGCGGTTCATAGAAGGCGTCATTGTACCGGGAGCAGCGTGAATCGGCTAGAGGTCGGCTGCGCGCATTTTCCCGCGATGGGTGGCGAGATCGTGAATATCCTTGTTGGAGCCAGGCTGATCATCGACCCATTTGTGGGCGCCCATGTCGCACATGCCGTGGAAATGAGATCCATCTTCGATGGAAATCGCAGGAGTACGAATGTCGCCGATCAGGATACCCGGCTTGAGAATTTGAACTTGTTCTACGGCCGTCACAGTTCCGTTCATCTTCCCGCTGGTTATCACAGTTCCTGCCGACACGATGCCCTTGACCACAGCATGCTCCCCGATAATCAATACGCCGGATGTATAGATTTCGCCTTCGAGGCGCCCGTCTACACGGATGGTCCCATTAAACCGGATGATCCCCTTGAAGTGAGCGCTCTTTCCGAGAAAGGTGACGTTCTCGTTATCGCTTCCAGGGTGAGCCGCCTTTTCGCCCATGGTCCACATCAGTCGGTCAAGCTCCTTTCAAATGTCTTGCAACCGTTCCCCCCGTCCTCGATGTGCCAGCGAGTGGTTGAAAAACTTTATAGGAACGATTACCTAGGAGTGAGTACCCGTACAGCAGGGCCCGCGAGCCATACGCCGCATGTCTATCATGCACAACGCGAGAGCTGCGACTCGACTTTACGAGCTGTGAGTCATTTCAATCGTGCCGTTGAACAGAACTCCCTCCTCAATCGACAACATCGGCGCTTTCACTCCTCCGTTGAGAACAGCTGGAGCTCTCAGCCTGATTTTCTCCGTTGCAGTGACGTCTCCGGTGATTTTACCTTTGCACACGACGGTTCCCGCCGTGACTTTTGCCTTGAGGACCGCTTCCTCTCCGATCAGGAGAACACCATCGGTCTGAACTTCACCTTCGAGCGAGCCATCGATTCGCACCGTTCCGTTATAGATAATCGTGCCTTTGAAGTCGACACCCTTTCCGATGAATGCGCTGACGTCCGGCGTCGCTTCCATCTTCGAGGATACTGAGCTCATCACTGCCCCCCCCTCAGACTCGTCGTATACGGCACGAACTCCGTCCTGTTTGTCCGGTTTCCACATGTGGTCAGCCTCCTCACTCTAACTTTCAAGATGGTGGAGCACGACTCGAGGTTGTGTATATCGCCTGTGGTCGCTGCGTGAAGCAATTGTAGCGTCAATGATGAAAAAATCAACCTCTATGTTTATTAACGGTATTGTACTGTACTCAGAAACGGCACGATCCGTCACGACAGTAACCTTTCGAGAACACCCTCTAACTCTTGGGCAGAGAAATAGTGAAGGATGATTTTCCCGCCTCGTCTTTTTGGATGAATCGTGACTTTAGTCCCGAATCTCTTCTGCAATCTTTCTTCAAGCGCGTGACACTCCGAGTTTCGAACCAACACTCGATGACGTTTCCTTCCAACTACTGAAGAATGAACGAGTTTTTCTGTCTCTCTTACAGAAAGTCCTTGGGACGCCACGATCTTCGATACGCGCATCTGACTTTCAGGAGATTCGAGACCAAGAAGGGCTTTTGCGTGTCCAGCAGACAGAATTCCAGTCTCAACTAATTCTTGCACTTCCGGGTGGAGGTGTGTCAGACGAACAACATTGGCTACGGAAGATCGATCGCAACCAACTCGCTGTGCAATTACGTCCTGTGTGAGACCAAATTCGTTCATCATTCGTGAATAGGCTCTGGCGACCTCCATTGGGTTGAGATCTTCACGCTGAAGATTTTCGACCATGGCAATTAACAGGGCCTCTTGATCACCGCAATTTCTGACCACTGCCTGTATGGTCTTCAGTCCAGCTTCCTTTGAAGCGCGCCACCGCCGCTCGCCGGCGATCAGTTCATAGATTCCATCACCCTTACGGCGCACCATAATCGGCTGCAGAACGCCGCTTTCCTTGATAGAGGCGGTCAATTCCGCTAGCTCTCCGGGGGCAAAATTCTGCCGAGGCTGGTACCGATTGGGCACAATATCCTCAATTCTGATGTACTGCACGTCTCCCGACTCAACAGTCTGGCTCACAACCGCAGAGGGCAAGAGAGCATCGAGTCCTTTACCGAGCGCTTTCTTTTCCATGGTCTAGAAACTCCTTAGCTAGGGCAACATAGGCCTGTGAGCCAGCTGATGCCGCGTTATACAATAGGCAGGGACGTCCATAACTTGGCGCTTCCGCTAATGCCACATTCCGAGGGATAACCGTCCGATAGACCTTGTCCATGAAATGGGATCGTACTTGCTCTGAAACCTGTCGAGCCAACGTATTGCGCGAGTCAAACATGGTCAACACGATGCCTTCAAGGCCGAGGCTTGGATTGAAAGACTGCCGCACTCGATCTACGCTTCCGAGAAGCCGTGTGAGGCCTTCCATCGCGTAATACTCGCATTGAACTGGAATGAGTACCGAATGAGCAGCCGTCAGAGCATTGATTGTAAGAATTCCCAGGGCAGGCGGGCAGTCAACAAAGATAACCTCATATTTGTCAGCCGCCTCTCCAATCACATCCCTGAGATAGCCCTCGCGCCCTGCAACGTTTACCAGTTCAATTTCAGCTCCGGCAAGATCCGCATTTGCCGGTAAGATTGAGAGCCCATGAACAGGGGTTCGCACACAGGCATGTTCTAACTTTCCATTTTTAATCAGGCAGTTATATATTGTTTCCTTCAATGATCGAGGATCGATTCCGAGACCACTGGTGGCATTCCCTTGAGGATCCAGGTCAATGAGAAGAACGGACAGGCCTTCTAACGCAACAGCCGCCGCGAGATTGACCGCTGTAGTCGTTTTTCCTACTCCGCCTTTTTGATTTGCAACGGCAATGACTCTTTTCATGAGAACTTGGTTTTCCAGTGGTACCTGCGTCAGTTCAGTGTTCCACGTGGAACATTGGAGCTACCCCTTCCTGAAATCGATAAAACCGTGATGGATCTCTGACCGAAATTCATCGGAAGATCAAATCGCTGCTCCGTAACCACCGACCAATGATTTGAAAGTTCGGCTCGGTTGATTGGATGAGACAAGTAGAGGATGGCTCGTCCGTGGTCATTCACTAGGTTTGGGCCTTTGTGTAAAAGAACGTTGTATTTCAGTGCACGTGTCGTGACGTAGTCAAATGAGTGATCAAAAGAATTGCGTGCTATGTATTGCTCAAGCGTCCCATAAAAAATATTGACTCGTTCAAGACGGAGTAGCCCAACAATAAAATAGAGAAATGAAACTTTTTTTTGAACTGGCTCGATCAGAGTAATGTTCAAATCCTGTCGCACGATCTTGAGAGGAATGCCTGGAAATCCTGCACCTGTTCCAACATCAAGCAGATTCGCCCCATGTTTTATCGGCTCGATAGTCAAACAGGAAAATGAATCGACGAAATGCTTGATGATGATTTCTTCCCCTGAGTTGATGCTGGTCAAATTGATCGATCGATTCCACTCTTGCAGCTCTTCAAGATAAATCATGAATTGCTTCAATTGTTCGGGCTTGAGAGGAACCCCAATGCGAGTAGAGTATGTTTCAAGTAGTGTGGAGAGGTGTGCATGTTGTTCCACGTGGAACAATTACGCGATCACCTCTGTCAGGTCAAGAGGAACATTGTGAAATACGACAGAATATTTGACGCGAACGCTAACAAGTGACTTGCTGAGGAGGTTGCTGCCTGTATTTTTCGAGTGCAACCAGCAGCAGAGATATTGCGGCGGGGGTTACACCGGATATTCTTGAGGCCTGTCCGATCGTTTCAGGGCGTATTTTCTTAAACTTTTCTAGAACTTCTCGTGAAAATCCTGGAACGCTCTCGTAATGAAAATCAGCGGGGATATATTTCTGCTCGAACCTCTTGAATTTGTTAACCTGACTCAGTTGTCGCTTGATGTAGCCTTCGTACTTGATCTGGAGCTCAACCTCATCTGCAATCTCAACGTCATCAAGCGCATCTATTTCCAATGCCTGCAGCAGATCGTGATAGGTCGATTCCTGTCTCCGAAGAATATGTGCGATCGTGTGTGATGGAGACACTCCTTGCAGATGTGTGCTGATCGTCCTTGCACGGATCGCTTCCGTCAATCTTGGTTTCATTCCATTGAGACGAGCAATTTCCCTATCGATGGCGGCTCTCTTCTCGACCAATTTGTCATAGGCCTGACTATCCACCAGTCCTACCTGATGTCCAATGTGCATGAGGCGCAAATCCGCATTGCTATGGCGAAGGAGCAGTCTGTACTCCGCCCGTGAGGTAAACATCCGATAGGGCTCATAGGCATCCTTGGTGATGAGATCATCGATCAGCACTCCAATATACGCTTGAGACCGATCTAGTACCAACGGAGGTTGATGTTGTATCTTCAACACCGCGTTGATGCCGGCCATCAAGCCTTGTGCGGCTGCTTCCTCATATCCTGACGTCCCATTGATCTGGCCGGCATGGTACAGACCTCCGACCAGTTTGGTTTCAAGCGTTTGATGGAGCTGACGAGGAGGAAAATAATCGTATTCGATCGCATAACCGGGCTTGAGCATTGTGGCATGTTCCAATCCTGGGATTGTTCTGAGCAGAGCCGCTTGAACGTCGACAGGCAGACTGGTGGAGATGCCGTTTGGATAATATTCCTGGACATCGAGTCCTTCTGGTTCAACAAAAATCTGATGTCGTTCTTTATCGGCAAACCGAACCACTTTGTCCTCAATGGAAGGACAATACCGTGGGCCTACGGATTCGATCACGCCGCTATACAACGGTGAACGGTCAAGATTCTCTCTAATGATGTCATGGGTCCGTTGATTCGTATAGGTCAAGTGGCAAAGTACCTGCCTGGTTTCGATTCGTTTCGTGCGATAGGAAAACGGAGGGGGGGGGTCGTCGCCGGGCTGAGGGACCATAACCGAGAAGTCAATCGTGTTCTTGTCCAAACGAGGCGGAGTGCCGGTTTTTAGGCGTCCGACCTCGAAGCCCAACTCGCGCATGCAATCGGACAGATGCTCCGCCGACGCTTCGCCTGCGCGTCCGGCCGGAAAATGGCTGAGTCCTATATGGATAAGACCCTTAAGAAATGTTCCTGATGTCAACACGACGGCTCGCGCGTCGATCCTCTCGCCGGATCCCGTCACGATGCCGGTGACCGCTCCACCGGATGTGAGCAGCCGATCGACGGTCCCTTCGGCAATCATCAGACAGAGTTCCTGCTTGAGCGTCGTCTGCATGGCCGTACGGTACAGTGCTTTATCGCACTGAGCGCGCAGAGCCCGAACGGCAGGTCCTTTGCTCGTGTTGATGAACCGGAACTGAATGCCGGCACGGTCCGTATTCCGCCCCATCTCGCCGCCGAGCGCGTCTATTTCTTTGACCAGATGCCCCTTGGCGATTCCGCCGACTGCGGGGTTGCATGACATCTGGGCGATGCGGCTCGTGTCCATCGTCAAGAGCAACGTCTTCGCCCCCATGCGCGCCGCGGCAAGCGCGGCTTCACAACCGGCATGGCCTCCGCCGACGACGATGACATCAAATTCCACAGTAACTCGTCCTTTGTTCTCGACTTACTTGCCGATGCAAAACTCTGAAAAGATCTGATCCAAGATCTCATCGGAGGTTATCACGCCCGTGACCTCCCCCAAGGCGTCGGCCGCTCCCCGAAGGTCTATGGCGACAAATTCCGGCTCTGCCCCATTGCGGACAGAATTGAGGGCTTCTGCGAGCGACGCCTCCGCGCGCTCAAGCGCATCACGATGACGCACTTTCGTGATGGCCACAGACTCTGCAGGCTCCAACGTCCGCTGCGCCAGATGCAACTGAATTGATGACCGGAGTGCTTCTAACCCTTCCGCAGTACGCACGGAAATGGCGATAACTGTGCCGCCCGTATGTGCTTTCATCCTATTGACCAGGCTCATAATCCGATCCGTACTCAGCAAATCGCTCTTGTTGATAACGGTGATCCACCTTTGGCTTCCCTGTATCGGAACAGCTTCCTCTGCGGCAAACCCTTCGAGTTCGGCCGCATCTACCACGTGCAACACCACGTCCCCTTGTTCCAATGCCGACCTGGTCCGCCTCATCCCTTCCAGCTCGACGATATCCGTCGTCTCCCTGAGACCTGCCGTATCCACCAAGGTCATCATCACGCCGTTCCACACCACCGACCCCTCCAGCACATCCCGTGTCGTGCCGGGAATCTCCGTGACGATAGCCCGGTCCTCACCGAGGAAGTGATTCAACAAACTCGACTTCCCGACGTTCGGCCGGCCAGCGATGACCACCCGTGCTCCTTCCCGCAGACGTCTCCCTTGCTCCGCCGCATCAAGCATGACACGGATAGCCCGACGCGTATCTTGCAGCGAACCAGCCAACTCAGCCTGCCCAACGAACGAGATATCTTCTTCGCTAAAATCGATGCCGGCCTCGACCTGTGCCAACAGACCCACCAATATCGCCCGCAAACGATCCACATGCCGGCCCAGTTCCCCCCTGAGGTGACGTTGCGCCAGTTTCAGCGCAGCCTCGGACTTGGACCGGATGGTATCCAGAACCGCCTCGGCCTGTGACAAGTCCAAACGCCCGTTGAGAAAGGCACGCTTCGTAAATTCTCCCGGCTGAGCCAAGCGGGCGCCGGCAACCAGGCACGCTTGACACACCAGGCCCAGCACCACACTCCCGCCGTGGCAATGAATTTCTACGCTATCCTCGGACGTAAACGACCGAGGCCCCTTCATATATACGACGAGCCCTTCGTCAATAATCTCCCCCGGTGACCGGAGCCCGTTGGGGCCGGAGTCGTCTAAGTCACATGACCGGTTGGGTAAAAAGATATCGGCGAGATGAAGGGTATGGGAGGCTACTCCGTCCAGCGGCTGATTCGAACGGAGACGCACAATCTGTCCCGCAATGGAAAGGGCGTGCCGACCGCTGAGCCGCACGATGCCGATGCCGCCTTCTCCGACGGGAGTTGCCACCGCACAAATCGTGTCTTCAATGGCTCCATCCATAGCGATGACACGCCGTGCTTCGGCGGCCGGCGCCAACCGACACGTCCCTGGCGCTCGGCACCTCTACGAACTTTTCTCAGCCTCTTCAGCAGCTGGCTGTGGCCGACGATTCCGAAAGATGAGACGATCGGTGGCGAGTTGCTGCCCTATGCTCAACACGTTATTCGTCAACCAATACAACACCAAGCCGGCCGGAAAATTGATGAACAGGAAGGTCATCAAGGCCGGAAGCAGCAGCATGATTTTCGCCTGGGCCGGATCCATAGTGGTTGGCTGGATCTTCTGCATGATCAGCATGCTGACCCCCATGATGATCGGCAGAATGTAGTATGGGTCCTGGACGGACAGATCGGTGATCCAGAGTCCCA
>JAYWIP010000083.1:0-8214 GCA_039794465.1 Nitrospira sp.
GACAGACGATCTAATTGATGGCCCAACACGTTCAGTTCGCTGGCCATCGAGGCCTGCATGATGAGCTGTTTACAGCGATAGGTCAGCTCCTCGAACGGTTCGTGCTTTCCGGTAGATTTCGCGTAGATCGTATCGAACATCCGTTCGTTCGCGCGGTCCACGAAAATTGCGTTCAGCCAGGCGAGAAACTCATAGCCGGTTGTGCCGAAGACCGGCCAATTCGCCGGCAACTCTTCATTGACTCCGAGAATCTTTTCGACCAGCACATATAACGGCCGATCATTATCTGGGGAGACACCCGGCAGCTCCTTCTTCGCCCACGCTTGCAGCTTCTTGAGATAATCGGCCGGATCGTAGAGCCCATCCACATGATCGATGCGAAGTCCCGTAACCGCCCCTTCCTTCACTAATTTCAGCAGAAGCTGGTGGGTCTCTTTGAATACCAGCGGATCCTCCATCCTAATGGCCGCCAACTCATTGATGTCAAAAAACCGGCGGTAGTTGATCTCTTCCGCCGCCACCCGCCAATAGGCCAGCCGGTAGGCCTGGTCGTTCAGCACGACGTCCAGCAGATCAAAGCTTCCGGGATCGCCCTTTTTCCCATTGACCAAGCGGACGTTCTCATCCAGAAACATCCGGATCACCGTACTACTGTCGACCAGCGCGGACAGGCGGCGCTTGATGATCTCCTTCTCTCGATTCCGTTCGGCAACCGACTCGGGCGCGCGATCCTGCCGAAACGGCAAATGCCTCAGCGCCGTGATGATGCTCTCGAGTTCCATCACCTGAAGACTCTTCGCACCCATCTCCTCGATCAACTCCGGCAGTCGATGCGCCAGAATCAGCACGGTTGGCTTCGGCGCCACGGGCAGCCTATGGTCGTAATAGTGAATCACGAAACGTCCATCCTCGTAGACGACCCTCAATTCCTGATTCTCCAGCACCACACCGTATTGGTCGCCCAGGATCGGCAAGAGCACCTTGTCGCGCAACTCCGGTTTGAGCGGATCCCAATCGATATCGAAGAACGATGCGTAGATCGAGCTGGGCCCGTTCTCCAGCACATCTTGCCACCATCCGTTCAACTGCTGGGTAATGCCCATATGATTCGGGACGACGTCCAAGAGTTGTCCCATCCCACGCTGATGGAGCGCGTCGACCATCGCTCGATAGTCCTCTTCCGTTCCGACTTCGGGGTTGAGGGTGGTGGGATCCACGATGTCATACCCGTGCATACTCCCTGGAACGGCGGTGAAATAGGGCGAGCTATAAAGATCCGTAATCCCAAGATCGTGCAGGTAGGGGATACACGCCGCGACGTCGCGAAACGTGCATGTGCGGTTGAATTGAATGCGATAGGTCGAGACGGGAATACGAGGATGAGAGGCTTGCTGCATGGCTGGTCCTATAAACACACCGGCGCGTTGAAGCCATACTTGCCGCCGGATAGCCCACGCGGAACAACGACCAATCCTGAATCGGTGGTCTGATACTGATGGTGATCTGCTTCGAACAACAATCCGATTTCCGTCGAGTCCGGAATGACGTTATGGCGATCGACAATCACTCGGCGAAGGCGCGCCTTGGATCCGATTTTGACTCCGTCCAGAACGACGCATTCGTCGATCT
The DNA here is from genome assembly GCA_039794465.1 of Nitrospira sp. Taxonomy (GTDB): domain Bacteria; phylum Nitrospirota; class Nitrospiria; order Nitrospirales; family Nitrospiraceae; genus Nitrospira_D. Next base: position 1,630 of record JAYWIP010000083.1, read on the forward strand.
CTGCTCCGTGCTCAATGCGAACGTTACGGCCGATCACCGACCGCCTGATTTTGGAATCGATGACCAGGCTGCCTTGTCCTACCAAGGAATCCTCGATCGTTGCCCGCCCAAAACTGGCGGTGGGACCGTCAAAGGTATCCGTGAGGACCGGCCACTCCAAGTTGCGAAGGTCGAGTACCGGGGTGACTCCCAACATGTCCATATGGGCTTGCCAATAGGCATCCAACGTCCCGACATCCCGCCAATAACCCCGTTCTTCGTAGGACTTGAGTCCCGGCACGATATTGTCGAGAAAGTTGTAGGCCATTACCCGATGCTTCTTGATCAGCCGAGGGATGATATCCCGACCGAAATCGTGGGTGCCGGGTTTTGACGCGTCTTCCTCCAACAACCTGATCAGGAGATCCGTATCGAAAAGATAGTTGCCCATCGAGGAGTAGGCATGATCGGAATCCTGCGGCATCGGCTTCGGCTGTTTTGGCTTTTCTTCAAAACCCGTGACGCGGTTGCTATGATCAGCCTCGACGATCCCGAATCCCGAAGCAGCATGCAGCGGCACGGGCAAGGCCGCGACCGTGACCTCGGCCTCCTTCTCGACATGAAATCGGACCATCTGATTGATGTCCATGCGATAGACATGATCCGCGCCAAAGACGGCCACTAAATCAGGCGCAAAATCACGGATGAGATTCAGATTGTGATAGACCGCGTCTGCGGTCCCCTCGTACCACCCGCCGCCGGCCTTCATCTGCGGCGGCACGACGGTGATGAACTGCATCTTGACCCGACCTCCGATCCGCCAGGCTCTCCGCAAATGCTCGATCAAGGACTGGGAACGATACTGAACCAGCACATACATGGCCATGATGCCGGAGTTCAGAAAATTGCTGAGGACGAAATCGACGATGCGATATTTTCCCCCGAAGGGAACCGCCGGCTTGCTTCGCAGTTCCGTCAACGGCATCAACCGCTCGCCCTTCCCGCCGGCCATGATCATCGCCAGCACTCGACGGCCGGTTGCGCTCATGTCGTGTCCTCCCTACCAAGGTCTATGCATTCGGTCCCTGATATGACACCGATCGTCATGTGTCAGACAGGCCGAAGCTGTGGCTTGAGACATGCTTCCAACCGTGCTTCGACGATCTTCCAGTTGATCACGTTGAAAAATGCATCCAGGTAATCGTGTCGCTTCAAACCATAGTCGAGCAGAAACGCGTGTTCGAACACATCCAAGACCAGCAGCGGATAGGTTCCCAGCAATAAGCCGGCATCGTGCTCATCGAGCCAGACATTGAACAAGCGACCGGTCTGTGTATCGAATGCCAACATGACCCACCCGACCCCTCGAATCAACCCGGTCCCTCTGAATCCACGCTCCCATACGTCATATCCACCGAAGTCCTCGTGAAGTTTTCGTCGCACCGGCGAAAGCCTGTCCATGAGAGTGGGAGTGGGGGTCATGTTCTCAAAGTAGTACTCGTGCAGACGCATGCCATTGAATTCCCAGGCAAACCGCCGCTTCAATTCCTTCCATTCGATGGAACCGTTGGCTCCGGCTCGGAGGGATTCTCTCATTCGTTCAGCCAACAGATTGGTGTGATCGACGTACCCTCTGTAGAGTGTCAGGTGCATGCGCACCGCGTCTTCCGAGAATCCCGGCAAACCCTGCAAATAGTCGAATGTGCGCGCGTTGTATTCGTTCAGCATGCATCCCCCCCATTACGGTATCTGCACCTCCGACCACCGCCAATGATCAAAGAACTCGGTAACTCCCGTCATCATGTCGTTTGCCTCGCACCAACCCCATGCCCGCAGCGAATTACCGCGATCCATTGCCCGTTTTCAGTAAACCCTGGAGGCTCCGTACAAGCGCATCAACAAAATAGTCACGCCTTCGCCTGCCGGACTCCTGTCCTTCGAATAGGACATGATAGGTCAGGAGACCCGACGTATAGGCCGCGATGGCCGTCGCGATATCCCGCGCTGCGCCGGCCCCTCCCGCTGTGACGGCCGGTTTGATCAGTTGTGCCAGCCGGCGAAGGTGGGCGTCATAGATGTCCCGCAACTCTTTCGCCATATCCACCTTCAGCTGCATCATGCCTCTGACCTGGTGAAACAGAAGGAGGTAGTCGGGCTGCTCCAGAAAGAAATCCACACGGGCCTCGATGGCCGCCGACAACACCTTGGACCCAGAGGAAGCGTTCCCAACCGCCTGCACAGTCTTGGCCGATAACTCGTCCAATCCCTCTTCCAGCAGCGTGCGAATGATGGCTTCCTTCGAATCGAAGTACTTATAGAATGTTCCTTTGCCCTGATCGGCCAACTCTGTGATATCTTCCACTTTGGCCCAGTAGATTCCCTTTTCGGAAAACAGCTGCCGCGCAACCTCCAACAGCCGTCTATTCGTTCTTGCCTTCCGCCTCTCAACCCGCGAGAGCGTCGGACCGGCCTCAGCTGGCTTGCTCATCGTACGACTTCTTTCGCCTCCCATAATGTTTATGCCTGTCCAAGATTCCCGTCGAAATTCGCGCCGACGTTTCGAATCGAATTGAAGCTGCCGTGTTCGTTCATAGTCCGATGCAGATTGAGGGGGTCTTCTTCCCAACGCTCCCCATCGACGACGAACTTATATTGGTAACTGCCTGCACCAAGCCGCACCTTGACCTTCCAGAGACCTCCGGCATCCCGCTTCATCGGACGTGCCGTCGGGTTCCATTGATTGAAGTCTCCCGCCACCGTGACGACCTTTGCGGAAGGGTCGAAATACTCAAACAGAATGGCCTCCTTCGCCGGGGCACGGCGACGCGGAGACGATCGAGCTAAAGACTTGGTTTGCCCTGTCGGTTCTTTCATCCGCTCCTCCTTGAACGTCGGCGAATCAGCCGCCGAGTCGAAACCAGATTCCCCATATGGCTGTTCCTTGTAATCCGACCCTTTCATTGTTCCTCCACCGGCACTCGTTATGCCGCCCCTACCAGCTCCCTGGGAAATGCGGGAGTTTTCCCGATTTTATGGAGACTCTGGGCAATGCGCTTCGGCCTCCCCCAATCGCTCCAGAGTATGTCTCGGACGTCCATGGCCGATACCTTGTGGGGAACGTGTTCGAGAAAATCCATGGAGAAGTTTCGCGCCGGCATAGTGTCATAGATATTTCGCAATACCGTCGATTCACTCGGCAATCCAACGGTTGGCAGTAGGGTCTCGAAGAGGCGCATCATCGCCGGTAGCACCTTTGTTCCGAGCTTCCACAGAGTCTCGACTTTCGCCACGATAATCATGGTGTTCCAGAGGATTGGGGTCCTCATCATAGATTTCGCCAAATGCCGTTCAGGTTTCTCGACAAACCGTCCGACGTGCCAGAGGGAATGAACTCCGTACCCGCCCACATACCGATCCAGCTGCATGTACCCATACTCCAGGTCCATGCCATCGGGCTGGATGCCCAAGAGGATTAACCGGTCCTCGAGCAAATGGGTAACCATCACCGCATGCCTCACCGCATCAATCAGTTGCGCTTCGGGATAGACAAAGTGGTCCGACGGGTAGATCACCACCGTTGCCTGCGGATCTGCCGCCCGCACATAGGTGAGAGGAAGAAAAACCCCGGGCGCGGTGTCGCGATTAGCCGGCTGTACCACGAGTGATCCACCACGATCGTCTAACTGACTGCGTGCACTCTCTTCCTGACGGTCCCCCACGACAGTCACACGCTGATGCGGAACAGCCAGCCGATCCGCACGATCCACCGTATGTTGAAGCATGGATCTCGTACCGGTAAAGGTGCAGTACTGCTTGGGCAGGTCCTCACCGAGCCACTCCTTGATCATCGGCGCCAGCCTGGTTCCTTCGCCGCCGGCCAGGACAATCGACCAGAGGTGAGGAATGACCTTTCCATTGTCTCGCCCTTCCCATTTTTTGGTAGCATGCATGGTCATTGTACCCCCCTTCTACCATCCTCTCGCTTACTCCTGATTCGCATCCCGCGCTCCGTTGTGGGATGCCTGCTGACTGCGAATGACGGCACGTTCAGCCGATCTGCCTCGCTCAAGCATGGCCACCTGCGCCTTCGCCCCGTCACGCCGCTTCGTTCTGTTCCAGATGTTCCGGCCTAATGCGTTCCCACATATGGCGATCGCGCGTGCGTCCACGATAAGGAGCGCTCGGCGATTCCATCCGATGCGTCAGCACCAGAGGATCGATTACCTCGCCGCAGTTGAGACAGCGCCATCCTTCGAATTGAATTAGCCCTGTGTCATCCCTCAGATCGATAAAAGACTCCCGAACCATGCATCCTCTGCAACGTGGACAGCCCATGATTATTCTCCTTCTTGACTATGCCGCCATGCATGACGGCGGGCCGACTCCGAACGACATCACGCATTCACCAGGGAACGGCCTTTCTCGACCACCTTGTGGATCGTCTGCGCAGCCTGTTCCGTCACGTCTCCGACCCTCTCCCGTACATCCTCCCCAAAACCCACCAGCTGACGGCGAGTCCTGGCTCCCGACTGCGGCGCGTAGAGAAGACCTGCCATTCCGCCGACGACACACCCGGCGAAAAATGTAAGCCCGGCTACCATCATTCCATTCATTCCATTTCGTGCGCTTGTCATGATCCACCTCTTCTTTCTTGTGTTTGGTTGCGCGTGTTTTCCTCTTCACACCAATCGCTTTCCGATCCATGCGGCATCCGTCGATTCGGATCACATAAAACGACCGCGCTAGTTCGTCCTTTCTCCGCCGCCCCGGTCCGGTGCCGCCGCCAGACGCATCCGATTCGTCCCTCACGGCGGATAGTCCACTTGACGATTCCACACATCGTCTTCATGCCGGTTCCTTCGCCCCAGCCACGAGGGCGGGCCCCTTGGGCCAGCGCCCCTGGAGGCGCACGCCGAATCCCCCGAGGTTCTCGAACTCATCGCCGAACGGGCAGTGCCACACCACAATCCCCTCGGAAAGCTCTTGTCCGGTGGATTGCCCTTCCCTTGGGGCGAGGCTGACGGTGAGTTTGCCGCCGACCGGAACCATGGGCTTCGACTCGACGACCAGCATTTCGCCCTTCACACACGGTGTCATCCCCTCGTGGCGGGTTCCATCCGCCGTCCAAAACGTCACCGGTTCATGGGTTTCACCCCCAGGGGCCGCGCCGACCTCACGACTCCGGGGCTGCGTTCCGTCCATGAGGACATCCCCGAAGAGCTCCGTTGCGCTTTCAAACGCACCCCTCGTCTTGGCTTCGTCGCTCCTGCGCTCGCCTGCTCTTCTTTCATCCCGCCTGCTGCTCACCCCGCCTTCCATCCTCGGCATCATTTGCGCCACCCCCCCATCAATGACCCCTTCATCATATATGGCGTTATGACCATATATGACTGGTTGGTCACTTGTATAGCACTTCCCCACCTCCCTGTCAACCAGAGCCCCCTAAAGATCCAGTGGGCATATCAAAGCATCTGCGGCCGACATGGTCCGGTCAATAGCGAACGCTCTTTAACCGAGTCCGGGCATCATACAAACACCGACAAACCGTTCATGCGATGGCGTGGCTGAGTTCACCATGACCCACAACCTCCGCTCCGCCACACCCGCTATCGTCTGACCCCGAATTCTTCTGCGACGCGTCATACGGATCTCTCTCCCCGGTTATGGCGCTCCAGGATCCCCCATATATTCTTGCTGTGGAAACATGCCGCAATTGTCCTGTCCCTGAGCCCCTCAACGGCCGAGAGAACCAATACCGGTGCCATCCGTGACAGAATGTTCAGGAGTGAAGAACCATCAAGATGGACACGGCCGGCTCAATGACGGAGCCAGTGCTCCTTGCTCTGACTGACTAGTTCGATCGAATGGAGATAGGACGGAAGGATGAGGAGTGAGGTTCGACTGGGCTCAGGCCACACGCCCGGAGCGATCGGCCCTGTTTTGTCCTTGATCATAAGCCCAGCCGACTTCTGCGCCAACGATGAAGACCGCGGAGGCGTAATACAACCACACAAATAAGAACATGACGCCGCCGAGAGTCCCATAGAGGTCAAGGGTTGCCGGAGCGAGGCGCACATACCAAGTGAACCCCCACCTGGCAAGCTGGAAGAGCAGAGTGCCGGTGGCCGACGCAACCAGGAGGCCGCGGAAAGACAGTGTCTCCGCCGGTGAAAATCGATACAGGACATAGAAGAGCAGCGCCGTGGCTGCGACACCGGCCGCTCTCCCCAGCGTAGCCAATCCCGGCTCCAAGACCATCCCCCACGATGGGTATTGCTCCGCGAAGGCCGCGGCCATGGTCAAGAACCCCGTCATCCCGACGGCGAGCAGCAAGAGCAGAGCCATCAGCCCGATCATCATCAGGTCGACTCCCACTCCTTTCGCGAATGAACGCGCTGCTTTCACTTCGAAAACCCGGTTGAGCGCGGTGCGGGCCGAGCTGAAGACAAATGTGCTGAACGCGAAGAATGAGGCGAACCCGAAGAGCCCGAGCAATCCACGATCGGCCACGACCGTGGCCAGACTATCCGCCAAATTATGTTGAGAAGGGGGCAAGAATGATTTTAATGCCGATTGGACTTCATTCATGGCGCGCTCTGAATCCAA
>JAYWIP010000084.1:0-12051 GCA_039794465.1 Nitrospira sp.
ATGATGAAGCGGCCGAAAATCACCGTAGTGGGGGCAGGTAATGTCGGAGGCTCGACGGCACAGCGCTTGGCCGAGAAAGACGCCTACGACGTCGTGTTGGTGGATATCGCGGAGGGGGTGCCGCAAGGCAAGGCCCTCGATATTTCACAGGCCGGGCCGGTGTGCGGGTACAGTACCCGGGTAATCGGCACCAACGGTTACGTCGAGACCGCCGGCTCGTCGGTCGCCGTCATCACGTCCGGCATTCCGCGCAAGCCCGGCATGAGCCGCGACGAGTTACTGGCCACCAATGCGAAGATCGTCAAGTCCGTCGTATCCGAATTAGTCTCCCGCTCGCCGGACATCATCTTGATTCTGGTGACAAACCCTCTGGATGCCATGGTCCATGTGGCGCGCCGCGTCAGTGGACTGTCCAAGTCCCGGGTCATCGGCATGGGTGGCATACTGGATTCCGCAAGGATGCGTTCGTTCATTGCCGCCGAATTAAACGTGCCAGGGCCGGACGTAGAAGCCATGGTGCTGGGCGGGCATGGTGACACGATGGTGCCGCTTCCGCGCTACACCACGGTAAAAGGCAAGCCGATCTCATCCCTGATGTCCAAGGACAAGCTGGACGCGATCATCAAGCGTACGCGTGACGGCGGCGCCGAGATCGTCGGCCTGCTGAAAACCGGCAGCGCCTTTTATGCACCGTCGGCCTCGGCGGTGGATATGGTCGAGGCGATTCACAAGGATCAAAAGCGAGTCCTGCCCTGCTCGGTGCTCTGCGAGGGCGAGTACGGATTGAAAGACGTCATTGTAGGCGTCCCGGTGAGGATCGGACGGGGCGGCATGGAACAGGTGGTGGAGTACGAGCTGACGGCGGAGGAACGGGCAGCCCTGGAGGCGTCGGCCAACGCCGTACGCGAGCTCTGCGCTGCCGTTGATCGGCTCATGGGGTCGTAAGAATGGTCAGTGGTCATTAGTCATCAGTCGCGGGAGAAGAGCGCGATCCTGTTCCCCTGTAACCAATGACAAGTGACCCATGACCGGCCATGCATGCTTGACAAGAGAGCCGACGCTCACGTACACAAATCGGCTCACCGGTGAACTGAACAGGAGGCCGTATGAAATTTCTTGAAGATCCGATGCAGACGATGGGGGTGGGATTTGGCCTCACCGTTGTGTTGATCATGATGTATATGGGTTTAACGGGCATTGGCGCGGGTGAGGCCGATTGGGGCCAGGTCATCCTTCGCTGGGTTCACTTCCTGGCCGGCATCACATGGATCGGGCTCTTGTATTTCTTCAACCTGATCAATGCCGCCTTCTTGAAAAGCCTGGATGGGCCGACCAAGAACATTGTGATCCCCAAACTGATGCCGGCTGCGCTCAACTGGTTCCGGCATGGGGCGACCGTGACCGTGGTGGCCGGCGTCTTGTTATACGGACACATGTACCACAAGGGTGGCACGGGCGCCGTGGCCTTGGCGATCGGTGGACTGCTCGGCATCATCATGATGGGCAACGTCCATGGCATCATCTGGCCGAACCAGAAGAAGATCATTGCCGCCGTCACGGCTGCTGCGCAGGGCACTCCCGCGCCGCCGGAAATGGCGCAATGGGGGCGAACCGCTTTGTTGGCCTCGCGAGTGAATTTCATGCTCTCGATTCCCATGTTGTTCTTCATGGGAGCCGGCAGCCATTTCCGGTAGTTCTCCACTGTCCGCCGGTGGGATGATCCCACCGGCGGAGGTCTCGTGGTATCCGCTGACCGCCTGCCCCACTCTACCCATTCTACCCATCTCCGCTAGGCCCCTAGCCCTAACTGCTTGAGATTCAGGCCCATTCCCGTGCAGTTGCCTTGACGGATAGCGAGACAGAGCCGTATAGTACAAACTTCACAATTTGCTGTGTTCCCGCGAGACGGACTATGCCGACCATTGCCGAACCACGACTCGTCCAGCAACTTGAGGGTGCCCCTTGGGAGATCGATGGCTACCTCAAGGTTGGGGGGTATGATGCCTGGACACGGTGTGTGAAGGAGTGGAAGGCTTCCCAGGTCGTCGATGAATTGAAGAAATCAGGGCTTCGTGGTCGTGGCGGAGCGGGATTTCCAACCGGGATCAAATGGGACAAGGTGCTCAACCACCGGGTGCAAGAACGCTATTTTGTGTGCAATGCGGGCGAACACGAACCGGGGACGTTCAAAGACCGGCACTTGCTGAAGACCTTGCCGCATCAATTGATCGAAGGCTGCCTGATCGCTTCCCATACGGTACAAGCCAAGGCGTCGTTCATCTACGTCAACCATGAATACTATGAAGAGCGGGAGAATCTGAAAAAGGCCATTGCGCAGGCGCGGGAGCGAGGCTTGCTCGGGAAGAACGTGCTGGGCAGCGGCCTCGACATCGAGTTGCAAGTCTTCGAAGGCCACGGCAGTTATGTCGCCGGTGAAGAAACCGCTATGCTGGAATCGATGCAAGGCCGGCCGGCCATGCCACGGCAGAAACCGCCGTTTTATCCGACGGACTTCGGCCTCTATGGCAAGCCGACATTGGTGAATAATGTCGAGACGCTGTGCAATATTCCGCGCATCCTCCACAAGGGGGCGGCCTGGTTCACGGAAGCGGGAACGGAAAAGTGTCCCGGCACGATGATGTTTTCGTTGAGCGGGGCGGTCAACCGGCCCGGTGTCTATGAAATGCCCATGGGCGTGACCATTCGGAATTTGATCGAGCAATGCGGAGGCGGAGTGCCCGGAGGCCGGAAGATTAAAGCGGTGTTCCCAGGCGGTCCGGCCTTTTCGATGGTCACAGCCGACCAGCTCGATCTGCCGATGGACTTTGATTCATTGAAGAAGGCCGGAACAGGGTTGGGCTCGGCCGGCGTCATTGTCGTGGACGATGCCACCTGCATGGTGGCGAAGACGTTGCACTTCTCGAATTTTTTCAAGAACGAAAGCTGCGGTCAATGCCCTCCCTGCCGGATGGGCACGATCAATCTGGCGGCGCTGATGACCAAGATCGAAGAAGGCCAGGGAACGCAAAAAGATCTCGACAGTCTGCTCCAACTCTGTGGATTCGTCAAAGGGACAGGCTATTGCACCCTGGTGACGGGCGCGTCGGTCCTGGTGCAGAGCAGTCTGAAGCTGTTCCGCCACGAGTATGAGGACCATATTCGTTTGCAGCGCTGTCCCTATACATCTGCGCCGGCCGGTGCAGGAGTCCAGTGTTAAGGAGAGGACGATGCCGCGGGTGACCTTTCTGCATTACGGGGAAACGAGCGGAGACGTGGACATGAATATGTCATTGCTGGAGGCGGCCAAAGCGCTTGGGCTTCCTCTGAATCACGACTGCGGGGGCAATGCGTCCTGCACCACCTGCCGAGTGGAAGTCCAGGCCGGCCTGGATCAGCTCTCGGAGATCGATTTTGACGAGCAGGACCTCCTCGATCGGGAAGCCTTGAGCGAGCCCAGGCATCGGTTGGCCTGCCAGGCACGCGTGCTGGGGGATGTCATCGTGCGTGTACCGGGGAGCAAATGGGAGGCCCCGAGACCCGAAACGGCGGAAACCCAGGGAGTTGATATTCGCTAGAGAGGTGTTACACTAAGCCATTCCAGAACGTGGGGTGCGGATCTGGATACATAGGAGGACGACGATGGTTACGATTACAGCGGTGGCAGAACAGAAAATCAAGGAACTGATGGCGGAAGAGCAGGATGTGGTCGGATTGCGGGTGTATGTCCGAGGCGGTGGCTGCCATGGCTATCAATACGGCATGGCGTTCGAATCGAAAATGGCCGAGGACGACACGGTCATTGAATTCGGCAACGTGAAGGTCATCATGGATTCTCAGAGCGCGCCGTTGCTGCAAGGTGCGGAAGTCGACTACGTGGACAGTGTGCAGGGATCGGGGTTCTCCATCAAGAATCCCCAAGCCAAAACGACCTGCGGCTGCGGGAGTTCCTTCAGCTCGTAACTAGCGCCCATAGGGCATGAATCACGAAGCCAGGGTTGCTCGGTGAAGGAGTGACCCTGGCTTTCGTCCTTTCAGAAGCGTGGGAGTTCCATGTCCCCAGTGACCGTGACAAGGCGCTACCGGTTTTGCGCCGCCCATCGGCTTCACACCGACCATCTGACACCCGAGGAGAACCAGACTGTCTTCGGGAAGTGCAACAATGCGAACGGCCACGGCCACAACTACGTGGTGCTGGTCACGGTCAAGAGCGATGGGAACGGCGGTGTGGTCGATCTGGAACAGCTCGATCGTCTCGTGAACGACACGGTCGTCCGGCGGTTCGACCATCATGATCTGAATGGCGATCCTGAATTTGCCCGATGCACGACCACCGGGGAAAACCTCGTGAAACTGATCTGGGAGTTGCTGGAGCCGCAGCTGCCGAATGAACGGCTCGCCAAGGTCGGCGTGATCGAGACGCGGGACAACTACTTCGAATATGTGGGCTCGGCGCAGCCGACAGGAGGATCACGTGGCTAAGCGGGGGGGCACCAAACGACGGGGGCCGGTCGAAGATGTCGGTGGGAGCGGGCAGCCGGCGGACATACAAGCCTTGCAGTCACTCGTCACGCAGATGCTGCTGGCCCTCGGCGAGAAGCCGGGCCGAAACGGGTTGCTCAAGACGCCCGAACGGGTCGCGAAGGCTCTCACCTTCATGACCCAGGGCTATCAGCGCAACATCGACCATCTCCTGAACGGGGCGCTGTTTCCGATCGAGTACGACGAGATGGTCATCGTGAAGGACATCGATTTCTTCAGCATGTGTGAACACCATCTGCTGCCGTTTTTCGGCAAGGTGCATGTCGGCTACCTGCCCAACAAGAAGGTTGTGGGCTTGAGCAAGATCCCGAGGATTGTCGACACCTTTGCTCGGCGGCTGCAGGTCCAGGAGCGGTTGACGGTGCAAATCGCCGAAACCTTGAGCCAGAAATTGAACGCAAACGGCGTCGGCGTGGTCGTTGAAGCGCGGCATCTCTGCATGATGATGCGTGGTGTGGAGAAGCAGAACACCGTGGCCGTCACCAGCTCGATGCTGGGGGCATTTCGGAGTCAATTGCAAACCCGCCAGGAGTTTTTGAAGCTGATTCGCCAAGGCAGTGTCGGCGATTCGGACTAAGCCGCGCGGCCAGTACGTCAGCCGAGCCTTTTTCCCTCTACCTCGTCGGCGAACAATCGAACGATCTGTGTGAAGCGGTCCGGCTGTTCTAGGTTCGCGAGATGCGCGGCGCCGGGGATGATGGACAGGCGGGCACCGGGAATTCGTTCGGCCATGAGCTCGGCATCGGACGGCGGGGTGGCTTGATCCAACTCACCGACGATGATGTGGGTAGGACAGGCAATCTGTTTCAGGTACGGAATCGAATCGGCCCGCTCGGCCATCGCCATTAAGTCTCCCGCGATCCCACTGATCTGATTGCCCTCGATCATGTCCCGAACCGTTCGGACCAGATCCGGATTCGAGCTGATCGATGCCGGACTGAGTAGTTTCGGGATCATGAGGTCGGCGATCGCGGCCGGCCCTTTCGCATAGGCAACCTGCGCCATCTGGAAGCGGCCGTCCTTACCCTCCGCGGTATCAGCCTGCGCCTTCGTGTCGGCCAGCACTAATCCCTTCACGCGGTCGGCAAACTTGCGATAGAAAGCGAAGAGAATATACCCACCCATCGAGAGCCCGACGAACACGGCCTGTCTGACCGATAGGTGATCCAGCAACGCCCGCACATCGTCTGCGGCCTGGCCGAGCGTATAGCGCCAGAGCGGGGCGTTCGACTCTCCATGGCCCCGGAGGTCGACGGTGATGACTCGAAACTGCGACGAAAGCGCCTGTTCCTGCGCGGTCCACATGGTCCGGTTCAACGGGAAGGCGTGGAGAAACACCAGCGGCAGACCTGCGCCCCTGTCGCTATAAGCCAATGTCACACCATTCAGGTGAACCTTCACGAGTCCTCCGTTGTGCGCCCTTCGTACCATCGGTTCCTGGCAGCGTCAAGATCCAGCCCACATTATTCATGACGGTTCGTGACGAGACCGCCAAGACGCCTTGCGAGACGCGCACGCGGAGCCCTGAGAGGCCGAGGCATACTTGAAACAGTATGTTGAGGTCACGAGGGGCGAGCCTGCCCGCTGGCCCCGCGAAGCTCGCGGCCAAGCTGGTCGCAGCGGCGTATCGGCGGTCGCAGTAGAAGTGTTCATGAATCATGTGGGCTAGCCAGGCTTGTTTGCGCCGATGAGGATCAGGCGTATAGAATCTCGCACAATCGCGAGGACCCACATGGCCAGTCATCATGACGCCGTTCCTGACCTGTTTACGGCTCCTCTTGAAGAGAAGTCCGGTGACATGCCGTTGGCTGAGCGGATGAGACCCAACCGGTTCGAGGATTTTGTCGGGCAAGACGAGATCACGGCACCGGACCGGCCGCTACGACGGGCAATCGAGACCGACCGACTCTCGTCCGTCATCTTTTGGGGGCCGCCCGGCTCGGGTAAGACGACATTGGCGCATCTGATCGCCTGCCACACGAAGGCGCACTTTGTTGCCTTCTCGGCGGTGACAAGCGGGGTAGTTGAATTGCGCGCGATCATCAAGACGGCTGAGCAGCGGCGGACGATCCACGGCCAACGGACGATCTTGTTCGTCGACGAGATTCATCGCTTCAACAAGGCGCAGCAGGACGCCTTTCTCCCCCATGTGGAACGGGGGACCGTCATTCTGGTGGGGGCGACCACGGAAAATCCCTCCTTCGAAGTGATCAGTCCGCTCCTCTCCCGTTCCCTCGTCGTCGTGCTTAAACCGCTTTCGGACCAGGCCCTGGGCCACGTGCTCGACCGAGCGCTCATGGACTCCAAGCAGGGTCTTGGAACATGGAACGTCCGGTTCACGCAGGAAGCCAGGCAACGCCTGATTGCTTTCGGGAACGGCGACGCGCGGGCGCTGCTCACCGCATTGGAATTTGCGGTGATGCAGGCGCCGGTCGAGGCAGACGGCACCAGATCGATCGACGGGCCTGCCCTGGAATCGGCATTGGGCAAGCAGGCGCTCCGATACGACAAGTCGGGCGAAGAGCATTACAATGTCATCTCCGCCTTCATCAAAAGCCTGCGCGATTCAGATCCGAACGGGGCGCTCTATTGGTTGGCCCGCATGCTGGAGTCGGGAGAGGATCCCAAATTTATCGCCAGGCGGATGGTAGTTTTCGCGTCGGAAGACATCGGCAATGCCGATCCCCTGGCCATTGTCGTGGCCATGTCCGTGGCCCAGGCCGTGCAATTCGTGGGATTACCAGAGGCTCAAATCAATCTCGCGCAAGGGACGACCTACCTCGCCTCGCGGCCCAAGGACAACTCCTCCTACGTCGGACTGTTAGAGGCGCTTCAGGATGCCAAAACCCATGGAAATCTTGGGGTTCCGCTCCATCTCCGGAACGCAGTGACGGGGCTCATGAAGGGGTTGGGATACGGGCAAGGGTACCGCTATGTCCATGACGATCCTCACGCCGCAGACGAGCAAACCCATCTACCCGAACCGTTGAAAGGACGACGGTATTACCGCCCCAAAAATCAGCCGGAGGGGCCATTTTGATGGTTTACAATCTCGTCTAATCGGTTATACTTAAACCGTATGAAACGAGGGGAACCCAAACCATCGTCCACCGCGTTAGCGGCAGGTGAACGTCGGAAATTTGTTCGCGCGACGCTGGTGGGGTCCGCGTTGGTCTCTCCGAAGAGCGGTGGTCGTGCGAGCACGGCGGTACTTGACAATGTCAACAAGATCGGCGCCGGTTTTCATGTAAAAGAACGCATGGTACCCAATGAAAAAGTGACGGTGTCACTTGCCTTCCTAGATTCCGATCGGGTTGAACAGCAAGAAAGACTGGAGGGGACCGTCGCCTGGATTAAGCCGTGGGAGAAGAAAGGATTCTTGATCGGCGTGGTGTGGGACGAATTGGTGACGAAAGAGCAGAACCGCTGGTTATACTACTATCTCGAAGAAACCCTCAAAGCGTCCGTTTAACGCAACGCTCCGAGCTTCTGTTTCACCTCTTCTAATTCCGCCGACAGGGATTCCCAGCGGGCCGTCAACCGCTCCAGGTCGCGTTTCCAGCCGTCATGTTCCTGGTGGAGGGCGGTCCACTTCCCGAATTCATTATAGAGGGCCGGGTCCGCCAATTCGATCTCCCTCGCTTTAACTTTGCTTTCGAGCTCCGCGATGTCCGATTCCGCCCGCTCGACTTGCTTTTCCAGGCGGGCCTGCGTTTTCGTCAAATCCCGTCGGTCGCCGCCGGATTGTTTGGGCGGAGCCTGAATCTGCTGCGCCATGGCCTTCGTGGGAGCCGACGGCTTGCCCTGCTGTTTGCCATCCAGCTCTTCTTTGGTCTCCTTGATCGATTCGAACTCCTGCGTTTTCTTCCAGAGGTAGTATTCATAATCGCCGATGAAGTTCCGGGCGCGCCCGTCTTCGATCTCCACCACGCGCGTGGCGATTCTCGACAGGAAGGTCGGGTCGTGGGAAATGAACACCATTGTGCCGGGAAACTCGACCAGCGCATCGGTGAGCACGTCTACTGACGCCGGATCCAGGTGATTCGTCGGTTCGTCCAGCAGCAGCGTGTTAGCCGGCTCGACCAGCATGCGGGCCAACGCGACCCGGTTCCGTTCCCCGCCGCTGAGCGCCTTGATCGGCTTCTTCTGTTCCTGGCCGGTGAACAGGAACGCGCCGGCGATGCCGCGCAGGAAATTCATCTCAGCATGCTTGGTCACCTCCTCCAGCGATTCGAGAATCGTGTGTTCGGGGTTTAACGTTTCCGCCTGATGCTGAGCGAAGTAGTGCAGGGTCACGCCGTGTCCCACGGTTCGCTTGCCCGTATCCGGCTGGAGCACGCCGGCGAGCATCTTCAAGAGCGTGCTTTTTCCCGCGCCGTTTTCCCCGACCAGAGCGATGCGCTGGCCTCGTTCCACGGCAAAATCGAGCGACTCGTACACCACCTTTTCACCGTAGCGCTTGGCCACTCCGGCGAGATCCAGCACCTCGCGGCCGCTGGTCGACGGGAGCGGGAACCGGAATTTGACCCGCTTGGGATCGCGCTGAAGCTCGATGCGTTTGACCTTCTCCAGCTGTTTGAGACGTGACTGGACCTGGCTGGCCTTGTTGGCTTGATACCGGAAGCGATCGACGAATTTCTGCACCCGCGCGATCTCTTTGGACTGCCGGGCCGCGGACGCGTGGAGCTGCGCATCCTTTTCCGCTTTCAGTTTTTGGAAGAGGGAATAATTGCCCCGGTACTCTTCGATCTTGTGATGCCGCAGCTCCCAGATGTGCGTGACGACGCGGTCGAGAAAGGCGGTATCATGGCTGATGATCAGCAGCGTCATGTCCGAATCGAGCAGAAACTGTTCAAACCAGCGCTGCGTGGGTTTGTCGAGATGGTTGGTCGGCTCGTCGAGCATCAGCACGTCGGGGTTCGAGAGCAGCAAGTGCGCCAGCGCGACACGCATCCGGTAGCCGCCGGACAGATTTTCCACGGGGCGTCCGAAATCGACCTCGGTAAATCCCAACCCCATCAGGATGCGCTTGGCTTCGTGTTCGGGAAACTCGTCGCGATGCGCCGCGTCGAGCACGGTCTTCCCGGTAATGGTTTCGAGTTCCTGCGGAAGATACCCGATCCGGAGGCGGGGCCGTTTGCGGATCGAGCCCTTGTCCGGTGATTCTTCCCCCAGGATCATGCGGAAGAGCGTAGTCTTGCCCGCGCCGTTCGGTCCCACCAGGCCGACACGAGAATTCGGGCGGAGATGGGCGGACGCCTCGGTGAGCAGCACCTTCGTGGAGTATTGCTTGTGGACGGATTCAATCTGGAGCATGGGGACAGACCTTCCAAGTGAAAGGAATACGGTACACCAGTTTTAGTAACAATCCGATCGGAGCTAGCGGGTTGGCAAGCGAGGCAGCTCGAAATGGGTGATCAATTCAGGCAGCATAAGCAATCGGGAAAACCTAATGTTCGAAATCACGTGTGGTGTTTATCCGACCGCAACACTTAGTGATAAGCCAAAAAAAGAGCGGCCGGCACGCGCACGCAGTACAAACTGCACGGACGCTTGAGGCGTCTATCCGTCGGCTCAATTACGAAAAACATCAAAATAGCCGACGGGTCGCACGAAGTGCGGTTTGGTGGAGCTGGCCGGGATTGAACCGGCGACCTCGTGAATGCCATTCACGCGCGCTCCCAACTGCGCTACAGCCCCACACTGATCCGTCAAGCGATGATAACCCCGCGAGAAGTCGAGGCATGCTAACACGCAGGTCCGGAGCCGGTCAAGAAAACCGTCGGCTGTTCTGAAGCCGAAAACCCGCTCCCACAGACCGTCTCGAACTGGCACAAGGTGGAATCGGACCGTCCGGAAGCCAATTGGATTTCTTATTCCGATCGACCTCTCAGGAGAAGAGATCAGCTTGACAAAGGTGAAGGGGGAATCCTACCATGCCCCTCTGGGCTCTGATCTCCCAGTCGGGTCAGAGCCATTTTTTCGTGTCGGTGCGGAGCGAAACGGGCTCACGATGGGCAATCTCGTCATTATCGGCGCCCAATGGGGCGATGAAGGCAAGGGCAAGATCGTCGATATCTTGGCCAAAGATGCCGACATTGTCGTGCGCTACCAAGGCGGGTCCAACGCCGGGCATACGGTCATCAATGAGCGGGACACCTACATTTTTCATCTCATCCCGTCCGGCATTTTGTACCGGGGGACCACCTGCGTGATCGGCAACGGCGTCGTGGTGGATCCAGGCTCCCTGATCGAAGAAATGGACCAGCTCCAAACCAAGGGCATTGCAATCGGCAAGAACTTCGCCGTGAGCCGGCGCGCACACCTGATCCTGCCCTACCACAAAGCCATCGACCGGGCGACGGAACAGTCAAAGGGCTCGCGGAAAATCGGAACGACCGGGCGGGGTATCGGACCGTCCTACGCTGACAAGATGGCGCGGATCGGCATCCGGGTGGGCGATCTCCTGAATCCGCCGTTGTTCAGAAAAAAACTGGAAGAAAATCTGGTCGAGATGAATTGGTTTCTCGAACAGTTTCACAAGACCGAGACGTTCCAGGTCGACAAGGTATTCGATCAATACATGGGCTATGCCGAGCGGCTCAAGAGCCATCTCGTCGATACGGTCGCGCTCCTGAATCGGGCCATCGAGAAGAACAAGACAGTCTTGTTCGAAGGGGCGCAAGGCACACATCTGGACGTGGACTTCGGCACGTATCCCTACGTGACCTCGTCCAGCGCCTCGGCTGGGGGGGCCTGCACGGGCACCGGTGTGGGGCCCACGATGATCGATGCCGTTCTGGGCATAGCGAAGGCCTATACCACCAGAGTGGGCAGCGGGCCGTTTCCGACCGAGCTCACCGATGAAGTCGGCCAAGGTTTGCAAGAACGGGGGCGCGAATTCGGATCGACCACGGGGCGGGCGAGACGCTGCGGGTGGTTTGATGCTGTTGTCGTCCGTCATGCCACGCGCGTCAACGGGCTCACGTCTCTGGCTGTGACCAAGCTGGACGTACTCGACGGCTGCAAGGAACTGAAACTCTGCACCGGATACAAACACGGAGGCACGCTCTACAAGGACATGCCGTCGGATCTCGAGGTGTTGAGCAAGTGTGAACCGGTCTATCAACGGATGAAAGGTTGGACCGCGTCCACGACCGGAGCTACGACTTACAAGCAGCTGCCGTCGGAAGCGAAGCGCTACCTGGCCCGCATCGAAGAGCTGGCGCAATGCCGGATCGACATGATCTCGACCGGGTCCCGGCGGGCGGAAACGATCGTGCTCCGCAATCCGTTGGACTGTTCCCGCCGCCGTCCGAAGCGACGGTGAGAAACGTCAATAGTCATCAGGCATTCGTCAATGGTAGGATAGCCCCGCCCGTGCCTGAGTCTTCACGAATGACGTGTGACGATCGACGATTCGCGTGTTCCTGTGTGAGCCGGTAGCTCAGTCGGTAGAGCATCGCCCTTTTAAGGCGAGGGCCCTGGGTTCGAGTCCCAGCCGGCTCACCA
>JAYWIP010000085.1:0-36661 GCA_039794465.1 Nitrospira sp.
ATGGACATGCAGGATTTTTCAACCGCCAAGAAAGACATGCGCACTCACGGACTCGACCTTCAAGTCGTCTACCATTCCCATCCACACGACCCGGCCCGTCCGTCCGTCACCGACATCAAGATCGCGACCGACTATGAAGAGATCTGGCCGAAGATCAATCTGCCAAACCCGACATATCTGTTGATTTCACTCATGCATCCCACACCGGACGTCAAGAACTATTGGATCACCTCCGGCCAGGTTACACCCGCCCCATTCACCATCCGATGATTCCTACTCTCACGGCTTCCTTCTTTCGAGCTCGAATGCGATAATAGCGCGCATGTCGGTTTTTGGGGAAGGAGCGATCTCATGCGCATCATTCTGCTCGCCGTCCTCCTGAGCATGGCACAGGTGAGTACCGGTCATGCCGTCGATAAGAGCTACTACAGCCCTGTCATTTATATCGATGTCGAGAACCATCGCATCCTGATCTCCGAACTCGGCGGCGTGTTCTACATCGATGTCCCGCCAGTCGCTCGCCCTCATATGGAGAAGCTGCCGATCTCAGGCCTCGTTGATTTCGTGGTGGAAGTCAAAGGCGAGAACGAAATGCCCGTGCTCAAGACCTGGAAGGTCAAATCCGGGGAATCGACGTGCCTGTACTTCAACGGGAAGGAGTGCAAGTAACAGTGCTGCCAGTGGCACGACAATGATCTCTCGCCGGACACCCACTGGCGCGGTTCTGCTTTTTCTCGTGCTCGCCGGATGCACCGCGGCCCAGAGCCTGAGTCCCGTTACCTCTACTCCCCCTGTCAGCCACCCGCGCGATCCGATCATTCAGCGCATCAATGAGCACATTCGGGAATGGTTCCATCCCGCATTTTCAGATATCCATGCGACAATGAGTATGGCCCGTGAAGCCATCGACACACTTCCCGGCCGCTTCAAACATCGATTGGCTGTTCAACCCCTACAGGACCCCTGGGAAGGTTTGGCTCATCTCGAGACCCGGGCGCTTCTGGTCGCCAAGGCCGTCAGCAGCGACGGCTCGAATCTTCAGAGGGTTCTAGACGTCCTTGAGTCCAGCTGGGGGGATTCTTCCCACCACGAGAGCGAGATTCCGTTTCCTGCCGGCAGCGATCCCCAGGAGCTTCTCGAATTCATGGTCAAGAGTTTGGACCAGGCATCCGCGTTTCGCAACCGGGCTCTGGCCGGCCTCACGGAATCAGAATACCGCTTCCTATTCAGGCACGGTGCTGTCCTCGCCGATGAATTCACGCCGCAAGTGTCTCGCTTCACCGGAGAGAAGCTCGCGTCCGTTGATGCCACCGCCCGGTTCGCCGCGCTGTTCACAGAACGGGTGGACTATAGCGCACTGATGGCCTCGGCACAGGTGCTGGTGCGTCTGGCTGATGAGCGATGGATGCGCCACCTGCCGGAGGCCTTTCCAAGACCAATCCCTTCTGCGGACATCCCCTCCGGTATTACGGGCGACGTGCGCCTGATCCACCACACTGCATATGGCCTCATCGTGATCGGTGGTCCGGGCCCCAATACCTATGACCTGGATCAGCCGGTTGCGTTGGTCATCGACCTCGGCGGGGACGATCTGTATCGCGGGCTGATCGGGGCATCCGGCGACGAGGACCATGGGAACGCCGCCGTCATTGATCTATCGGGAAACGATACGTATGAAGCTGCTCCGCTGGGCCTCGCAACTGGCCGGCTGGGCGTCGGCCTGGTCATCGACTACGCCGGCAACGATGTATACCGGCTCCAGTCTGCAGGCGGAGGCGTCGCCTTCGCCGGTGTCGGCATTCTGCTCGACCGGCAGGGGGATGATATCTACACGGGGGAACGGTTCACACAGGGGGCCGCCATTGGAGGACTGGGGCTGTTGTTGGATCTGGAGGGGAACGACCGGTATGCCGGTCAGGGTTTCGCTCTCGGCTTCGGTGGACCCTTGGGAGTCGGCGCAGCCATCGATGCAGGGGGTGACGACCACTATCAATGCGTCAATGGATTACCGAGCGCCTACAATGCATCGGAGGCTCCACAGGCCAAACCGGGCGATCCATCGTTCCAGTACGATTGTTTTGGCCTCGGCACGGGGTCGGGACTCCGCGTGTTTTCCAAGCAGCGGGCACAGCAGGTTCTGAGTCTCGCCGGAGGCTGGGGGCTGCTCCTCGACATAGGCGGACGCGATTATTACCACAGCGCCAATTTCTCCCAAGGGATGGGGTATTTTTGGGGAATCGGCGCCTTCCTAGACATCGACGGTGATGACGAGTACCAATCCGCGCGATATGGACAGGGAGCCTCCGCTCATTACGGCGTCGGCCTGCAACTCGACTATCAAGGAAACGATCAGTACCGATCCACCGGTCCGTACTACAACAAGGGCGTATCCTGGGATCATGGGGTCAGCCTCGTGATCGATGGCGGGAGCGGCGACGATCTCTATGCCTTCGATGCCTCTACCGGCCTCGGAAAAGCCAACCACATGGGATGGGCGATCTTCGTCGATGAGGGAGGGCACGACCGGTACACAACTCAATCGGGGTTCGGTGAGGCATCAGAGGGAAGCCTCGCGGGCTTTTTTGACTTAGCAGGCAACGACACCTATTCATTTTTGGCGGCGACACCGATTCCACTTTCGAATGGCAACACGATTCCCCGGAGTCCGGGAGGCCTTTTTGTCGACCGGTGACACAGGATTCTCCTGGACCCATCGGAGCCTATACCCATGGCGCGGTCGTCGGATGATGAGCAACTCTCGTTTTTGCGCGTTCACGCGAACCAGCTGGAATTCAAGGTGGCAACAGCCGGATCAGGTGATCGGCTGGTGCTCTGCCTGCATGGGTTTCCCGAATCTTCCTTGTCGTGGCGCCATCAGATAGCGCCGCTGGCCCATGCCGGCTATCGGGTGTGGGCACCGGACCTGCGGGGCTATGGCGACACGACCAGACCAGCCGGTCGCGACGCGTATCGACTTGAAACCCTGCTGGAAGATGTCGAC
Organism: Nitrospira sp.; assembly: GCA_039794465.1. Lineage (GTDB taxonomy): Bacteria > Nitrospirota > Nitrospiria > Nitrospirales > Nitrospiraceae > Nitrospira_D. Next base: position 3,002 of record JAYWIP010000085.1, read on the forward strand.
GCTCTCGTCGACATCTCAAAGGCCCGCCGGGTCATCTTAGTCGGTCACGATTGGGGGGGTATCATCGCCTGGTACTACGCGATGCGCCGGCCGGAGAAGCTAGAGGCGCTCATTGTATTGAACGGACCACATCCTGCCTGCTTTGAGCGGGAGATACGCCACTGGCGGCAACTTCGTCGATCCTGGTACATGGCAGTGTTTCAGCTTCCCTGGCTTCCAGAAACCGTGTTGGCCGCAGGCGGGGCGCACCTCATTGGCGCGATCTTTGAGCGCATGCGCGTGAGTTCAGAGTATCTGCCGAACGATCTCGCCCGCCGTTACCGGCAACAGGCTTGCGAACCGGGCGCCCTGACCGCGATGCTCAATTACTATCGTGCGGCGATCCGCGGCGGCGGCGCCGCCCGCCAACGGACGATGGGATATCCAGCCATTGAGCTTCCGACTCTTGTCATTTGGGGGCTGCAGGATCAGGCGCTTGCAAAACAGAATCTGGACGGTCTGGACGGTTTCGTGACTGACTTAACCGTCGTGACTCTTGAACAGGCAGGACACTTCGTTCATCACGATGAACCCCAGCGTGTCACAGCCGAGATTCTAGGCTGGTTGCAACGACACCAGTTGCGGACATCCTGAGCGCCCGTTATGCAATTAACCGGACCGGCTCTGTCCAATCTTGCTTTCCGTCCCCCTCCACAGTCGTTCGATATTCCCCTTGTGTTTGATCACGATCAGTCCACTGATGACGAGGGAGAAGATAATAAATCCGCTTGTCGGGCGAACAAAGCCCGCGATGACCGGAAAGAGTGCGAACGCCGTGAGTGCGCCGCCTGATGAGTATCGCCAGACCGCTACGGCTCCAATCCACGCCAGCAGCAACAGGAGACCGATGAGCGGGGCCACACCGAGCACGGAACCGAGCGCCGTCGCGACTCCCTTACCCCCTGTGAATCTTAGAAATGGAGAATAGAGATGGCCGATGAACGGCGCGATTGCCACAAGCAGAATAGCCCATTCCGTCTGGTAGATCTGGGTGGCCACATAACCCATCACCCACCCCTTACCCATGTCGCCAACCAGGGTGAGGATACCGGCTGTCTTGCCGGAGACGCGCAACACGTTGGTAAAGCCGACGTTCTTGCTGCCGACCGTCCGTGGATCAGGCAAACCCATCGCCTTCGACACGACGACACCGAATGGTATCCCCCCTACGAGATAGCCGAGCAACACCAGGGCGCCGGTGAGACCTGACAGATCCATCTTCTTGACTTCTATCCAGCGGAAAATAGCCTTACAGAAACTTTTCAGGATGTGACAAGAACTCGATCAGCACACGATTGAAATTGGGCCAGTCCCGATGGCCACCACTTCCTTCGCAGTAGAGCGTGGCCCCGCCGGCGGCGCATTGTTGATAGGCCAGACACCCGCCCTCCAGTGATCTCTTTTTTGTATTGTCGCACCGGTTACAGGTGGCCCACCAGGCTGCCGTTTGGGCACCCCAACCGGGAAACACACTATCCTGCCGATTGTGCATAACCATGACCGGGAGCGGTGCCCGACATTGATAGGCGTCCAGGTCCTTGCCGGTCCACCCGGCTGCGCTTGGCGCGATCGCCGCGGGCACCTGCCTGGTTCGATCGAGCACAGCCAGCGCCAACGCCACGGTTCCGCCATCCGAATGGCCTGTGACAGAGACTCGTTTCTCGTCTATGCACCATTTCTTTGCAACTGCCCCTGGAATAGTCGCCAGTTGCTCGATAGAGGGAATCCCGAGCGGGCGATGATCGGCATACACCACCACGAATCCCGCCCCGGTCGCTGCAGCCGTCAGTGCGGTCGTACGCTCCGATGCCAGGCCGCTCTGGCCCGCCGCCGCATAGACCAGTAGGAGCGGGTGCGCGAACGTCGCATCATAATTGGACGGGGTGCGCACGTGAAAGCGCACGTTATCCCCTGTCGCTTCGCCGTCGTGGACGCCAGTTTGACCGGCCCTGGTGCCGGTCTCGCACCGGCCCGTCACCACGGCGTTGGCATAGTCGTACTCCGCCGGTGGCGGCGGCCCAGTATCGCGACAGGCCGTCAGCGGGGACAACAGACTAATCCAGACGAGGATGCGGAGAATAAACGTGGTGTTGCCCACAGTGGTGAGGTCGAATCGGTGAGCGCTCAGATACCTTTGGCCACGACCTGCTTCCAGAAACTCCAGACGTACTGTCCGCCCGATATGTAACCCAGCACCAGGGACAGGTAGAGGGTCGCGGTACCCGCCAAATGCAGATTGCCAATCTCCGCCAAATCCGTCCCTTCGAGAATGAGGAAGACGATCGCCACAACTTGCAGGGCCATCTTGTACTTGCCCGTGGTCTCCGCCGCAATGATGAGCCGTTCGCCGGCGGCAATCGCACGAATCCCCGTCACGGCCAGTTCCCGAGCGATGATCAAAAGCGCCACCAAGGCGGTCACTCGATCGATATTGACCAGGAGAATGAGCGCCGACAGTACCAGCAGCTTGTCCGCAATCGGATCGAGGAGCTTGCCGAGCTTGGTGACCTGCCCGGTGCGTCTGGCGATATAGCCGTCCAACAAGTCCGTCACCGCCGCCACCGTAAAGATCACGGCGGCCACCAATGACCGATCCGGCGTTGGCGCCAGAAAGACGACGACGAAGACCGGAATCAGGCAAATGCGGACCAGCGTCAGAAAATTTGGCAGATTGAGGGAGTCCTGCCCGATTTCCTTCCAGGTTTCCAGTACGCGATTCATCGTCCTCTACATCCTCTAGACGATACCGTTTTTGAGCAGATCATGCAGGTGGACCACTCCTAAAACGGTCCGGCCATCTTCAGTCACCACCAGCGTCGTAATCGAAAACCGTTCCATCATTTCCACGGCCTTTGCCGCCAGATCATCCGGACCGATGGTCTTGGAGTGCTGCGTCGCCAGCTCTTTCGCCGTGGCGCCCGCCAAATCCGTCCCTCGTTGGATGAACCGGCGGACATCCCCGTCCGTAATGACGCCCACCAGATATCCGTCCTGATCGACCACCGTCGTCATCCCGAGCTTCTTGGCCGTCATTTCGAGCATGGCCGCCATGCCACCGACGGTTTCCGAGACCATCGGAATTTCCGGTCCGGCATGCATGAGGTCTTTCACTTTCACCAGCAACCGGCGTCCCAAGGTGCCGCCGGGATGGAACAAGGCAAAATCCTCCTCCTTGAACCCTCGTTTCTGCAGCAGGGCCACCGCCAAAGCGTCGCCGAGTGCCAGCACTGCCGTCGTACTCGCTGTCGGCGCCAGCCCCAATGGACAGGCCTCTTCCGCAACGGACACGTCCAGGGTGATGTTGGCATTCTTCGCCAGCGTGGAATCCATCCGTCCCGTCAAAGCGATCACCGGGATGCCCATCCGCTCCACATAGGGAAGCAGTTGCAACAATTCCTGCGTCTCTCCGCTGTTGGAGATCGCGATCAGCAAATCGCGGCGGGCCAACATGCCGAGATCGCCATGCACCCCTTCGGCGGGATGAAGAAAAAACGACGACGTACCGGTGCTGGCAAGTGTCGCGGCAATCTTCTGCCCGATCAGGCCGGACTTGCCCATCCCCGACACGACCACTTTCCCCTTGCACCGGACCAGCAGGTCCACCGCCTTGGAGAATTTCTCATCCAGCCGGTCGATCAAGGCAAGGACCGCACGAGCTTCGATTTCAAGGACGCGCTTTCCGTCGTTGAGACTGTCCAGCCCCTTGACGGTCTTCGGCGATGACGGAACGGAGAGCTTCATCTTTTCTGTTTTGCCGCGTCGCATATGCGTAAGATCCGTTCGAGCAATGATTTCAATTGGTGCAAGGGTACCATGTTCGGCCCATCAGACAAAGCCTCATCGGGATTCGGATGGACTTCCATGAAAAATCCGTCGACGCCGGCACCGGCTGCCGCACAAGCCAGCGGCTCGACGAACTCCCGCTGCCCGCTCGACTTGGTGCCCCCGCCGCCCGGCAACTGCACACTATGAGTCGCGTCGAACACGACGGGATACCCGAAACTCCGCATGATCGGAAACGACCGCATGTCCACGACCAGATTATTGTACCCGAACGACGAGCCTCGCTCGGTCAGGACAATCCGCCGGCTGCCGCACTCCTCAACTTTCTTGACGGCATTACTCATCTCCGCTGGCGAAAGAAACTGGCCTTTCTTCACATTCACGACCTTCCCGGTATTCGCCGCGGCAATCAACAAGTCCGTCTGCCGGCACAGAAAGGCCGGAATTTGGAGCACATCCACCACTGTGCCCGCTTCCGTCGCCTGCGCTTCCGTATGCACGTCGGTCAGCACGGGGATTCCGATCTGCGCCTTTACTTTGGCCAGGATTTCAAGCCCGTGCCTGATGCCCGGGCCACGGAATGACGTGATCGACGTTCGGTTCGCCTTGTCGAACGACGACTTGAACACATACGGCATACTGAGCGATGTCGCGATTTCTGCAATCCGCCCAGCCGTCTCCATGACCAATTGCTCGTTCTCAATCACACAGGGGCCGGCGATCAAAAACGGAGGTTGCCCCTGGCCTGCTTTGAAGGATCCGATGTCGACGAGCTGCACCATAGTTCTTGATTCGCTTAATGCCCGAGCTTTTTCCGCAGTGCCGCGCCGACAAACCCGCTGAACAGCGGGTGGGGCCGGTGCGGGCGGGAACTGTATTCCGGATGAAACTGGGTGCCCAGGAACCAGGGATGATCCTTGAGTTCCACGATCTCGACCAACCGGCCGTCCGGAGACAGTCCACTCAACACCAGACCCTTGGCCGTCAGCTGCTCACGATACGCATTGTTGAATTCAAAACGATGTCGGTGGCGTTCACGGACCTCGCTTACCCCGTACATTTTCTGGGCGAGCGTGCCTTCACCGAGCCTGCACAGATACGACCCGAGCCGCATGGTGCCGCCTTTCTCGGTCACACCGTGCTGATCGGGCATCAGATGAATAACAGGATGGGGCGAGGACTCGTCGAACTCCGAGCTGTTGGCTCCGGCTAACCCTGCAACGTGACGGGCGAATTCGATTGTCGCACACTGCATGCCCAGACACAGTCCGAGAAACGGCACCTGCCGCTCCCGCGCAAATCGGATCGTGGCGATCTTCCCTTCGATCCCCCGCGCTCCGAACCCGCCCGGAATCAGAATCCCGTCGGCTTCGCGCAGGATCCGCTCGGTCCCCTGCCGTTCGATATCCTCTGATTCGATCCAGCTGACATTCACCTTGGTCTCATGGTCGATCCCCCCGTGCACCAGAGCCTCGCCAAGGCTCTTATAACATTCCTTGAGCCCGGCATATTTTCCGACCAGCGCCACGGAAATTTCATGTTTGGGCCGCTTGATTTTTTGCACCATTGCGTCCCATTCACGCAAATTCGGCTGCCCTGCGTCCAAGTGCAGTTGCCGCACGATCAGTTCGTCCAACCCTTCCTTCCGGAAGACGATCGGCACTTCGTAAATCGTATCGACGTCTTTCGCCGTGACGACGGCATCTTTCTCCACGTTGCAGAACATGGCGATCTTGCCCTTGAGTTCAGGGGGGAGATAGCGGTCGGTACGGCACAGGAGAATATTCGGCTGAATGCCGATCTCACGAAGCTTGTTGACCGAATGTTGCGTCGGCTTGGTCTTCAGTTCTCCAGCTGCGCCGATGTAGGGAACCAACGTCAGGTGGACATACAGGACATTGTCGCGCCCCACGTCGTAGGGCATTTGCCTGATCGCTTCGAGAAACGGCAGGCTTTCAATGTCGCCCACCGTACCGCCGATCTCGACGATCGTGACGTCCATGCCCTTGGAAATGCGCATGATGGTTTGCTTGATCTCATCCGTTACATGAGGCACCACCTGGACGGTTCCACCCAAGTAGTCTCCGCGCCGCTCTTTCGTAATGACGGAATGGTAGATCCGTCCGGTCGTGTAGTTGTTTTCCTTCGTCAGAGACAAGGAGGTAAACCGTTCATAGTGCCCGAGGTCAAGATCCGTTTCAGCCCCGTCGTCCGTCACATAAACTTCACCGTGCTGATAGGGATTCATCGTGCCGGGATCCACGTTGATGTAGGGGTCCAGCTTCAAAAACGTGATCTTCAACCCGCGGCTTTCAAGCAGATTCCCGATAGACGCCGAGGCCAATCCCTTTCCCAGCGACGACACAACTCCGCCCGTGACAAATATGAACTTGCTCATGGCTGCCTCCACCATCTGAGCTCTGACAACTCTGATCCGCATAACCTTCTTATCGGGCCCACACCGCCCCCTTGAGCTCACGCTTGAGGACGTTGAATTGCTGGAGTTTCTCGGCAACACCCGGCACATCTTCCGGCTGATCAACCCGAAGGGATGCGTGCCTGGTTTCCCAGACTCTCACGCGCATACCGTTCTCCAACGCCCGCAGCTGTTCCAACTTTTCGGCTTCTTCCAATGAACTGGTCGGCAACGCGGCATATTTCAGCAGCGTCTCTTTCGTAAACATGTAGACGCCCAGATGGATGTAGTGCAGTCCGCCGATGGCGCGGCGGTCAGGATCGTCACGAACAAACGGAATCGGCGCTCTTGAAAAATAGAGTGCATACCCACGGGAGTCCGTGACTACTTTAACCACGGCTGGATTGTGCAGTTCCTCCGTTGTGTCTAGTACCCGTTTCAGCGTGCCGATTTCGGCTCCGCTCCTGATAAACGGATCGATAAGATCGGCCAATAGCTGCGGGTTGAGTGGAATTTCGTCACCCTGCATGTTCACGAAGAACTCTCCCGCGAACATACGTGCCACCGCAGCAACTCGGTCGGTTCCAGTGTGAAAATTCCCGTCGACCTTGACGACGCGCCCTCCGAACCGTTCAACCGTCTCCTTGATGCGGTCGTCGTCCGTCGCCACCAGAACGTCTGAGACCGACTTGCAGGCCGCAGCCTGTTCATACACATGCTGGATCAGCGGCTTGCCATTGATCGAGATCAGCGGCTTGCCGGGAAAGCGGGACGAGCCGTACCGGGCCGGAATGACGACGATGACTGGACGCGCGGGCTTACTCATTGCCCAGCACCTCGGACAGCTGTTCTGGAGACACCGTTGCCGTACCGACCATGCCTACCACGATACCGGCCGCGTGATTAGCCAGGATCGCCCCGTTCTTAATGCTCGCGCCGGTTGAGAGCGCCAGGGCCAATGTGCCGATGACGGTGTCGCCGGCGCCGGTGACGTCATACACCTGCCTCGCCTGGGTCGGGAGATGCCAGGACGCGCCGTCGGCTTCATACAAACTCATACCCTTCTCACCGCGCGTGATGAGCACGGACTGGCATCCCAATCGCTGGCGAATCATGGCGCCGGCTTCATTGATGGCTTGATCATCATCGCCATGCACACCGGAAGCCTGTGTCGCCTCAAGGTGGTTCGGCGTAATGACCGTGACACCCTTATAGTAGCCGAAATGTTCGACTTTGGGATCGACAATGACGGGAACCTTCCGCAAGGCAGCCAGCCTGGTCAGTTCCGACATCAACCCCGCGGAGATCACACCTTTGGCATAGTCAGAGACCACCACGCACGTCAGTTCCCGCAGGCGCGATTCGACATATTGAAGAATACGCCGTTGCAACGCCGCTTTGAGCTCGTGTCTTCCCTCGACATCGTACCGTACGATCTGCTGGTGATGCGCGATCACCCGGCTTTTCCTGGTCGTGGGACGATCGTGATCGATCACCACTCCGCCGCGCCCTGACCGTTTTGCACCCAGCTCTTTCATCAAGAGCCGGCCGCTTTCGTCCGCGCCGATCACCCCACAGAGATCGGCCTTCCCGCCCAGCGCCAGAATATTGTTGAACACGTTGGCCGCGCCGCCGAGCCGCAGCGACTCGGATTCGACGTGCACCACCGGCACAGGCGCTTCCGGCGAAATCCGGCTCACCTTTCCCATGACATAGTGGTCAAGAATCAAATCCCCCACGACAAGCACCGACGCCTGGGGAAACCGCTGAATATATTGCTTGAGCGCCTGCGGGGACGACACCTGCCCTCGGCTGCTCAAGTCACCCGCCGGCATGGAGGACTTCGCCTGCTTTTTCATTGAATGGCCTTGCCGAATCGTTCCCACCGGACCCACTCCGTCCAATTCCCCTGCCCACTCCATGACCAATAAATCCGGAACGCTTTGCCGCGGATTTTTTCTTCCCGCACATACCCCCAAAACCGACTGTCCAGGCTTTGATCGCGGTTGTCACCCATCACAAAGTACGAGGCTTCCGGCACCGTGACCGGCCCGAAATTGTCGCGCGGATTGATCGTGCCGTCGATCATGCCCGGATCGACGCGTTGTGTAAAGGCCTTGTCGTCGAGCGGCTGCCCGTTGACCAGTACGACCTTGTTGCGCACCTGCACCGTATCGCCCGGCGTGCCGACGATGCGCTTGATGAAATCCTTTTCCTCGTCTTCAGGAAACCGGAACACGATGATGTCGCCGCGCTGCGGCTTCCCGAACTCGATCACTGTCTTGGATGTATAGCAATTCACCGGGGGAAAGTTCCATTGCAACTTGCAATCAGCCGGCCACTGCAATCCATACGAGAGTTTACTGACCAGGATATGGTCCCCGATTTGCAGCGTTGGGATCATCGAGCCGGACGGAATCTTGAAGGCTTGCACGACAAACACGCGGATCGCAAAGGCCAATAACAACGCGACGATGATCGCTTCCGAATATTCGCGGATGATCGATTTCGCTCCGGCCTGGCCGGTACTCTGTTCCGCTAACTTCGCCTCGGGCTCAGCGGCCGGCGGACCACCACTTGAGGAGCCGGAAAGCTTGTCGAGGTTTGCCTGGTTCGGATCGACGCTCATTCTTCACCGACTTTGAGAATCGCGAGAAACGCTTCTTGCGGAACTTCAACACTGCCAACGGCTTTCATCCGCTTCTTACCTTCTTTTTGTTTTTCCAGCAGCTTGCGTTTGCGCGTAATGTCGCCCCCGTAGCATTTGGCGGTGACATTCTTCTTCATCGCCCCGATCGTCTCGCGCGCAATGATCTTGTTGCCGATAGCCGCCTGAATAGCGATCTCGAACATCTGCCGGGGGATCAACTCCTTCATTTTCTCCGCCAATTGGCGCCCGCGCGGATAAGAGCGCTCACGATGAGTAATGAACGAGAGCGCATCCACCGCTTCCCCATTGAGCAAAATATCAAGCTTCACGAGATCGGACTCCCGATAGCCGAGCAGCTCATAGTCGAGCGAGGCGTACCCCTGCGTGCGCGACTTCAATTTATCGTAGAAGTCGAGAATGACTTCATTTAACGGCATTTCATAGCTGATCATCACACGGGTTGGATCGAGGAACTGGATACTGCGTTGAATCCCCCGGCGCTCCTGGCATAGCTGGAGAATGGCGCCCATGTACCGCTCCGGCGTGATGACCGTCGTCAGAATGAACGGTTCCTCGAACCGCTCGATACTGCCGGGCGGCGGCAGTTCAGCCGGATTGTCGATCTCCAAGACTTCTCCTTTGGTCGTCGTCACTCGGTAGACCACGGTGGGCGCCGTGGTGATGAGGGTCAGCCCGTATTCCCGCTCCAGCCGCTCTTGGATGATTTCCATATGCAGCAGGCCCAAGAAGCCGCACCGGAAGCCGAAGCCGAGCGCGAGCGATGTTTCCGGTTCATAGACAAAGGACGAGTCGTTGAGCCGTAACTTCACGAGTGCATCCCGCAGGTCTTCATATTTCGCCGTGTCGGTCGAATAGAGTCCACAAAAGACCAGCGGCTTCACCTCTTTATAACCGGGAAGCGGTTCGGTCGTCGGTTGCACGGCGTCTGTCACCGTATCGCCGATCTTCACGTCCGCCACTTCTTTCATGTTGGCGCAGAGATACCCGACTTCACCGGTCAAAATCTCTGTCTTCTTCACCCGCTTCGGCGTGAACTGGCCGACCTCCATCACTTCAAAGACGCGGCCGTTCGACATCACCTTAATCTTCATACCCGGACGCACAGCGCCGTCCACTACACGAATCAAGACGATCACGCCTTGGTAGTTATCGAACCATGAATCGAAAATCAGCGCCTTGAGCGGCGCCTCCGGACGGCCGGACGGCGGAGGAATCCGTTCGATGATTGCCTCTAGGACTTCCGGAACGCCGCGCCCTTCCTTGGCGCTGATCGGCATCGCGTCGGTGTCATCCAACATCAATACTTCGGCAATGGATTGTTTGGTGCCTTCGACGTCCGCGCTGGCCAAATCAATCTTGTTGATCACCGGAATGATCACGTGCTTGTTGGCCATCGCCAGATTGACGTTGGCGATGGTCTGCGCTTGCACTCCCTGTGTCGCATCGACCAACAAGAGCGACCCCTCGCAGGCGGCCAAACTTCTGGACACTTCGTATGTGAAATCAACGTGCCCCGGCGTATCGATCAAATGCAAGGCATAGACCTTCCCATCCTTGGCCTTGTACCGGATCGCCACCGCGTGAGCCTTGATCGTTATGCCACGTTCCCGTTCAAGGTCCATGGCATCGAGAATCTGCTCTTTGGCCTCTCGGGCCGTGACTGCGCCTGTGGCTTCGAGGAACCGGTCAGCGAGGGTTGATTTGCCGTGATCGATATGGGCGATGATCGAGAAATTGCGTATAAGGCTTTGCAAATCCTAGCTCATTTCTAAAAATCAGGACATTATAGTAACTGCCCTCCGGGTTGTCAAAGAAATCGCCCGCCCGTATAATCCGCGCCGCACAGGGCTTCGTCAATCGTCAGGCGTCACACGTCAACCGGCCAAGCAATCTGATCCCCCCACGATTGACGAATGACGGTTGCCGCATAACGCACCATGGCACACATACCGACATCGCGACAACTCGCAGACTGGGATCGGAAATACCTGTGGCATCCCTTTACCCAGATGCAAGAATGGGAACAGGAACAACCGCTCATCATTAAGCGCGGCAAGGGGGCCTACCTCATCGACACCGAAGGCAACCGCTACCTCGACGGCACCTCGTCGATCTGGGTCAATCTCCACGGGCATGGGCATCCGACTCTGAACCGTGCGCTCACACAGCAACTCGGGAAAATCGCACACTCCACCTTTCTGGGCCTCTCCAACCCACCGGCGATTGAATTGGCCCGTGCGTTGATTCGGAGGGCTCCCAAGGGTCTCGCTCGTGTCTTCTATTCAGATAACGGCTCGACCGCTATTGAGATTGCGCTAAAGATGGCCGTGCAATACTGGCAGCAACAGCATCCGGGGGCAGGTCCGAAAAATACGTTCCTTCATTTGAAACTTGCCTATCACGGCGACACCATTGGCGCCGTCAGTGTCGGTAACATCGAACTCTTTCATTCACGCTTCAAGCCCTTGCTCTTCCCGACCGTGGAAGCAGAGCCGCCCTACTGCTACCGCTGCCCGTTGAAATTAGAATACCCCTCCTGCCGCATGGCCTGCCTTGATCCCATTGAACAGCTGCTCAAAGCCCATCACCGGGAATTGGCGGGATTCGTCATTGAACCGCTGATACAGGCCGCTGCCGGTATGGTTGCCCATCCTCCGGGCTATTTGAGACGAATCCGCGATCTTTGCACACAGTACCGGGTGCTGTTGATCGCAGACGAAGTCGCCACCGGATTTGGTCGTACGGGCAAGATGTTCGCCTGCAACCACGAGGACGTAACACCGGATCTGATGGCCGTCAGTAAAGGCATGACCGGCGGTTACATGCCGCTTGCCGCAACCCTCACGACCGAGGAGGTCTACAAGGCGTTCCTGGGGAAATATGAGGAGTTCAAGACATTTTTCCACGGCCACAGCTATACCGGAAATCAACTCGGCTGCGCCTTAGCCCTGGCCAATCTAGAGATTTTTCAAAAGGAGCGGACTCTTGCCCGGCTGCGTCCGAAGATCGCGGCCTTCTCCCGCCTCCTTCGGCCCCTGGCAAACATGGAGCATGTGGGAGACATTCGGCAACAAGGGTTTATGGCGGGAATCGAACTCGTGAAAACCCGTACGACCAGAGAGGCGTACCCGCTTGAAGCCAGAATCGGCCATCGCGTCGCGACAGCGGCACGGACCAGAGGCCTCATCATCAGACCAATCGGAAATGTACTCGTGCTGATCCCGCCGCTGTCCACATCATTGGTGGAACTACGGAACATGGTGGAAACGTTACAACTTTCCATTGAGGACGTCTCACCCCCATAACACGTTGGAATCGCGATATGGTGGAAAACCTTCGTCGGTTTGAGTAGACTGCCCCGCGGTCGTAACAATCACTTATTTTTACTCCAACGAGGATGACATGGGTCTCTTGGGTCGGATCTTTGGTATTCCGTCGTTTGCCGGATCCACTAATGCTCTATTGGTTGAGCTGACCTTGCCGACACTCACGGATCCCCAGCGTGCAGAATTGAAAGCCCGGGCGATCCAATTTTTGCAAAACATCAGTTCGCCCGGCATGTCTCCGGAAACGGCATTGGCCGGCCTGAACCAAGCCTCGCGCATGACCCAGCTGAATGTACTGGCACTCGCCATGAAAGAATTAGGATACAAGCCCGCCCTGTCATCAGAGCGCCTCAGGAAAGTCCAGGACCCCTTTGCTCCAGATCTTGTCAATGAGCAAGCATTGCGGGCAGTGGCTCGACGATTGAAATGGAAGTACGGCGTCGAGGCTTGCCTCAGCGTCGAATCTATTACCTTTGATACATGGTAGCCGTTTGCTTGACAGACCAATACTGCGCGGTTATTCTGCCGAGGTTCTTCTTTCACCAACGGTTGTAGAAGGAGTGTCCATGCGAATCGCTGTACTGCGGATGGTGCGCTTTGCGTCCTTGACTCCCTTGATGCTCATGCTGTGTTCACTACCCGGCTATGCGTCCGACTCCTTCAAAATGGGCGTCGTGGATCCTCAAACCGTCTTGGAAAAATCAAAAGCCGGCAAACGAGCCCTCGACGGGCTGAAAGAATATGTGACCGTCCGGCAAAAACTCCTATCCAAGGACGAGGAAGATCTGCGCAACTACGAGAAGCAGATCAAGGATCAGTTGCCGAAGATGAGCGAGACGGAAAAGAAAGAGAAAGAGACGCAGTTCCGGACCAAGGTTCAGGATTTCCAGAAACGTGCGCAGGACTTCAACCAGGAGCTTCAGAAGAAGCAAAAGGAACTGGTCGACGAGTACATGAAGAAGATTTCGGCGGCGACCAAGACCACGGCGGAGAAGGGCGGATTTTCGCTCGTCGTGGACAAGGGCAGCGAACAGACCGTGAAAATCGTCATCTACAACAAGGATGCGATCGATTTGACGGAGCAGGTCATCAAGGAGTTTGATCTGACGAACAAGTAGCCTTCACATAGCGGAAGACGGCTTGTCCAGAGGATAGCCCGCCTCCCGCCAGACCCGGATCCCTCCCGCCATCGAGACCACGTTGCCATATCCCATTTGTTGTAAGGCGTCAGCGGCCAACACCGATCGAAATCCGCCGCCGCAATAGAGGACGATCGGGGCCTTTTTATCCGGGATCACTGTCTCGATGTCGCGTTCGATGATTCCCTTCCCCAAGTGCCGCGCTCCCTTTGCATGATCCGTTGCGAATTCCCTATCCTCACGCACATCGATAAAATGAAACGTCTCTCCCCGATTGAGCCGCGCCATGACCTCACTCACCGTCTGTTCCTTGACACGCTGCTTCACTTGCTCGACCAACCGCAAGAACCCCGGATTGTGTATCATCATCCCTCCAGATCAAAACAATACCGTCTGCTCACTGCCAGGACGCCGAAAGGTCCGGGGCATGGCGCCGGCGTCTTCCTCGGCAAATCCGGCCCGCCGCTTGGCCAACGCAAACAATTGCTCGATCACATCCCAATATATTCCCTGTCCCCTCTGCCGTCGGAAGAATTCACTCTCCGTCAGTGTGCCGCCCCGTACCTCACGCAATCGGTTGACGATCTTTCCGATTCGGTCTGGAAACGCCTCCGTCATGCGCTCCAAGAAAACCGGTTCAACGCTGCCGGATAATCTGAGCAGGGCCGCACAGGCGGTGCGTGCGCCGGCCTGATGTGCGCGGTCCAGCAACTCTGGGATATCGTCCTCGTTCAACCCGGGAATCACGGGGGCAATGGAGATCCCTGTGGCGATCCCTTCATCCGCCAGTGCCTTCAGGGTCTCGAACCGCTTGGTGATCGACGGCGCATGCGGCTCGACCCTGCGGGCCATATCGTCGGAGACAAAGGGAATACTGAGGTAGACCCGCACCCAGGCCTCCTCGCTCAGTTGTTTCAAGATATCGATGTCCCTCAGCACCAAGGCGCCCTTCGTAATGATGCCGATGGGATTGCGATACTCCGCACACACGGATAGACAGGCCCTGGTGAGGCCATACGTCGCCTCCAACGGCTGATAGCAATCCGTGTTCCCTGAGAAGACGATCAGCTCTCCGCCCCATGACTGCCGGTTGAATGCGTGCCGCAACAGCCGCGGCGCATCGTCCTTGACGATGAGCTTGCTGTCGAAATCCGTTCCCGCGCCAAACCCCCAGTACTCATGCGACGACCGCGCATAACAATAGGCGCAGGCATGAAAACATCCCCGATAGGGATTCACGCTCCAACGGAAGGGCAGGTCCGGGCTGTCGTTCCGGCTCAGAATTTCGCGTGTCTCGTCTTCATAGACCGTCAATTTGACCGTGCGAGCCGGCTCCAACAGTTCGCGATATTGGGATTCAAACGGATTGGGCGGGTTAGAAACGGTTCGCATGCTCCATCCTGTTCCTTGCTCCCACTCGCTGTCAATTCACCCGGCGTAGTCACCGGTCCCATCCGGCTCAGCACACACCGGTTTCGTTGACTCTCCATAACTCGAATGCTAGATTCCACACGCCTTTGCAAGGACGCGCCATGCACGACCCCAAATATCTTCGTGACAACTTGGACTTGGTCCGCACATCGCTGGAACGGCGCGGGCGGGACGTTGCCTGGGACACCATCCAAAAGCTCAGCGAAGAACGGCGGACCCTGACGACACAGGTCGAGCAGCTGCGCCACGAGCTGAAGAAGGGCTCCGACGACGTGGCACAACGCCGCCGGGCTAAGCTACCTGCCGACGAGACCATCGAGGCGATGAAGCAGGTGGGAGAACGGATCAAAGAAATTGACGGGCGTCTGCGTGACACGGAAGAGACGTTGAACGGCCTCGCGTTATGCATCCCCAATCTCCCCCATCACACCGTTCCGCAGGGAACCGACTCGACCCAGAATGTTGAAGTGCGCCGGTGGGGCTCCATCCCTTCCTTCTCTTCCCCCCCCAAACCCCATTGGGAGATCGGGGAAGCCTTGGGGATTCTCGATTTCGACCGGGCCGCGAAAATCGCCGGGGCTCGGTTCGCTGTGTTAAGCGGGGCTGGCGCGAAAATGGAGCGCGCCTTGATCGATTATATGCTCGATCTTCATACGAACCAGCACGGCTACCGAGAAATTCTTTCGCCCGTATTGGTCAATCGGCAGACGATGACCGGAACCGGCCAGCTGCCCAAATTCGAAGAGGATCTCTTTCGCTTGCGCGACGAAGACTGGTTCCTGATCCCCACCGCCGAAGTGCCGGTGACCAACCTCCATCGTGAGGAAATCCTCAGTGAAGACCGCCTACCCATCCGATACACCGCTTGTACTCCCTGCTTCAGACGAGAGGCGGGTTCGTACGGCAAAGACACCCGCGGCCTCATCCGCCTGCACCAATTCAACAAGGTGGAACTTGTTGTCTTCACAACCCCTGATCGCTCGTATGACGAGCTCGAGCGATTGACCGGCCATGCCGAGTCCATCCTGCAGAACCTGAATTTACCCTATCGGGTCGTCACCTTGTGCACCGGCGACATGGGATTTTCGTCCGCGAAGACCTATGACATCGAAGTCTGGCTCCCTTCGCAGGGGGAATATCGGGAAATTTCATCATGCAGCAATTTTGAATCGTTTCAGGCCAGACGGGCCAACATCAAATATCGCTCCGGTGGTGGAAAGAAAGAGGCCAAGCCAGACTTCGTCCATACGCTGAACGGGTCAGGCCTTGCGGTTGGCCGAACGCTGGTAGCAATCCTCGAAAATTACCAGCAGCCTGACGGGTCAGTCTTGATTCCTGAAGTGCTGAGGCCTTACATGGGAGGGAAGGAACGCATTGTGAAAGAGTGACCCGCGGGTTCACCGAAGGTTGGGTTATTTCGGCTCAGGGCAAGAATGCATTCGATGGTGTTTATCCGCTCGCTTCAAATGCGATACAGCGATAATTAGCGAGCGGGTCAACCGAAGGTTGGTATGGAGGGGTGCCGGAGCGGCCGAACGGACCGGTCTTGAAAACCGGAGATGGGGTAACTCATCCGCGAGTTCAAATCTCGCCCCCTCCGCCATATTCCACGTGCAGTGCGATCCATTCTTGTTGTAGCTCCTCACGGTAGCAAACAGTCCTGCCGGTCTCTCAGGAGCATAGTTACATGAAGATCTTGCAGAAATGCTGGCAATGGTTCTGGGGACAAAGCCGGCTGAATAAGATCATCATACTCGGGCTCTTTGCCGTAGTCGTGCCGTTCTTCCTCCCGACAGTCGTCGCCTGGTTCAGACCCACTCTTATCAAGGTGGGAGTAGCGTTCTATGCCTATGAACGCGCAGCCCTCTCAGACGGGAAGACCCAACGGTATTTTTTCGAAAAGCGGAACCTTGTGACGAATTGCAGCCTCCGGAAGATCGAGGAACCACTCCCCAAGGAACGCGTCATCCCCCCTCTTGCACAATCCTGGGTCGTCCTCAAATTACTGTTGGAAAATCCCTCAGATCAGAACATTACCAATTTCCGCATCGGTGTCAGATCGCCCGCCCTGAGTCCGGCTACCCAACTATTGACGGCACCACGTATTGACGCGACAGGCCACATGGAAACGCCAGAGCGGGACTCCCGCCGCTTCTACCTCGTTTCCATTCCCGCCATTGCCGCTGGGGCCTCCCTCGTCCTCAGTTTGAAAACCCCGATTGATGATCCACTTCGACAATTTATCTACGTGGACCGCCGCACGGTAACTATTCAAGTACCGTTTGTCGCGGCAGACCAGTTTCGGGAATATCCGCCTATCGTCTCTCGAACCAACGCGGTGAAGATTTTGAACCGGGAGGGAGTCTTACGAACCGATGCCGATAAGGCAACCGATGAAACTCTCGCATTTACAAGACTCTCTGCAGATGCACCGGATCTCAAGGCTGACACGTCGCCCTATCAAGTGCTCCCCCCATCAAAAACTTGTCCCGAAGGAGAAGCGGGACTTTGGTAAGTCTTTCCTGCCCCAACTGTACTATTTACATTCCAGTAATACCACTTTCGGTGGGGCTGCTACCTGTCTTGGGGAGTAGAAAACGCCCCGCGAGTTGTACTATCCTCCGCCCATTCGGACGGAGCTTCCATCGAGAGGTACGTATATGCCCACCGCGCCGCTCTCTCGGATGATGATCAATTGCATTCTGAACTGGGGGCGCGCTGGACTGGAAGGAGAAGGATGCCTCTATGATATGGCGGCGCCGGACCGGGAACTGTCTGCGCCTGATAAACTCAGGACAGGCGATTATGTAAAGATTCGCCTGTGGCTGCCCGATGAAGACGCCCACATTGCCGTCGACTTGGCTGAAGTCGAATGGGTCGAAAGCCACTGGCTCAAAGTCGATCTGTTATCGGTTTCCCCAGAGAATCAGGCCCGGCTCAATCAGTTCAAATCGTTACAACGATCCTCCTCCCGCGGACGCCGTACCAGCGAACAGATTCTTATTCGGTTCTAACCGGTTTTCGTTGAACCGCCTGATCGACCATCACTAAGTTCGGTATCCCTCTTTCGTCTAGCTGCTGCTACCTCAACGGTATATTCAGAGCTCACGCCTCAAGGGTATTCTGTCACCTGCTGACTCTGGCAGTCTGGACTCTCTAGCAAGGAGAAGCGAACCATGCAGAAGCAGCTCGGTAAGATCGGAGCCATCAGACGAGAAGTGCATGGGAAGCCCTGCGCGTTCTGTGGCGGGCACACCTACCAACTCGTACTCCGGACAGCACCCACCACGGACGAGTCGGGGATTTTTGCTCGATGTTCCCACTGTCAGCATCCGCGAAGATTCGACGAAGATTTTGGGCAAATCTTATGGATGTGATGCCACAGGGAAGGAGGACACTTTCAATGTCATTTACGGACTGGCGTGCCCGACGCATACACAGACAGCAAACACGGAAAGCACTACAAATGCTCGCCCTCAGCGGTGTTGTGCGTCCGAGTGATGTCGAATTGCGTTATTCGATCCCTCTCATCAAGATTAGTGGCACGCACACCGCCCCTCAGGATCAATCATCCTCTGATACACAGATGGACCCGTCTCTTTCTGCATCCTCTCCTCCATCGCCAATTAATGGCGCACACCGATCACATTGGGCAGGTTACGAGTTGCCTGCCGCGTCATAATATAGTCCCCGCATATGCCCCGATCCCTTGTGCCTTCCCTAGAGGCTGAGGTAAGATCACGCCTCGTCGGCGGTGATCCCACCTCACGACGTTGTCCGCCGTAACTGCGGATGTGGTCCAATCCAAGCATAGTGACGTGGAGAGGTGGCCGAGTGGCCGAAGGCAACGGTTTGCTAAACCGTCGTAGGGACAAAATCTCTACCGAGGGTTCAAATCCCTCCCTCTCCGCCATTTCTGTTGCAAACCCATCATCCGTCCTTATCACTCCCAGCATTTCGCCGATTTGAAATACCCCGGCACCAAGCCGTTACTCAGTGGCAGGAGATTTTTCTTGTGGGATCTGCCGTTGTATCGTATTGTACCTACACCCGCACGGTGCCACATTCGTGGCTTTCTGCATGCGGACAACACAGTTTTCGCGTCTCCCCTATTCATGAAAGGATCTTCGATGCGTACATTCATCCTCAGTGTGGGAGCCTTACTCCTCCTGATCGCCGCGCCGGCGACGGCTACCTCACAAGAACCTGGAACGGAAGAGCAGAAGACCCTCTATGCTCTGGGGCTGGCCATCAGCCAATCGCTTGCTACGTTTTCTCTGAACGAGACTGAACTTGATATGGTCAGAAACGGTATGACCGACGGGGTCTTGAAGCGCACCCCGAAAGTTGATCTCCAGACCTACGGCCCTAAAATTCAACAGTTTCAGCAGACCCGCTTAACCGCCTCGGCCGACATTGAGAAAAAAGCCGGGGCTGCATTCGCCGCAAAAGCCGGAGCCGAAAAAGGCTCAACCAAGACTGAGTCCGGCATTATCATCACTCCCATCAAGCCTGGTACAGGCGCAACTCCCAAGGCGACCGATACGGTGAAGGTGCACTACCACGGGACCTTGATCGATGGATCGGTCTTCGATAGTTCGCTCAAGCGCGACCCGGCAACGTTTCCGCTCGACCAAGTGATCAAGTGCTGGACTGAAGGTCTTCAACAAATCAAGGTCGGTGGCAAGAGTCGCTTAGTCTGCCCAGCGAACCTGGCGTATGGGGAGCGCGGCATGCCTCCGGTGATCAAGCCGGGCTCCACGCTCGTCTTCGAAGTGGAGTTGTTGGAAATCGTCCAGAAAGAGAACACCCAGAAATAGCCTCTGCGCGGCCGCCTTTTTAACGAAAAGGCGGCCGTTCTTCTCTTTGCAAACTTGACCGAAACGGCGACTTCAGTTCACCCACCGTCATCCGATCCTCCTCGCACTCGTTGGCTGATTCTTGGCCTTCTCTTTGCCATCAGCGTCGTCACCTACATTGATCGCGTCAACATTTCGGTTACGGCCCGCCAGATGATGCCGGCTCTCGGCCTCACCGATCAGCAGATGGGGTTTGTCTTTTCCGCCTTCGTCATCGGGTATGCATTATTCCAAATCCCGGGGGGATGGTTGGGTGATCGATGGGGGGCGCGAGTCGTTCTTACCATCGGCCTAGTCTGGTGGTCCTGTTTCACCGCGCTCACTGCCATAGCAGCTACTTCACCACTCGTCGGTGCGGTGGGCATCGTCGGCGCGCTAGCGCTGACCCGTTTTCTACTCGGCATTGGCGAAGCGGTGGCACTCCCGACCTTCAACCGTGCCGTAACTGATTGGCTCCCCGCCCATGAACGGGGATTGGGTATCGGCATTGCCATCGGGGGGATCGGCGTTGGCTCGGCCGTCACCCCACCCGTCACCGCTTGGATCATGGTGAACTACGGCTGGCAGAGCGCATTTTATCTTGCGGCGGCTCTTGGTCTAGTATTGGCACTCATCTGGTGGCTATTCGCCAGGAATCGTCCGTCCGACCACCCCTGGGAACCTGCCCAACGCCACACCGACGCCCCTGACAATGCCTCAGCTTCGTCGTCTGCAATCCCATGGACCGCCTTGCGCAACACGCCAACGGTCTGGTGGCTGGTGCTTAGTTATGCCTGTCTGGGCTATGTTGCATATGTCTACATGTCCTGGTTCTATCTGTATCTCGTAAATGTGCGCGGATTTAATGTGTTGCGCGGTGGATTATTTGCCGCAGCGCCATTTGTCGCCATCCTCGTCTCCTGTCCACTCGGGGGGTGGGCTACAGACCGTCTTGCCATTCGATTTGGGCTGACCCACGGACGACGGTTCATCGGCCTCGCAGGGATGGTCTTAGCCTCAGGGTTTATCGCGCTCGGCGCCTTAATGGAATCGCCCTATCTCGCCATTGCCAGCCTCTCGCTCGGCGCGGGCTGGCTCTATTTCTCTGTGGGGGCCTACTGGTCTTCCACCAGCGACCTGTCTCGAACCCACGCCGGTAGCCTTTCAGGCTTGATGAATATGGGAGCGAATATCGGAGGAGCAGTCTCTCCCACCATCACTCCCTGGATCGCGGACCAGTGGGGCTGGCCGGTCTCGTTGGCAACCGCGGCCTTCATTGCATTTATCGGCGGTATCCTGTGGCTCAACATAGATCCAGGCCAAGGTCTTGCTTCAAAGGACTGAGCCTTGAGGACTGAGTGTCGGGGCGGGACAACTCTCAGCCCTCAGTCATCGCTGCCCGTAACCGGCCGGGCTTGCCACTTGAAAGGCATCGTTGCTAGAGTGCGCGCCATGGCCATCCAGTTTCAGAAGAAAGATCCCCGTGCCACAATCGTGACGAAGTTCGGCGCCATCGCCATCCGCTTCTATCCCGACGATGCACCACGCCACGTCGAAAACTTTGTACGTCTCGCCAAGATGGGATTTTTCGACGGCACGACTTTCCATCGCGTCGTACCAGGCTTCCTTATTCAAGGTGGCGATCCTCTGAGCAAGCACGCGGATCGCTCGCTCCACGGCACCGGAGGTCCTGGCTACTTTCTTCCCCCGGAGCCGAACGATCGTCCACATAAACGCGGCGCCGTTTCCATGGCCAAGATGCCGCGCGAAAGCAACAGCACCCGCGACTTCAACGACAACGGCTCGCAATTCTTTATCTGCGTTGGGGAGAACAGCGGGTTGGATCGTCGCTATACCGTGTTCGGAGAAGTCGTTCGTGGAATCGACGTCATCGACAAGATCGCCGCCGCCGCACGCGATCAGGCTGACAACCCCTTGGAGCCCATCACAATAACCGTGACGGTGAAAGAGTAACGATCCCGCGTGCAGGGAATGTGTCAGTGAACTGCCTTGGCCCGATGATCCAGGATCCCATCAGGAGGGAGTCGCGCAGCGCCGCAACCGATCCATGATGGCGAGTCCAAGTCCCTGCTCCGCACAGGGTTCGGCATAAATGCGGTCAAGACCCAGCGCATCCAGCTTTCGCAACATCGCAAAAAGATGCCGAGCGGCTTCCCGAAGATCTCCGGACGGAGACAGCACTTCGATTGCGTGAAACGGTCCGGCCAAATCACGTGGCTCAGACATGGCCAGCAATCCCACCCGCTCACAGCCTCGAAGGACGGGCCATACTCTTGGGGCCGGCAACACCGTCACCGGCGTGCGCGTCGCATAGTGGCGCGGCGATTGTCCAGGCACGTGGGCTGTCTCCTGAGACGATATGGCTCGATCTACGGAACCGATGACCATCTGAATCGCCTCAAGCGTCAAACTGCCGGGTCTTAACAACTCCGGCCTTGCTCCGGCCAGCGATAGAATGGTGGATTCCACTCCGAGCGGACAGGGGCCTCCATCGAGAATCAGGTCGATCCGGTCACCAAGTCCATCGCTGACATGCTGCGCGGTCGTCGGGCTGACGTAACCGAATGGATTTGCGCTGGGAGCCGCGACCGGCACTCCAGCTTCTCGAATCAAGGCCTGGGCAACGGGTTGGTCTGGAATCCGGACCGCCACTGTTGGCAACCCCGCAGTGACGAGATCGGGCACGGACAGATGTTTCGGCAGAATCAATGTCAGCGGGCCGGGCCAGAATGCATCCATGAGCCGCCGTGCCAAGGGTGACACGGATGTTGCTACCGTCTCTATCATCGCTGGATCAGCCAGGTGAACGATCAGAGGATCGAAGGATGGACGCTGTTTGGCTTCAAAGACCTTCGCCGCCGCGTCAGGATTCAGCGCATCACAACCGAGTCCATATACGGTTTCCGTTGGAAAGGCGACCAGCCCTCCTGCCCTGATGATCTCTGCCGCCAGACGAATCGATTCCGGTCGGTCTCCCAATAGCACTCTGCTTCCCACGCATTCCTTTCGTCACCGGTAGTGTGCGAATGACGGACCCGTGTTGCTAGTACGCTGCTGGTTTCGAGAATGTCCGGTTCGATACTAAATCCAACACATGAAGACCGTCGAAATAGGCCTCAGAGGACCCGATCGCGATCATGCCGACCTGTCCCTCCTGCGGCAACACCACGTCCTCCACCGCCGCAACTTGAGCGCCATCCACATACACCGCCAGCCGGCCTTTGTCGAGATGGAGAAAATTGATCCGTTGTACGCGGATCGTGTGCCACGGCCCTGCCGCAAGGCGCGCAGTCACCTGCCCCAATATCGTCGACGTGCCGTTTATTACGTGCCTCGTCGTCACAACCCCGGTCGACGCCTGCAATGTAACGGAATAATAATTGTCAGCGTCACGCACCGCCAATGCGACGCCACTCTCACCGCCTCCGCCATCACGCGATGCTTTGATCTGCACCGTCACATCGGGATAAGTCGTCCGGACAGATTCAGCAACCAGCAGGCGCACGCAAGCCGGCTTCGCACAGGCGGCTGAACGAATGATCTGTCGCGTGCCAGATGGCGATTCCCCGTCAGTCGTCACCTCCCATCCGGCTGTGGCCCCATCCGGACGATTGAGGCCGACGAATCCGGAGGGAACGGAACCCGGGCGATCCTGATCGAAATTCCACTGCCACACGATGTCTTGCTTGGGGGGCTTGGCATGAATGGCGACGTCGAGCACTTCAGGAGAGCGCGCCGAGCTCGGCAGCACAATGGCGGCTGCCTCCGGTGAAAGCGCTTTGACGAGATCGTTGGCCAGCAACTGCTCCGGCAAGCCCTTCACACCGGGAATGGAATCGAGATCCTGTTTGACTCTCCGCAACCGGTCATGAAACCGCTCCGGATTGCGGGGAACCAGAAGAGACTCGACGGCCACTTGGACATAAACGGCATACAGCCGGTCATACGGCTGCTGAAGCAACCGAGCAGCTTCTTCCGCTTCGCGGTTTGCCTGCTGAAGCCAAGGATGGTCATACCGCCGTTCCCAGGATGCCCATTGCAGACGATCCCAGGCGAGCTCCGCGAGCACCCGTCCATACTCAACAGTCCCTGGAGCGACCTCTTTCAGCAGCCGTTCATGAATGAGGACAGCTTCCGTTGGGTCATTATTCCATCGCGAAAGGGCGCCTAACCGCCGCCGCTGCACAGGAGTTGCTCGATCCTGTTTTTCAATCGTTTCATAGGATGCGAGCGCTTGATAGAGCGCCTCCGCCGCCGGCTCATGCTCTTCCGACACCGCCGTTAATTCCTGCCGCCAGGTTTGTGCTTGAATGCTCCAATAAAGTTCAGCCATTCGTTCAAGCGCCGCCGCCCCATCGGCTCCCAAGTGGCCTTTCTCCGTTCCCTGTTTCAGAAACGCGTCATACGCATCATCTCCACGAAGCCCATGAGTTTCAGCGTGCTTGGGATCCAGCAAGAGCAGCTTGGTCAGCCATGGACCCCGCTCAGTGGGAGACATGCGCACCACCCGTTCCAGCGTCTCACGCACGAGCGGCTCTACATCCGTTCGCTCCCACCATCGGGCAGAACCGGGGATCAGCTCGCCCTTTATCAGACGGTGGGCGGGATCGGGGTGATCAAATCGCCGCCCCGCATCTGGACGAAGGCCGTAGTAGGTGGCCGGAATGCGCGGCGCGCCAGACAGTGCCTCGTTCAAAACCGCCTGGTCTACGGTGAATCCATATTTCTTCAGGCCGCTCACAAGAACAAACCGCACGACCACTTCACGAACGGGTCCAAAACGGCGCTGCGCGCCGTTGACCCACCAGATCTCCTCAGGCCGAAGAGCCAGTGGCGCCGACAGCGGATCTGTGTACACAATCTTCACGTCAACGGCCTGCCCACGGACTGTCACCGGCTCAGGTCCCGTTAAACCCACAAGGGCGATCGGCTGTACCGAACCGGCATGAACGGGCGTAATCGCCGGCACCGGCCCGCCGTCCTGCCGAACGATCGCCGGAGATAGAAACACCGCCGGTGGATATTCCTTCCAGTTTTCCGTCTCGCGGTGGCGATCATGCAACAATCCAAATCCGACACCGCGGCCGACGGTGCTGGAGCCACCCGGCCCAGTCTGTTGCGCCACCATCTCTCGATGAGCTTTGAGCGTGTCCTCCCAACACCGACGGACGGATTCAGGCGACAACCGTGCACGCCGGTTGCCGGGCGACAAGGATATGTCCCGGCTCAAGCAGCCGAGATCCGCCGCAGCCCAGGCCTCGACGTTCTCGTTTGCCAACGCTGTGGCGTACTGGAAGACAAATCGGGAGGCATCTCCTCCCTGCCCCGATCGAGGTTGGCTTGCCTGTCCGGATGGCGGAATGAGGAGTCCCCATACCAGAATCATCCAAACGATCAGTCCTAACGGCTTCATGAACGCTCCATCAGTGTGTTTCACTTTCCGAAAGGCGAACCTTCAGAAGAAGGCCATACTGGCGTAGGTAACGGTGGAGTTGTACTGGTCGGAAATACCTCGGTCGTAGCGAAGAACTTCCCCCTTGTCCGCTTGGATCAATCGCAACAGGCTGTAGATGGGAGCAAAACCGGAGATGCGGCGCCGGTCCTGTTCTTTCTGAATATAGGCGGCGAATGCACCGGGATTAAGTTCCTCCACGTGCTTCAGCATTTCCAGATCATGCTGCATGGACCGGTGAAACGAAAAATCCGTCGGCGGTTCTTTGTCGCCGTACCGCAGACCGAGATGCGCCAACTCGCCCGCCGCGATCACGCAAGTGCTCCGCCCGCATCCGGCCATGATGTCACGCAAGCCCACGAGAAATGCGTCAATGGCAACGCGAGCTCCCCCTTCTGAAAGATCGAGTGCTGAGAACGAGCAGAGAATAGGCACGATCGTGAACGGCCGCTTATCCCCGACAACGTGCTGGAGAAACGGTAGTTGAAACTCAATGGCATGCTCCGCCTGATGGCAGACATCCTCCTCGAACGATGCCGGAAGCCGGTCCTTTAGCTGCGAGATGATCGGCTGATCTGTGCGGACCACCCCCAGCGGTGTTTCAAAGTCCTTGTCGGTCACGGCAAACAGCTTGGCCAACCCGGCATAGGCTGTTCCAATGATCACATAGACATCCGGCTGTGCTGCTTCCTGTAATTCCTTATACGCCCAGGCATAGACCGGCCCGGCTTGCTTAAGATCATACGTTGGCACGACAAGCCCTTTGATAAGTTTTCCCGCATTCTCGGACGGCTTGAAGTCCGGCCCTTCGCTCGACGTAAAAAATCCGTCGATCTGCTTCTTCAGTTTAGCTCCATCAGCTTCATAGCTGCGGCCGGCACATAGAGGGGGACGAAGCGGAGCCTGCCGATACTCGTTCCTGACTTGTACCCGTGCCGCTTCAGCCTGCTCACCTTCCAAAAACAGTTTCTGATCGAGGTCGGCGGCCAGCTGCTCCACTTTAACTGGCATCAGAAATTCGCCGAACTGCTTGAGATACAGCGCACAGATGTCCGTGAGGGAGTGTTCGCCGTCGAAATGCTGCACGATAAAAAAGTAGTTCAATGGCAGAACCAGCTTTTCTTTCCCCAGGCCAGTCGGGTCCCAGAGCACGATGTACTGTTCCTCGCCCTGTTTAATCGGCGAGAACTGGAGGTTCCGTAGAACCGGATATTGCTTGGGGTCTCTTGCGGCGCGTGTCGACATGGCAACGACATTGTAGGGGACGGGCTTGGGATGCTGCAACTGACCGGAAGGGTTGGCTTAACTTTCCTGAGAAGGCTTCGATTGCGCACGCCGACTGAGTATAACGAGCGCCCCGATGGTCAGGATGGCCAGCCAAATCGTCGGACTCCCATATGACGCATCGGAGAATTCGATCAGGTCGGTCAGGCGTCCGATCAACAGCGACATGCGGGCCATCACGGTGTAGCCGAAGGCTGCGCCGAACGCGATCATCAAAAACATCACCCCGGTTTTTGCGACGACCTTGCCCGGCCCACTGTGTTCGATCGAGAAGAAGAAGTAGAACAGCACCGAGATCACTCCGATCAAAATGATGATTACGTTGATGCTGCTCGACGGGTTGAGAAGATTCATCGAGAAGGTCACGCCATCTCCGCCGGCCATCGACAGCAGCGGTCTGACGGTATCCTCAATCTGCCTCAAGATAAACGATGAAATCGTGCGTGGAATTGCAAGCCCCGATCCGACCCCCACGATAAAGGCAAAGGCATATCGGGACAGCCAGGCGGCTTTCGGCACGTAGCGTGTCAGCATGAGCAGGCCGATGGCCACAGGAATCAATAGGGCGATCTCGCCCTGTTCGAAAATCGGTTTGACGATCAAGTGCACGATGACCGTGTCGTAAGCCTTCACAATCGTGTAACCGACCGACACACCCACATAGAGATGTTCCGCCAGCTTGAACAACGGGTTATCTTTGTACAGGAACGAGAAGATACACAGGGTCAACCCTGTCGCCACCCATGCTCCAAGTACCGTTACATCCATCGACTGCCTTGCTCCTTACGAGCCCGCCTGGCTGTGCTGCCGTGCCGCTCGTCGCATGCTGAAGTAAAAGAGATTGCAGATGATCACCAGGACAATGATCGCCACATGCGTCGCCGACTGCGCATCCATCCCCGCCACGGCTTTGCCCTTCTGATCGATCAGGCTCTCGTATTCTGCCGCGCCACGCAGGCCGCCGATCAGACCGTTGATCTGCCCGCTTCTCAATAGGGGATATAACCCCGGCGCCATGACCCCCGTGCAACCGCCCCCCATCTCAAACTTGTACTTGTCCTTGCCGAATACGTACCAGGCTTCAACTCCCGGATTGCCTGCGCCCAGGCTGACCATATACGTCACATCCTTCAAACTCTGCACGCCGTCCAGGACAGGAAGTCCCTTCGTCGGCTTGCCGCCATAATCGCTGGGAAAGGTATTGTAGAGATTCTGGCCCAGATTGATGATGACAGCCGTGTTGCCGGGGCTCCAGCCGAGAAAGACATAGTCCTTGCCGTTCTCTTTCCCCATCTCCTTCGCCACCTGGGTCACGATTTGATCGGCCAAGCCCGTGCCCGTCACCCACAGCGTCATAGTCACCACACGCAGATTCTTCCGGAAGGCGTGCCGAAGCAGCGCGATCGCCTGCGGATGCAATTCCGGTTTCGAGGCCGGGTCGAAATCGAACGACATGAAAAACACAGACCGCTCCGGCAACGATTCGATATGGTTGTAGACGCCGCGCACTTCAGAGGAAATCTTGATCGGAAGCCCGACGGGATAAAGCAAGGGCAACAGCGTGCAGAGACCAATCACCAGGAAGATGATCCGCCGGTCGATCTTGAGCATTCTTTCGGAAAAATTCATAGACCGTGCCCCGTAAAGCGTGAAGCCTGCTTCGCCGACTCAACGAGGCGAGCGTGTCTCGTCCGGAAAAGTCTGCGCTGCACGAGATGCGAACGACGCGTCACATTATTCCTTACCGCCCCCCAGATACGACCGTTCAACGCCGAAGATGATCTTGAACGACAAGGCCACTGCGCCGAGGCTCACCCCGATCAGAATGGCGCGGCGCACCGAGGCGTTCAGGACGTTCAGAATCCATTGGGACACATCGCCGCTCAGCGGAATCAGATATTCACCCAGCGGGACACGCCCCATCATGACGATCACCGCCGCAATTAAGAGCACCGCGGCTTCGCGGCTCCTGGCCCGGAACGATCGATAGGCGGCGGAGGCGATGAAGAAAGCCAGGATCGCGAACATCGTGCCCTGCAGCGGCACCAGCATGTAGGAATAGACCCAGCCGAACGCGGTGGCTGCCCCCTCGACACTTTCTTTGCCGTTGGCCCAGAGTCCGACCGCAATCGTCCCCAGCATCCCGGCATAGAGCACGAGACTATAGCCCCAGCCCTCTTCCTTCCTTCTGATTTTTGCCGCATGCTGATGGAACAAACTTGTCACCCCCAAGACCAGCGCAAAGCCGCCGACAATCTGAAGCCATTTGGTGGCAGAGGTCAGTAATTGTTCAGAAGCCGGATGCGGCACGTAATACTGCCCGGCGAAGAGCAACCCGGTGATCATCGTAATCAGCAGTGGCAATTGCCGGCGAAGGAAGATCATTTCACATCCATGAAAAGGTCCAGAAACAGAGACGGCCACTGCGCGTTTGTGACGGCACCGATGGTCGCCAACACCGTGCCGATGACGATGGCGCTCAAGATGACGGCTTTCCCGATATCCTGCCCGCGCAGGGTACCGATCTGAACCGGCTCTTTGGACAGATAGGCACTGGCGGCGTAGAGCTCTTCGCCGATCAACGTGTAGTCGCACGTAGTCACAAAGAACGGGAGCTGGTGATCTGAATCGGTCCCGGCGATCTGAATGGCGCCGGTGCTCGCGCCGGTCTCGGTGAGCAGCAGTGATTCGGCGAAATAGGAACCCATAAAGAAATTTGCCGCAGGCTTTTTGCGCAGCATGATGCCGTCGACCGCCGCCGTATAGCTGAATTGATCGGAGGTGATGAAAAAGTTCGAATCTTCCTTGAAGAGGTCAGGCTTACCGGCCTCCATGTAGGCCTGTTTTGTGATTTCTTGACAGACGGCCATCGTGATCGGGTCTCGATGGGGCACCATCAGCTCAGTCTCATAGGCTGCGGTGCGCTTTGCGACTCGGCCCAGGATCACCGCCGCGGCGATCGTCGAGGGATCACTCATATCGTGCGCGCCGGTCAAATATAGAATCGGCTTACCCAACTCGGTCGAACGGCCGATGGCCTCATCGACTGCGTCGAGACCGGGAATCCGGCGTAGAAAGATCTCATTCCGCTTGGCATGACTGATCGCGTAGAAGACTATTCCACCGAACGACAGGGTCAGGATCAGGTTATTGAGCTGGTTCCAATTGAACCAATTGGGGGCAGGAGTGGCCTGAACCAATGAACTCATGGCCCGGTCTTCCCCCTTGAGTAACACCACCGCAACCGTATACGCCGAGCCGTCCTTTATCTCAGCATCTTTCCCGCTCCGGATTACATACTGGTGCCAGGTCTTCTCAGCCTCCCTCGTCCACCAGGCGGATTTGACGTCCTTCACGAATCGAGTATCGGCAGGAAAATCCGCAATCACTTTCAGCGATGCAGGATCAATGGCGCCTCCATTGCCGAGCAGAATCTGATACCGCGCATCGGGACTGTCTGAACCGCTCGGCGCCCAGACGACGGTCAGACTCGCGCCGCCGTCGTTCGGCGTATCGATCACGTGCACTTCAACCGGAGCAGGCAACGTCGATTGCGCCGATGCTGGAACGGAAAGCCCGACATGCACGAGCGCCGACAGCAGGACACACGCAAACAGTTCCCCTCCGCCTCCCCACCTCACGTGTAGCATTGCACGTTTCACGCCCTCAGCCTTCAATCACTTCAATATTTGTCCGTGGAATCACCGCAACCTGCCCATCTGGAAACCGTACCTCCAGCACCCGCACTTCACTCTCCGTAGGAATCTTGGTGAGATCCGATGGCAAGGCTGATACCTCGCCGATCTTACCGAACAACGGGTCACGGATGATGCGAACCAGATCGCCCATACGAATTCCCGATCGCTGCGGCTGCGTCATTGTACCGGCATGTGCTTCCGTTTGAGGAATAATGATCTCAGGGCGAATGACACCGGCTCTGATCTGTGTGGCGCCTGAGAGCGACGCCTTGGATTCGGCATGGGCGGAAAGTAGTGCAAAGGTCTTCTGGGCCATCGGAATCGTGCCGAACCCCTCGGTGAGGATCAGTGTAAACCCGACCTGTTCGGATCCCGTGATCGCCACGCCCAAGTCATAGCCTAAGAGCGCCCGCAGATCTTTGTCATGGATTCCGCCGACCACAAGGCCCGCCACGCCGACTTCTTTCGCCTTCACCATCGTATCGGCCGGCAAGAATGAGCCGCCGACCACAATTTTCCCTTTCATGTCCGGCTTCACCTGAGCGGGTGTCAGCGCCTCATCGGGAGAAGCCACGGCCATGACCAACTCGCCGTACGTTTCTCCACCGATACCGAAGATCCCTTGGACCAGGCTGCACAGGCATTCGATCGTCACACCCTGCTGAGGATGGATCTCCACGACCGTGCCATCTGCATAACCGAGCAGTTCGAGGACCCGCGGTGGTTCCCGTAGGAGCACTTGCCCTGTCACGGTGGAGACCGACTCCACCTTACCCGTCACCGGCGAGCGGATTTCTGTCTTGAACCACTTGATCAGCGGCTTGTTCTCCGCAAGGATCTCGTCCTTCTGAACGGCGTCGCCTTCCTTCTTGATCAAGTAGTCTTTGATCTCATCCGGAGCGACGCCCAGTTGATTCGCGAGATTCAGCGGGTAGACCTTGCCCGGCAACTCAGCGCGGGCCACCGGCTGATTCGATCGGACGCGGTCGCCCACCTTCACCAGCACCGTGCCAGGGAGTGGTAGAATCCGCCGCCTACGAATGACGGTCGAGTCGGTGACAGTCAGGCCGGGAGTATAGGAATGGGCCATACTCTAAAACCTAAGCGCAAATGGTTGATACTATATGGCTAATGGCACAAGCTTCAGTCTTTCCAATTTCGTGCTATACGCCATAGGCTATCTGCTCTCATTCGGATAAAGCCCGACGGCGCTGAACCATTTCGTGAGCGCCGCAATACGCGCCTGCTGATCGGCCGGTAATTGCAACGGACGGCCCCGCCCATCGAGCATCAAGCCGGCCGCCCCGCCCTGGACCTCGCGTGTCACTGTGCTACCGGCTCCCGCCCCTAGGTTGACCGCCTTGGCCGGTTGCATGGTCACAGTCGCCTTCTTGCCCAGCTCAAGCGGATAGAGCCGGAGGTCGCCGAATTTCAGCTGGTCCTTCACGATCCTTCCGTCAGGGAAAACAATCTCATAGTCGGCGCTTCGCTCTCCGTCTCTTCCCTGCCCGATCGGCGCAACACAGGTGCCGAGATAGACCATGCAGTCTCGGACAAAGACATCCGTCGCGGCCTTTTCATCAATCGTCGACAAGACCCCGAGATGCGGCATCATGAAGATACTGTCGACGGAAAGCCTCGTGAACCCCAACGGCTCATAGGCATCCACCATCATCACCATCGATTGAATCCGTCGCGGGGCATGGGAAAGAATGCCGCCGCTGCCGACGATCAGATCCAGCTTCAGCATGTCGATCAGCGTCTTCCCGGACGTCTGCTGTTCGAAGACATCGGAAATCGTCCGCTCCTGTTGCACACCTTTCAGGCCCGTGGCCAACGACTTGTGGTGGATGAGCGCGAGCCGCAACGCTTCGCGTGAGATCGCATGCTCGATTTGCAGTTCATCGAGCGTCTGCGGAATGGTAGTCGGTCTGATCATCTTGTTCTTGATCCGGTTGCGCAGCGTCTGTTCATCGATCGTAAAGGGCACCCAGCGCATAATGTTGGCCAGCCCGGTTTCGGCCAGCACGTTGGAAATACTGTAAGACATGCCCAGGTTGGCACTGACCGTCCGATTGAACACCCCTTCGAAGACCGAAAACACGTCGGTCGTCGCTCCGCCGATATCCACGCCGATCAGGTTCAAGTGTTCGCGCTTGGCAATCGTTTCCATAATCACGCCGACGGCTGCCGGTGTCGGCATGATTGGCGCGCCCGCCATCTCGATCAATTTTCTGTAGCCGGGCGCCTGCTGCATGACATGTTCGAGAAAGAGATCGTGAATCTTGTGGCGGGCCGGCGCGAGGTTCTCCTTTTCCAACACAGGCCGGATATTCTCGGTGACCACCAAAGCGGACTTTTCACCCAAGATCTTCTTTACTTGCGGCTGCGCATCCTTGTTGCCGGCATAGATCAGCGGAAGCTTGTACGTCGCGCCAAACCGGGGACGAGGTTCCGCCGCCGCAATATACTCGGCCATTTCCACCACATGAGTGACTGCCCCGCCATCCGTGCCACCGGACATCAAAATCATATCCGGCCGCATCGTCCTGATGCGTTCGATCTTCTCGTGCGGCAGACGGCCATCATTGGAAGCCAGCACATCGATCACGATGGCTCCGGCGCCCAAGGCCGCCCGCTGCGCACTCTCGCCCGTCATATTCTGCACCACACCCGTCACCATCATCTGCAAGCCCCCGCCTGCGCTGCTGGTCGAGATATAGATGTCCACGCCGGTCTTGTCGTCCCGGCAGGGCGTGATGATCTTGTCGCCATCGAGAATCTTTCGCCCGGACAGCTCCTCGATCTCGGCGATGGCGTTCAGCACACCGCGTGTGACATCTTCAAACGGCGCTTCCACCGTCGTCGGAGCCTCGCCGCGATAGGTCTGGCGGTATTCATCCCCGACTTTTTCGATGAGAATGGCTTTGGTCGTCGTGCTGCCGCAGTCAGTGGCGACGATCACGTTCAACGGGTGATCGAGCTTCGGCGGGCCGGACGAAGCAGAGATCATTGAGCCGACGCTCCTTGTGGAGCGCTGGGAGCAGACTTGGCTTCGATGATGGCAATCAGCTGGGGAATCGTCTCGCGGCGTTCAAGCAACCGGGCCACTTGCTCGACTTCCTTTACGTTGAAAGCACACTCGATGATCGGGGTGAAAAAATGCAGCGCTTGGCTGCCGAGAAAGTTCATCGGCCCCATCGACTCCAAAAAGACCGTCGCCGGCGCGGCCATCCCGCGTTTCACAATGACATCGGCGACACGCTCCATGAGTTCGACATCTTCCATGGAGAGGGGCTGGGAATCGAACCGAACGGCGAACGCATGGCGGAAACCGGCTTGAAGTTGAGCCAGCTTTTGAGCCACGCGAACCTTGGAGGGAAAACGCATAAGTGCCTGTCAGGCAAGGGAAACCGCCAGCGAGCCGCATTATATGAAGGGGTCGGAATAGAGTCAACGAAAACGGCTCGAAATCCCTGCAATATCGGTCGGGCTTCTCTCTGAGTCAGACTTTCCATCTGTCTAAGACTGAACGATGCAGCAAACCTCATCACCGCTTGTC
>JAYWIP010000086.1:0-13638 GCA_039794465.1 Nitrospira sp.
AGCTGCGGTTGGGGTGTATACACATTGATCCGATAGGACATGCCGGTTGCGCGATCAAGCCAATATTTCTGATCCACTTGTTGGCTGCCGGCGGTGGTCACGAGCATGTTGTTCCCGAAGTCGGTCTGGTCCAGGTTCATTCCAAGTGCGAACCGCCTATCGGCCTCTGCTAGTAGAGTCGGCATACCCATCGGTTGCTGGACCACTACGTCGGCGGAGCCGGGGATACGCCGCAACCTCCCTGCCAATTTACGGGCAAACTCATGGTTGGCATAGATGTCTGGACCGTTGATCTGTACATCAATCGGCGCGAGAGACCCGAAGTTTAGGATTTTCGCCGTGAGATCGGCCGGTTGGAACGTGAATTCGGTGCCTGGATAGCGGGCACTCAGTCCATTGCGAAGGATGCGGCGATAGTCCCACACTGGCGACTGCCCGTTTTTTAGCGAAATGGTGAGATCGCAGTCCTGAGTGCCGACAGTCGGTGTTGGAATGAAGGCGAGATTGTGCGCCCCGACTGGAATTCCGCAGTTGCTCACAATGGATTCCACCTGACCTGGCAGCAGTTGTTCGATGTCTTTCGAGACCAGGGATGTAAGCCGGGCTGCGACCTCGATGCGTGTACCGAGAGGCGCCCGCATGTGCATTTGCATGATCCCAGACTTGATTTCTGGGAAAAACTCCGTGCCGTTGAAGTAAAAGAGCACGAGGGAGCTCACCGATATCACGAAGGAAACCGTGACGAAAACGACGCGATGAGCCACCACAAGCTTGAGCCGAGCACTGTAGCCATCACGGAAACGCTCAAAACCTCGTTGGAACCCTTGCTGGAAGCGAGTAAACATATTCCCTGATTTCTCCGAATGGTGCTGACTATCATGCTCGGGCGTGTGCGTCCCTGCGTGAGGCTTCAGGATATATTTCGCCATCGTCGGTACCAGCGTGTATGTGAGGATAAAGGAGGCAATCATCGAATAGATGACCGCTTTCGCCATCGGTGGGAAGACCCAGCCGGAGATTCCACTCAGATGAAACAGCGGTACCCAGACAATCGTGATGGCAAGGGTGGCCACGAATGTCGGCAGCAGGATCTGATTGGCGGCGTCGATGATCGCCTGCTCGAGCGGCTTACCCAACTCGAGATGGGTGTCGACGTTTTCAATCATGACTGCCGCATTGTCAACCAGAATGCCGACGGCCAGCGCCAATCCACCTAGGGTCATCACGTTAATCGACTCTTCTTGAATATGCAGCAAGATGAGTGCGCTCAGGATTGAGAGTGGGAGTGAGGTGAGGACAATGAGGGTCGGTCGCCAAGATCCCAGGAGGAGGAGCACGATGATCCCCACCAGTGCGGCCGCAGTCAGCATTTCGTGCACCACGTCCGCGATCGCATCTTTTACGAATTGCGAGGCATCGATGAGAAGTTTGACTTTCACATCCTTCGGCAGGACGTCCTGGATGCGCGGAATAATTTCCTTGATTCCATCCACGACTTCTAACGTAGAGGCTTCGCTGCTTTTCATGACCACGATGATGACTGCCTGTTGCCCTTCTACCAGCACGGCGTTCGTTTGCACCCGGCCGGCAAGGCGCGTGACAGCCACGTCACGCAAATGAATGAATGCATTGCCGTCTCGCTTGATCGGGATTTCGTCGAAATCCTCGATCTTCAATGCGGACGCATTCGTCAGAACGAGCCAGTCGGTTGCTTTGAGCTTGATATCCCCTCCAGGCAGCACCAGATTTTGCCTGGATATGGCCTCGTGAATATCCGCCGGAGTGAGGTGACGGGCGAGGAGTTTCTGTTGGTCGAGATTGATCATGACCTGCATATCTTGCCCCCCGTAGGGGTGGGGCAGGATCGCACCGGGGATCGTGACGAGGAGGGGGCGGATCCGCATGATGGAAAGGTTGTAGAGTTCCGCCGGGGTCAGAGTATCCGACGTAATTTGCAGGGTGGCGACCGGTACCTGAGAGGGGAACAGCCGCATGACCATCGGTGCGTTGATGTCCGGAGGCAGCGCCTTGACCGTCGTTTGCGAAATCGCCGCGATATCAGCTTCGCTGCCACCCAGATCGACTCCATCCTGAAGATAGACATTGATGATGGCATTGCCAAATAAAGAGTTACTCCATATATATTTGATGCCTTCGACTGTCTGGGTTAGAAAGCGCTCGAATACGTACGTGATACGGCCTTCGACATCTGCCGGCATCAGATTGTCGTAGATCCAGACGATCGAGCTCACGGGAATTTGGATGACCGGAAAGACGTCAGTCGGCGCTTCGAACACAGCTATCACTCCAAACGCCACGATGATGATGGCCAACACCACAAAGGTATAGGGTTTTTTCAAGGCGACCTGGACAAGTTTATTCATGCGATTTACCTCTCAGCGAATAGGGGACAGTGTTTCATAAAGACCACCTGCGTTCAGATACGACCACATTCTGGTTGATGCGAAACATTGGTTGGGCATTCAGGTTGATCCATGAGTGTTCTTGCGCCCAGCACGACTCCCGTTCACACCGATGTGCGAGACTATTGAGCAAGGAGTTTGCCTGGGGGCGCAAAGAATCTACGTCACGGGATTCTGTGGCAATTTGACGAACTGGGCGTGACTGAAAGAATGTTGATATGCCACCCTGACACACCTGTGCCAAAATTACCCGTAGCCACATGCGCTTCTGTGCCAGTAGTCACTATGGGATGCGGGATGGTATATCTCTGGTATTTCGATGATTGGAGAAGGTCTCTCAGGGCAATTTCCCTCGCGGATCGAGGCGGTATGGTGCCTGAGGGGGACACAAAATATGGCACAGAATTGATGCCCAACGGGGATGACGATTACGGATCACCCATCGCGGCATCGCTTATGAATATCATCCTGTACGAACGAGGGGCGGAAGCCGCAAAATGATGGATGCTAGAGAGCCTTTAGGTGGTAAGGACCAGGGAACTTTAGGTGTTCACGTCATCCCGCCTTTTGAAAGATTTGCCCATTGAATTAAGGCACTGGAGATTTCCATGAAGCCATTCAAGTTTCAAGGCATCATGGTTTGGGTCACCATCACCGGAGTGATGCTCGTTGCGTCCTCGATTGTTTTTGTTACCCTTCTTGAACGTCAGGCCATCGATCGTGCGGGAACACACAACCGGGAGGTTGCGTTTGTGCTCCTTGCCCAGTCAGTCAGTACCAAGATTAGACAGGCAGGCGGAATCCAAGACATCAGGGCTCTAGACAATTTGATCCATGAGATCACCGAGATCCGACCCGGAATTCTGCGGCTTTCAGTGTATGAGCTCTCACCTCAATCCAGTTCCCTCCTTGTGAGCACCGAACCACAGTTGGTGCCAAGAGTATTGAGTGCACAAGAGCGGGATAAAGTTGAATCAGGTGGCTCCATCATGCAACTCGAGGATGGATCGGAAAAGAGGGCCGTTCGCATCACGGCTCCGATTGAGATCGATGGTAAGGTCGTTGGGGCATTACGCGGACTGTTTTCTGTGGAAGAGTACGACGACCTCATGAAACAGGAAACTGAGCTGGCCAGGGCAATTGGTATCGGCGTTGTGGTCGTCACATCGCTGACCTTTTGGATCTTGATCAGGGTCAAAGTCCATCGGCCTGTCCACAGACTGTTAGATGCCATACGAAGCGTCGAAGCGGATGATTTATCCGGTCATGCGCCGATCCACGGCCCCTCCGAACTCCAGGAGGTGGCGATTCAGTTCAATAAGATGCTCGATCGTGTGCGGGAGGCCGGCATAGAAAAGGATCGTCTCCTGGACAAGGTTAACCATCTCAACAATACCCTTCAGATTCGGGTCGCGGAGGCAACCGAGGAACTGCAGCAAACGAATCTCGAACTCGTCGAAGCAAGGCTTGCCGCTGAACGAATTCAGCATTTAGCCGCACTGGGAGAATTTTCCGCCACCGTAGCCCATGAATTGGGCAACCCCTTGAATGCCCTCTCCGGTCATCTGCAAATGCTCACCGGCACGACTGATTCTGTCAGTCGGCAGCGCCATCTGGCCGTCATTCGGTCGGAAGTCAACCGCATGGTCAGTATCATCAAGCAGCTGTTAGATCAGACCCGTACGCAGCTCCGGTCGGTCCGCGTGAATCTCAATAAAACCATCCAGGATGTGATGACCCTTCTTTCTCCCGGTTTGCCGAGGCAACACGTCACCATGAAGATCGACTTGCAAGACGATCTTCCACCGGTCGCCGGCGATACGCGTGCGCTGCACGGGTTGCTGTTCAATCTGGTCACCAACTCCGTCCAGGCGATGCCGCTCGGTGGAGAATTGACCATTCGTACTCGAGTTGTCTATGGCGAGAGGCCTCCGGGGATTATCATAGTGGGTGAAGGCCTTCCAGTCGAAGAAGCAATCGTTCGCCTGACGATTGTAGACACAGGCACAGGGATCCCCTTGGAGCACCTTCCGCGAATATTTGAACCGTTCTTCACGACACGGCATGACCAAGGGGGAACGGGACTTGGGCTGGCGATCTGTCACCGTGTGGTAACCGACAGTGGCGGGAGGCTGGCCGTGAAGAGCCACGTGGGGCACGGGACTGAGTTCACCATTGATCTACCCATGTGGACTAACGAGCGGAATATACGGAGACATCAGTGAGCGATTCGCCTCCTATTCTTGTCGTGGATGACGACCAGCGGAATCGAGAGATGATGGCCGAAGCCTTGAACCAGGCCGGCTTTGAAGTCGACACCGCCCGTAACGTCGAAGAAGCGATAAGCAAGGTCGCTGTGGAACTGTATGACGTTGTCTTGAGCGACATCCACATGACCCCCTATTCCGGTCTTGACCTGCTGGATTCCTTTCGCAAAACCCGGCCGGAAGTGCCCATTGTGCTTTTAACCGCCTTTGGCTCCGTTGACATGGCCATCCAAGCCATGAAGCACGGGGCGTTTGATTATATCGCCAAGCCGGTGAATCTCGACGAACTCGTGGGCACGATAAGGCGAGCCGTCGAGCATAGACGCCTCATAGAAGATAATCGCACGCGCAACCATGAATTCAGTGAACAGCCGCGGACCACATCTCTGATCGGGGAAAGCAAAAAGATGGTCGAGGTTTTCAAGCTCGTCGGACGAGTTGCCCACAGCAGGGCAGCCGTCTTGCTTCACGGAGAAAGCGGGACCGGCAAGGAATTGATCGCACGAGCAATTCATGATCACAGCCCGCGTTCGATGCATCCTTTCGTCGCCGTCAACTGCAGCGCGATCCCCGATTCATTGCTTGAGAGCGAACTCTTCGGACACATCAAGGGTTCATTCACCGGGGCTCATACGATGCGGCGTGGCTTGCTTGAAATGGCAAGTGGTGGCACGTTCTTTCTGGATGAGGTTGGTGATCTCACTTCGGCAGGGCAGGCCAAACTTCTGCGCGCCCTTCAAGAAGGGGAAATCAGAAGGGTCGGTAGTAATGAACCGGTACGGGTTGATTTACGGATCATCGCGGCCTCCCGCCGAAACCTCACTGAGCTGGTAGCGGCCGGTCGATTTCGTGAGGATTTGCTTTACCGGCTGAACACCGTCACAATCTTCCTCCCACCGCTTCGGCAACGGCCTGAAGATATTCCCCTGCTGGCCAGAGCCTTCCTGGAACGGTATGGCAGCCTGAAGGAAGTGCCTGTCTCGTCATTTTCACCTTCCGCCATGCGAGTGATGACCGACTATTCATGGCCGGGGAACGTGCGGCAGTTAGAACACGTTGTGGAACGAGCGGTAGCGCTGGCCTCCAGCGCGATTCTATCCATCGATGATCTTCCATCTGAAGTCATTCACAGAGACAGTGCTCCGGTACTGCATACAAAGATCCTTCCCGGCACACTTAAAGCGTTGCAGCGCGATCAGGTACTGAAAATGCTGGAAGCAACCCACGGCAACAAGGAACAAGCTGCACGTTTGCTTGGAATCAGCAGACGAACGTTGTATCGTTTTATCGAACGATACGGTCTCGGTAAGTCTCCATCTTCCGCCGAAATTGACACTTCAAGCTCTATCGATTCTTGATCCGTTCTTAAGCAAACCGTCCCACCTCCAGTGTGCTGTTGTGGCATGCCATGCCAGATTGTCACCAAGCCTGCGCGGCAGCGTGCAGAATGGATTCCAGCCGTAATTGTATTCAACGGGCAAATCCTCCCTCATGAATGAATAAGCTTCGCGATGATCACTGGCATCACGTTTGCTCCTTCAAAGTTTTAGATCAAGATCACACTTGGCGAGCGGAGAGCAGTGAGAATTCTTTCTCAGCTCCAATTGGCTTCAAAAAGGAACCCGTGCGCTTAATTGTATTGATAGCAATAGTAGCGTGGTCCATGTTTGTGATGTGACAAGGCTTCGTGGTCTTGCCACGGGTTTCACTCTTCCGCAGTTGGAGTAGGTTTGTGGTTTTTCGTATCGTAGGACCGTGACTTCCTAATCCGCAGGTCGCAAGTTCAATCCCTGCCGGGCGCACAAGATTTTTGCTTTATGCAAGCCACCCCCTCACCAGGACACGGCCTTTCCTCTTTGACCAGTCGAAATCTCCCAGCATAATCCATAGGTTGTGGGACCTGACCCCTTGTTCCGTGCCTGCTTCGAGAATCCCCCCCAAAGCTGCATAGATCTCTGTCCCATCATGATCTAGACTTAATATTGTAGAATGTAAGAGGGATTATCGAATGAGCGCAATCTGCCGAAGAAGGATGCAGACCGTCTCAACCGGTTGTCGAGGTGATCAAAGCGACCGGTACGCATGGACTCGTCAGTGTCCTGCCTGTGGGCGAGTTCTTCAAAAAATGGATCCGATGAGTCCGTGGGTGTGTGAATGTGGGTGGCGGAGTGAGTAACTCAGTCAACACGAGGAGGGGACGACAATGATCCCTATGCTGCACGATGTCAAAGCCGGGTTCTTCCTAGTGGTGGTTTTGGCCATGCTCGTGTTCATCTGTGCGATTGCTGGATTGGGAGCTGTGCTGCGGCCGGCCCGCTGGTCTGATCGGAAGGCGAGTCGTTAGTTCTCTGCGACCTTCAATGGGGCAGTGGGGGCCATACTGCGTTTCATGGGTGTCTTGAGTTACGTACCCGTCAGGGTTGTTGTTTTCCGTCTTCCGTCAGCTGGTGTCTTTCTCCTTCAGTGACAGAGTTTTGCCGCCTTGCTCGACCTCGTTTCCTCTGAGGCTGGCACCCTCATATATCCTTGAATTTGAGGTTTGGGAATAGAGCACATGGTGTTGTGCCACTGATTGTTCCCTCTCACCAGGTAGTCATAAGTCATTGAAATTGCGTGCCTGCCTGTAATCCAAGCGAAGGCAGTTGGTAGGCCATGCCATTTTCAGTATCGGTGCTATATTTATTCTGTCTTTTGAGAAGGTGAGCAGAACGTGGGACCCTCAAACGACGGCACGCTGTCAAACGGAATTGTCGAGTCGAAGAACTGGTTCACACATTTATCATTCAGAGGAGAGAAGTCATGAACAGATTGGTGACACAAGCCGGAGCCCTCGTTGTCATGGGAGTGATTCTTCTGACTGCTCAAGGTTGCGGAATGAAGTGGCTTCAATCCGATGGAGAAGCGGAAATCCCCAAGATCTCGCGTGGGGGGTCGAGCGGAGAGTTGAGCGGCTTTTCCAATAATCCCTCGGAAGAACGACTCACCCAACCCAAAAGCTCGTTCTCGACCATGATGAATTCCCCGGACAAGAGCGCCCGGCGATTCGCTGAAATCACGAAAGAGGAAAGGGCCGCAGAAAAGGCAGCGATTGAGGCGGGTCTGCAAGATGTGTTTTTCGGGTACGATCAATGGAGCCTCTCCGACGCCGGGATGGAGGCGCTTAATCAAGATGTTATGTACCTTAAGGAGCATCCGCGTGCCGTCTTGAGAATCGGGGGCCATTGCGATGAGCGTGGGACCAGTGACTACAACTTGGTGTTGGGGGACAAGCGGGCAAAGGCGGCACTGTCCTATCTCGTGGAATCCGGCGTAAAACCTAAGCAGGTCTCGGTCGTCTCGTATGGGAAGGAACGGCCGTTCTGTTCCGATCACGATGAGGCATGCTATCAACAGAATCGTCGGGGGCATATGTTGCTGACGACGAAGAAGTGACTGCTGGAAACCGGAATCGGAGTCTCAAGTCGGCCATGCCACCCCAAGCTCTGAAAAAGCTCGGCGCCTTATTCGGCAGAACGGAGGCTGCCTCCAAAGAGGCTCCGAGTGAGCTTCGGGCGCAGGAGCGCCGCGTTCAGCCTCGTTTTACCACCCTATTCCGCAGCACCTTTTCCGGGCAACGCCGCGAGGGGCAAGGGAGGACACTGGATATTTCTGCGGGAGGGTGCAAGATTGAAAGCGACGTGACGGTGGAACCCGGGGGGAAATTCGAATGCCGGCTCCATGTGCCCGGTCTGGATTGGCCGCTACGGATCGACGAAGCGACGGTTCGCTGGGTTGATGGCAATACATTTGGAATCGGCTTCACACGAATTTCCCCTGAGGAGTTACACAAACTCCAAACTGTGCTCAAGAAGCTTGAAGACGAGGGCTGACCATCCGTTCTCTCCCTCGAATAGCCTGTCTCATACTCTCTCGTGCTGACGCTTCCGTAGCGGAACTCTTCCTGCAACCACTCTTTCCTTTTCGGCTTCCTCAGGCGCGTGGTTGACACGACGACGGCATCTATCACAAAGTACGACGCACTTGGTAGATCCACGCGAGTGCAGGTCAGTGTTAGACGATGCCATCGTAGTCCGGAGAGATACAGAAAGGAGCTGGGAGTGGAGCAACGGTATGCGATCACGGTGAAATTTTTGGTGGATGCGGATTCGGCGGAAGATGCCGAAGAAATGGTCGAAACGGCCTGTGAGAAGGCAGCGGCAGGATTTCCTGAAATGAGTTATGAAGGCATTGAAGATATTGAAGAGGAAGAAGAGGAGTAGCCGGCTGATCACGCGATATGGAAGCCCAAACTCAACCAACTCGATCCGGGTATGAGGTTGCGACTCTCGCGGGCGGTTGCTTCTGGTGTTTGGAGGCGGTGTATGACCAGGTGCAAGGGGTCGAGTCTGTTGAATCAGGCTATATGGGGGGAACCGTCGAACATCCGACGTACGAGGCCGTATGCAGCGGGCAGACCGGCCATGCGGAGGCGGTGCGTATCACCTTCGACCCCAAGGCCATTCCCTATCAGGAACTGCTCGAGATCTTTTTTGTCATTCACGATCCCACTACGCTGAACCGCCAGGGCAACGATGTCGGCACGCAGTATCGGTCGGCGATTTTTTATCACAGCCTTGAGCAACGGCAAACCGCAGAAGCCGTCATCGCCAGTATCACCGAGCAACAGTTATATGATAGACCGATTGTAACCGAGGTGGTGCCGGCTGGGGCATGGTATGAGGCGGAAGCCTACCATCAAGAGTATGTCGTGCGAAATCCGTTTCAGGGCTACTGCCAATTCGTAGTGGGGCCGAAGGTCGCAAAGTTCCGGAAGCAGTTCGCGTCTCGACTGAGAAGCTGATTTCCGCCAGTTGTTCCATCTGCGCACGAGTCATTCGCGTCCAAACCATCTCACCAGCATGGCCCGTACGGCACTGAGCATAGCAGGCTTCTGAAATACCTGATGCACCCTGAACTGTACTTCTGCGTGCAGGGGGCAGAAGGGCCATTCGCTGGACGGATTGCCTTGCACCTGAGCCCGTATTGTCTCGTCTGACTGGTCGGAGGGGACATGGGTGACGATCATGGGACTGTTCGGATCGAGCAGACAGGTGTCATTCGGTTCCAGCGGAGTGCCGGTGACGGATGTGCTGAGCCGCACACGCTGTTCTCCCTCGGAGAATACCGTATCGCCTTCGCGAATAGGACCGGTTGGGGCAAGCGAGTACAACACGAGAGGGGCAAGGAGGATGATAACCATGGCAATGCCAATCGACCAAAGCGGAGGCTCACTGCTATATCTCTCATCTCTTGTCGAAGTTGCAGCCATATTCTAATCGACGGTTGGTTGGGGGTCTATTTCATGACGGTGGTACTCTGGTAACTACTTGAAGCCGAAAATTGCTGACGTCTTATGGGGCATGCTATCACAACAGGGCATGAAAGACCTGACAGCCTCGTACTGTTCATTCCGCAATTGTCCTCCGGCCATTAAGAAAAAATTAACAGCCCTGTAACGCTCCGGTTACCACCTCGCAACCCTGCTCGAGTACAGCAAGGCCCAACAAGAGCAACCACACTTATCATGGAGAAACTCATGATGACGTCATCCCGGAGAGCTATGGTGGTCGGGCTGGTTTTGCAATCGGCGCTACAGCTTATTGTCCTTTCTGGACAGTCGTCTGCTGAGCTGAGTGATCCTTCTGTCGTAGCAAGCGTGAATTCAACACTGGCCCGTTATCACGTGCAAAAGCAGGTCTCTGGCGCCTTCCAAATTCAAAGCTCCGAAGCGCTGCACCCGCTACTCGCTCGCCTCGGTGCAGAATTTCATTCCTTTCAACCGAAGGTGACCATCGATGTCAAACGAGGGAGTTCCTCCAAAGCTATTGCCGAATTTCTGCAGCCACCGCTCAGAAAATCCGGTAAGATTCTCATGATAGACGATCGTGTTTCCAGCTTCCAACTGGTTGTCTCATCGCATCAACTCTCCGAGAGCGAAGTGAAAGAATTCGTCGATCAGCATGGCTATGAGCCGACAGTGGTGCCCCTCGCTGTTGATGCTGTTGCTGTCTATGTGCACAAAGACAATCCCTTGCCAGGCCTGACCCTTGCCCAAGTCGATGCTATGTTCTCGTCGACACGCAAACGTGAATCCAAGTCGGATATTTCTAAATGGGGGCA
The DNA here is from genome assembly GCA_039794465.1 of Nitrospira sp. Lineage (GTDB taxonomy): Bacteria > Nitrospirota > Nitrospiria > Nitrospirales > Nitrospiraceae > Nitrospira_D. The sequence goes on from JAYWIP010000086.1 coordinate 10,850, forward strand.
ACTCGGATTGGCTGATGAATGGAAAGAGGCGCCGGTTCAGCTCTATGGCCGTGATAAACGGTCAGGAGCCAGAGCCGTGATTCATGAACATGGCCTTGCCGGCGGTGAGTTCAAATCGGGTATTCACGAGGCTCCTGGAGCCGCTTCCGTCATCCTCGACGTAAGCCATGATCCGATTGGGATAGGCTACAGCGGGATCGGTCTCGAAACTTCAAACGTGCGAGCCGTTCCAATCGCCGAGAAAGATGGGATGTTCTTCGTATCTCCTTCCTTTGAAACTGTAGCCGATCAGAGCTATCCGTTGCGTCGCACCTTGTATCTGTATCTGGATCAGTCTCCCAAGGAACCCTTGCCTGATGCGGTGCAAGAATTCTTAACCTTCATTTTGAGTCGAAAAGGTGAAGGAACCGTGATGCAAGCGGGATTGTTCCCCTTGCCCCCCGCCCAAGCTGAAAACAGATCGGTAGCATTCGGTGTTTCCGCCGTACGAACACCGGCAATGATCCCCTAAAATGTCCAATGAAAATGCTGGAGGCAGACTCTAGACTGCTGGATTTTATACCAGGAGGGTTTCGCATGAGAGGATTGTTTGCGACGGTATGGATTGCCCAGCTAACGGCCGTTGTCGTAATCGGAGCGGTATCGGTGTCGACTGCAGAGGAGGCTTCGACCACTCAGACCACATCATCGGTACCAGCCATGATTGCGCAAGAGACAGGATCGGTGCCCCCTCGCGTGCAAGGCCCACCGGTGGCTGACCAGCCTGCTCAAGGCAGGGTTTCACTGGAAGATCTTCTCCTCCAGAAGGGCGCGATCACCAAGGAGGAATGGCTCAGAATCCGTGCGGAACAGGAATATCAGGCTGTCGATCAAACGCGACGTCTGGATACGCTGGAGGATTGGAAGAGCAAAACCGCCTTACTCCCCATCCTGCAGGACAAGGTCAATTTCGGCCTGAATGCGTTGCAATTCCTGTATGGGCATGTCGATGCAAAGGTGCCGGAGGGAAAAAGCCAAGACAGCCTGTCGATCAGACGGGCGGAGATGGTCTTCTGGGGAAAACTGAGCGACTATCTTCCCCGTTGGCATATGCTAATGGAGTTCCAAAGTACCGGTCTGACGAGCAACACGCCTACTAGTGGGAGTGGAACTGCGAGCGTGGCCACATTTTTCCGTGAGGCCTATATTGATCTTCGACCTGTTCAGTCATGGGCGCCCAACCTCAACATGTTCAGGATGGGGGTCTTCCGCATGCCCTTCGGGATCTTCACCGAGCAGTCTGGCGGTCTCCGAGACATCATCAGCTCTCCCTATTTGACCAGTGTGGGAAGCGGCGCGGGGAATTCTACCGGGGCAGGCGGCTCCATCGAATTTCTCCAAGAACGCGACTATTTTGTCGATGCGCGGGGGAAACTCTTCAATCGGCTGGAATACGTGGTTGGTGTCATGAACAATAATAATTTTCAGGCGAATGGCATCGTCAGTAACACATCTGGGATTGGGGGGGCCAATTCGCCAAAAGCGGTGTACGCCCGTGTTCGACTGTTTGGGGACGATGTGTCGTTTATCAGCTTCACCACGATTCAAGGGGAATCGAACAATGCCGGCACCTTCATCAACGGGCGCGGGAAAGGCACCTTTGATCGCTACGGAGTCGATGTTCGTTACTACCCCAAATTTATCCCAGGGTTTATGGTGCAAGGGGAGTTTTGGCAAGGCCATGACGGTGCGAATGCCACGACGGTGGGGACTGCTGCCAATGGGGCGTGTCTTGATACGTGCGGCGGCTCTCACGCCCCAGGCGTGCAACGCCGCACCTGGTACGTCATGACCAAATACCTCATTACAGACGGACCGCTGGAAAATTTTGAGCCGGTCTATTGGTATGAGGGATTTGACCCCAACACTAGACTCTCGGATGATCTCTATACCAGACATATTGTCGGTCTGAACTATTATTTCGAGAATCTTCCGCCGAAGATCCAGTCAAAGATTCAGTTCAATTATGAGTTCCGGCATCATGCAGGAAATGGCCCCGGACAGCCGTACAATTCATCCACAGACCCCTTCGCGCAGAACGCATTCTTTTTGATGCTTCAGCTGAGGTACATGTAGTTCGGGCCATGATCTATTCCCCGGTCATCCGTATGACGCTGTACGTTGAAGCAGAGTAAGGAGGTGACGTGTGAAGCTATTTTCTGGAGTCCCTCTTGTCGTATTGTGTATGGCATTCAGCGCCTGTGCTACTCAAGGGGTGTTCCCGGCCAAAGTAATGGACGGTGTCGATGCGAATTTCGATTTTGCGCGCTGGCGCACGACGCCGAACGAAGCGGAAGGGAAAAAGGTGCAGATTGGAGGTCGGATTGTGGAGTCTCAAGCCTCCAGCGACATAGTGACCATTGTCGTTTCCCAATTGCCCATCGTCAATCAGCCGGCTTATGGGCCCAAGGATAACGGGAAGAATAATGGAAAATTTGTCATCACCTATCAAGGGCAGATCGAGGGGCCGATTCTTCAGCCAGGCAATCGAGTGATAGTTGTCGGAATGACTCGTCCTTCAAAAGTCGTCACGGTCGGTGATCTCTCTCGCAACTTTCCGATCGTGTCGGCCCAATGTCTCCATGTCTGGAACACGCAAGGTCGAGATATTGATGAGTTTCCTTTCTTCGAGGCAGGGTACGAAACGCTTGAGCAGAAGACCGTTTGTGCGAGGGCTTCAATGCCATAGAGAGGTATCGCGGAGTTGCGGGTCTTTATACTCCTATAAACGCAAGAGAGTTTCCATCACC
>JAYWIP010000087.1:0-6272 GCA_039794465.1 Nitrospira sp.
GCACATGCCGATCCGCATGACGGTCTCCCGCATCGACAGACAGGAGCCCTATTCGTCCCTTGTCTGATTCACCCGGCGATCCCCTTGTCTTTTCCGTCCTTCTCCCGTATGTACGGAGCACGGATGTCACGTCGTATGTTCCGGCTCACATAAGCAAGGAGCACGTTCGATGAAAATGCTGATGATCGTGTTTCGCGAGTCGATCGCGGAGCAGATCCATGCGCTGATGAAAGAATACGAGGTGACGGCGTTTACTGAACTGCACAATGTTTCAGGTAGAGGCGAAACAGGCCCAACCCTTCATTTTTCTCTGTCAGCAGGCGCCAACCGGTTGATCCTCGCCGCGATACCTGAACAGATGGCCTACCGCGTGATTGAGGGACTCACGCGGTACCGCATGGAACATATGCGCCAACAGGCAGAGGAGACGTTCCCTCTCCATGTATTCGTTCTTCCCTGTGAGCAAGTGGTCTAGCCCACATTATTCACGGAGACTTCTACCGTATCAGCCGATGTGTCGATATTCTCAGTCCATCGTTCTGATCGATGCCTTCTGTTTCATTGTGTCATTCTCGGGCGGTCGACACAGCTTGTAGGAATTCTCCTACGCAAAACCAAACGAATATCTGACGGTGGGATTAGGTTCTGCCTGATCGTGTGCAGTGTGGATCTGTTGTGCACTATCGCCATATCCTGACGCCTCCCCGCCCATGATCGAAATCATCACACAGTATCCGATATGGTCGTCGGAACAGATCGAACGCGCTGTTACCTTTCCGATTGAGATCGCCTTTCAGCGCATGCCGGGCCTAACCGACATCCGTTCCCGCTCGATCTTCGGGTTGAGCGACGTCAAAGCTGTACGCCGACAGCCCCATCGAGCCAAACCGATTAGTATGATATAGACTATCAACCAAACCGCGATGCCCCCCCAATGATATGAAAGGGGACCAATATGCCAGGGAGCAGGCTCACGTACCGCCTGCCTTCGTGGAATTGTCGCCGTCCCACCGGATTTTGTACTGACAGGACTGGCATCGATGCATAAAGGCGTGAAAACCTTTTCGTTGGAGAAGAAGATTGCTGTCGGCCTCGCGATCGTAATTATCCTGCTGGTCGGAAGGGGATACATTTCCTACCGCAGCACGACCGACCTTATAGATCGTGAAGTCCGGGTCGCGCAAACTCATCAGGTACGGGAAACGATCGATCGCCTGCTGTACCAGATGGAAGATATAGAGGATAAACAGCGGCTCGACCTTTTTACCGGCGAGAACCAGTTCCTACGTTCGTATCGCGAAGCCAACCGTAGCATAGATGACGTGCTGCGCCGCCTCGTTGATCTCACCTCGGACGATCAGACCCAGCAACAACACCTTCTAGTCTTGCGCCGCCTGATCGATCTGAAGATGACACTGCTCAAAGACATGATCGAGTCAAGAAATGCCGGAAGGAACGAAGGAGATGAGCAGAGGGCCCGTCAATACGCGGGCAAAGAGACCATGGACAAAATCCTCAAGACACTCGGCGACATGCGGGAGCGGGAACAGGCTCTGCTGGTCAAGTGGTCCAAGCAGGCAGACAGCGAAGCCTCGTTCACATATACGCTCATTATCGTCGGAACCTTGGGGACCATCATCTTTGCGGTCGGGGGAGGATGGCTGATCTTTTACGACCTGGCGAAACGCAGGAAGGCCGAGAGAGATGCGCTGGCAAGCCAGGCTCGGGAAGCCATGATTTTGCGCGCTGTGCCGGTTGTGATGTATTCTGCAAAGCCTTCCGGGGATTACGGCGCCTTGTGGGTGAGTGACAATGTCGAAGCCTTGACCGGTTATGCTCCGAGCTCTTTTGTGAATCAGTCATCGCTCTGGGCGTCGAGGTTGCATCCCCACGATCGTCAAAACACCTTGAAAGAATTTGGCATGCTAAGCCGCAAGGGCGCCATGACGTTGGAATATCGTTGGCAGATACGCAGCGGCGAGTCCCGCTGGTTCAGGGACGAGGCGGTGTTGATCCGGCAAGCGGACGGAACTCCACAGGAGATCGTCGGTCTCTGGACTGACATCACCGCGCAAAGACAGGCGAGTGAATTGATACGGAGACAGGCCGACATTATCAATCAGATCCAAGAAACCGTTATCGCCATAGACCTGAACGGCTTCGTGACGAGTTGGAATAAAGGGGCAGAAAACATGCTGGGATATCCAGCGGAAGAGGCCCTTGGCAAACATATCTCATTCATCTACCCGGTGGAAGACCGGGAGTTTCTGGAGCACGAGGTTCTGGGTTCAGTGAAAGCCAAGGGAACGCATCAGGTCGAGGTTCGTAGGCTCACCAAGACGGGAGTCTTGCGTGTGGCCCATCTGTCCCTCTCGTTGCTGAGGGACGACACCGAAGCTCCCATCGGTATCATCGGCTACTCGATGGACATTACCGATCGCAAGCACGGAGAAGAGGCGTTGCTCAATTCACGCAACCAGCTCGCGGCCCTCGCCGTTCGCTTGGAGTCGGTGCAGGAAGAAGAGCGGACGAGAATCGCGCTAGAAGTTCACGATGTGTTGGGGCAGGCATTGACGGGGTTGAAACTGGATGTGTCGTGGGTCCACAAGCAGCTTGCCGGGTCGATGGAGTCAGTCGAGCGCTCCGCTCTCCTTGCGCGACTGGATTCGTCGTTGGCTCTCCTGGACTCCGCTATTCAATCGGTGCGGGATATTGCGACGACCTTACGGCCCAGCGTTCTGGATCAGCTCGGCCTCGGAGACGCAGTTGAATGGCAGGCGCATGAGTTTCATCATCGGACCGGAATTACATGTAACACAACCATGACGCCGGCCCGCATCGCTGTGGGGTCTGAGCAGGCAACCACCCTGTTCCGCATCCTCCAAGAGGTCTTGACGAACGTGGTTCGGCATGCGCGTGCGACTCAGGTTGACATCACACTGGAAGAGGGCCGTGAGACTGTGACCTTGCAAGTCAGGGATAACGGCAAGGGCATGACTACAGCGGAGCAGTCAGGACCGGAAGCATTTGGCCTGTTGGGGATGCGGCTTCGTGCCCAACAGGAAGGCGGCACATTCAACATTCAGAGCGCGTCGGGAATGGGAACCACCGTGACCGTCACACTCCCACTCTATCGGAGAGCTGATGATTAACATTCTGCTTGCCGACGATCACCCATACCTGCGCCGCGGCCTTGCCCAAATCCTCACCGATGAATTCCCAGGCGCCGTGATCGGCGAGGCCTCGAATATTCCTGAGCTGCTTGAGCAGGCTCAGAAACAGCGGTGGGACGTGGTCGTGTTGGATTTGAATATGCCGGGGCGTGGCGGGATGGATGGATTACACGAGCTCAAACGGCTTTGTCCGACTCTGCCCATATTGGTATTGAGCGTAAACCCTGAGGACCAGTTTGCCGTGCGCGTGCTACGTGCCGGGGGGGCCGGGTATCTGACGAAGGAAAGCGCTCCGCAACAATTGGTCCTCGCGATCAGGACAATCCAGGCTGGGGGGAAATTTATCACGCCCAAAGCGGCTGAGCTTCTCGCGGCTCACATTCATCAACACGGCAACAGCGAGCAGCCCCTTCACGATTCCCTGTCCGATCGCGAGTACGAGGTGTTCCGCTTGATTGCCGCCGGCAAAACGATTACGGAGATTTCCGGCCAACTCTCCCTCAGCATCAAAACCATCAGTACCTACCGCTCACGCATCCTGGAGAAGCTGCGTCTCAAAACAAATGCGGACTTGGCGCGCTACGCGATGCAGCATCACCTCCTGGAATGACCTCGATAGCCGGTTTCTCCGACAACCTCCCATGGTAGTTACCTTGCTTCGGACATCCGAAGCGTTGCCACCCCTTCCTGCTTGCGCCCTTCCCTGTCAGACCATTCTGACAAACAGCGCCGTCCGATTCTTATATTTCTAGGCGACCGCTTCCTATTCCACTCGATGGGCTGGAGGAGTCTACTGCGGGGCATAGACAGGCGCCTCGTCATACATGCACACCACGATGAGCAGGGTAGATCTGACGGAGGCACTTTAATGGGTTCAAACTCATGGGAGAGAAGGGAGGAAGGGACATGAGTTGTCCGCGTTGCGGAGGAGTGTTGGAGACCGAGCTCGCAGCTGCGATGGTCGAATTGGTCTGTCGAATGAATGTCATCGAGGGGCGATACTGCCATTGCGATGAGGGCAACGGTCCGGGGCACGTGAATCTGCCGACGGATAATGGCGGCACTCTCGACAGGCAATCGCAATACCCCACCCCATCGGAAGGGAGGCCATTATGATCGGTTATGGGAGACGTGCGCTGCTGGTGGATGACATGAAGACGGTGCGCCAGCGCCTCGCTGAAGTTCTTGAACAAAACGAGTTTGTCGTTGTGCAGGCACAGGATAGTGTTCAGGCGCTATGCGAGATGCAGCTTCGTCACTTTGATGCCGTGATCACGGGCGATCACAGGCCTCTCCATGATGGACTCGACCTCCTAAGACAATGTCAAATGGCTTGGCCAGAGACCCCGGTCGTACTTTTCGCGGAGATAGACTGGGATCGAATCAACCTAGCGGAGGCGCGAGGCGCGTTTGCTTGGATTTGCAAGTCTTCTGATCCCAGCGTCCTGTTGAGTATCTTGGCCTTGGCAGTTCTGCAAAATGTGGAGTGGAAGACAATAGAGCGGGTTGGCGCCTAGCCTAGAGGAGGGCTACATCAGGGCTACGGGAGATGTGGATGTCGAGCAGGTCGTTCTGAACATGCTTCACCGATGCGAAGTGATGACGATCGATGAGATCCTCATAAGCGGACAACCCAACTTCAGTTGGGCTCAGGTGTTTCTCGCAGTCGATCGTCTGAGCCGACAGAAGCTGATCGCACTCCATCGAACAGGCAGCAACTACCACGTGGCCCTCAGCATGCAGACGTGGCCCACCGCCCAGGCATCTCAGCGAAACGAATCAGGCCTTCATCCACGAAAGTGAGACACCCCAAATCGTGGCCCCCATTGGAATACCGTTCGAGACACCCTTCTCAACCGTTGGGCAGCGAAAATTCGTCGATTGTACAAGCCCTTCCTCTATGTGAGTGGCACATTGCACACGAGGGGGACGGCTTAGGGACTGGAGGCGAAGAGTACGTAGGTTCCTTCATGATGGAGACAGCGATTACTCGGACCCACGGCGATGATTACCTCGCTCTGATTCCACTCTGGCGATCGGCGACAAAGCCCTAGGAAAGCCGGTAACCATTTCCATCCAAATCAGAATAGTGACACAGAGAGAGTAAGGGGCCCCCTCCCCTACCTCATGCCACAGGCGATATTGTTACCCCCCGCACTAAAGAACCATCTGGGAGCCTGGGAAGTATGAATACTCATTGAGCATGTAGCGGCGCATGTTCGACTTCGTCCTTCTTCAGCCTGATCAATGACCTCTGTTCCTGCCTTTCTATTGTGTTATCCCCGGGTGGTCCACACAGCACGTAGGAATTGTCCTACACCAAACCAAATTAATTTCTGACGGTTGGATTGGGCTCAGTCTGATCGTGCGCGGCGCGGCTCTGTTGTCTAATACGACCATATCATCAAGGTTGGGAAAGAGCATCCCATGATGCCTCACGTCACCCAGAAATCTCAGCATGAGGTTTCTGCATGTGTTTCGACCATCAGCCCTTGCCGCCGATATGAGTCACGCCTGTCAAATACGTGCTGGTGTTCGTATAGCATGTTCAAGGCCGTCGAGGGAGAGCCGGCCGTGGTCCTCAACCAGAGCGCAGAAGGGATGCTCTTCTTCATGGGCCATGCCCCGCACCTGAGCCGATTGAATTAAGTGGACGTGCCCCCCTCCTCACTCTCCAGATGGGGCACGCTGGTAGATGTGGATGAAACTCGATGGGTCAGACCCGTACCGGTGGCGTCATAGGATTCTGCATTTGGTTGGATGTGGACGGATAGTCAACCCGTGTCGCTAGTGGTTGTTCCAATCGGCTCGGTCTGGTCAGAGATACATGTCACGAGGATACGAAGACCACCTACTAGGAGAAATCGACATGCTGTGTCAGCGATGCGGCGGACTGATAGTCGTTGCAAATATGCGCCACCTGATGGAAAGAGAATTTCACTCAGAGGTTGCCACGACACGATGCATCAACTGCGGCAACTTTGAAGACTCAGTCATCCGTTCCAACAGAAACACTTCAGCATGTACGCTCACGGAGCATTCTCCTAACGCGACCCCTCAGCTTTCTGTAGCGTCGCATTCAACCGACGCGCGGACACA
>JAYWIP010000088.1:0-32324 GCA_039794465.1 Nitrospira sp.
ACGACATCGGCTTTTCCAGTGTGGTGTCGATGGGCGCCGCATCTGACGTGGACTTTGGTGAGATTCTCGATTACCTCGCATCCGACGCGCAGACCGGTAGCATTCTGGTTTATGTCGAAGGCGTCCGCAAGGCTCGCGGCTTCACGAGTGCCTTGCGGGCCGCCGCCAGGAGCAAACCGGTGTTCGTGATCAAAGTGGGGCGCCATGATGCCGGATCCAGAGCGGTGATGTCCCACACCGGTGCGATGGTCGGATCGGATGATGTGTTCGACGCCGCGCTGCGTCGCGCCGGAGTGGTCCGTGTGGAATCGATCGGCGGACTGTTTTCTGCCGCAAAGTCGCTCGCCTCCCCCTACAGATACGGAGGCAACCGTCTGGCGATCATCACCAATGGCGGCGGGCCCGGTGTTATGGCCATCGACCGTGCAGTGGACCTGGGCGTGAGCGTTGCCGGCTTGTCCCCTGAAACCGTCGAACGGCTCAATCAGGCGTTGCCTGCCATCTGGTCGCACAACAACCCGGTAGACATCCTCGGCGACGCCACGCCGCAGCGCTATCGGGACGCCGTAGGCATTTGCATGGAAGACCCCGGAGTGGATGGTGTGCTCGTGATTCTGACTCCCCAGGCGATGACACAGCCACGAGAAGTCGCCCAATTACTGGTCCAGGATGCAGGAACATTCAGCAAGCCGCTGCTCACCTGTTGGATGGGTGCTGCTCAAACCATGGAGGGGCGGGCGCGGTTCGCTCAGGCCGCCATTCCATCATTTAACACCCCTGAAGCGGCAGTCGAGGCCTATTCCTATATCACCGACTATTACCGCAACCAGCGGCTGCTGGCGCAAGTTCCGGCACCCTTGTCGCACCGTGAGGCTCCGGATGTCGCGGGTGCGCGCATGGTGATTGAGTCCGTATTGGCGGAACGGCGCAAGGTGCTGTCTGAAATGGAATCGAAGGCGCTCCTGTCTGCATTCCATATCCCGGTGGCCAATACAGTGGTTGCTCGTTCTCCCAGTGAAGCCCTGCTGTTGGCGGAGCAGTTCGGTTTCCCGGTGGCGATGAAAATCAATTCGCCGGACATCACCCACAAATCCGATGCCGGCGGGGTCAAACTCAACTTGATGAATGCCGCCGCAGTCCGCGCCGCCTATAACGAGATGATCGAGGAAGTGAAAAGAAACCGTCCGAATGCGCGAGTCGACGGCATCGCCATCCAGCCGATGGTGTCTAAGCCCAACGGGCGCGAATTGATGGCAGGGGTTATATCGGACCCGATTTTCGGCCCGGTGATCAGCTTCGGCGCGGGAGGCACCGCAGTGGAAGTGCTGAGGGATCGCGCCATTGCACTCCCCCCGCTGAACGGTTTCCTGGCTCGAGAACTGATCGGCGGCACGCGCGTCGCAAAACTGCTCGGTTCGTTCCGGCATATGCCGCCGGTTCAAATGGAAGCGCTGGAAAGTCTGCTTCTCCGGGTTTCCGAGATGGTATGCGAGCTGCCATGGTTACGGGAGATGGATATCAATCCGCTGATCGTGGATGAGCATGGTCTTCTGGCGGTGGATGCGCGCGTTGTGGTGGATTATGCGCCGGTCTCAGCCGACCGGTATGCCCACATGGCGATTCATCCGTACCCGTCCCACCTGGTGATGCATTGGCAATTGCCGGATGGCACCGATGTCACCATTCGTCCCATGCGGCCGGAAGACGCTGCGATCGAACAGGAATTTGTACGTCGCCTGTCGGAAGAGACGAAATACTTTCGGTTCATGCACGCGGTACAAGAGCTTTCTGAAGATATGCTGGTGCGCTTTACCCAGCTCGACTATGACCGTGAGTTAGCGCTGATTGCCGTGACCGAAGAGAAGGGCCGGGAAGTCGAAATCGGCGTCTGTCGCTATGCCATCAATCCTGACGGAGAGTCATGCGAATTCGCGCTCGTGGTCAGCGACCAGTGGCAACATAAGGCCGTCGGCCATCGGCTGATGGGTAGCTTGATCGATGCAGCCCGCAGTAAGGGGTTGAAGACCATGGAAGGCGAAGTGCTGGTCAGCAACCACAACATGCTGAAACTGGTTGAGACGCTTGGCTTTACCATTGCCCCCAGCCGGGAGGATCCATCGATCAAGAAGATCACCAAGGTGTTGTAGCAAACGGATGCAGAGGTCCTTTGCAGTTGCACAACCCTTTAATCTCCACAGATCACCTCCATATCGCTGCGGCTGTTATCCGTTGACTTGCTTCCAATATTCATCGACCCGGGCTTGAATGTGTCGAATGACTTCGTCTTGTCTCGCCGGCTCGAACAAATGCCGGAACCGGCCCTGTAGTTTGAGGTACTCTTCAATCGGTTTCCGCTTCGGAATGTAGGTGTGGGTGACTTCCCCGTTGATGGCCTCTTTGAGCGGCCAGAGTCCGCATTCCACCGCCAATCGCGCGACATCGGGCGTGTAGGCCGGGTCGAAGAGCCAGCCGGTCGGGCAGGCCGCGAACCCGAGAAAGAGCTTGGGGCCCTGATAGGCCGCAGCGCGTGTGAACTTTTCTTCGAGATCTAGCGGAAAACGCGGTGACACCGTCGCGATGTACGGAGGGTTGTGCGCCCGCCATATTTCAAAGATGTCCTTTCTCTCCTGCATCGCGCCGATCGGATGGTGCACGGCGCAGGGGGAGGTCGTCGTGCGAGCCCCGTAGGGTGTCGCGGGGCTCAGCTGGACACCGGTATTGCCGTAGGCCTCGTTGTCGTAGCAGAAGTAGTAGAAATCGAGGTGTCTGGTGATGGCGCCGGACGTCGATGAGAGCGCCATGTCGTAGGTGGACCCGTCTCCTCCGAGCACGACCACCGTCACATCATCTTCCTTCGGCAGCCGGCCTTTGGCGATCAACACATCGAGTGCGTCCCGCACACCCTGTGCGCCGGCCGGCGCCGACCCCATCGTCGTATACAGCCAGGAGGCATCCAGCGGGGTGAAGGGAAACGAAGCCAGATTAGTGAAACACCCGGCGGCGTTCACGTACACCACACGATTGCCCAGTATCTTGGCCGCAAGCCGCAGAGATTCGAGCCCGCCGCAGCCGGCGCAGAGCGGAGTGCCTGGAAATACGTGCTCTTCGCGCGGGATCTGATGCAGATTCTTAAATAGGTGCGGTTCCCAGGCCATGTCCTTTTTCCCTGCCGGTCTTCAGTTCATGCGCGAGAAACTGCAACTGCTCCATCTCCCGGTGCTCGGCCTCCGTATACAACAAGACCGGGCCAAGCCCTTGACCCTGCTTCCCTGTTGCCGCCGTCTGCTCGAAGACAGCATGAAACTCGCCTTCGGAAATATTCTTTCCACCCAACCCTCCGATGAATGAACAGAGCGCCCGAGGCCGCTCCGGATCATGATAGAGACAGGCGGCGACCTCCTGAAAGAGAATACCGCCCTGCCCCGGTGAGAGGTTTTGATCCAACACCGCCACAGCCCGGCGTCCCCGCAACGCGCGGCGAACGGCATCAGCGGGCCAGGGACGGATCATGCGGAGCCGGAGCAAGCCGACTTTGCGGCCGCCCTCCCTCGCCGCATCCACGGCAGCCTTGCCCTTGCTCGCGAACGAGTTGCTCATCACCAGGACATCCTCCGCATCCTCGAGCCGATACCTTTCGACCACGTCGTAGCGGCGCCCGAAGCACTGCTCGAATTCAGTGGCCGCTTGTTCATGCACCCGCAGCGCATTCATCGATGCGAGATGGATTTGATGACGGAAGTAGCTATACGTCGAGCCGCCCAGCACAGCGGTTCCCAGCGCCTGAGGGGCTGAAGCTTTGAAGCCCAGATGGGCCGGACGAAACGGCGGCAGAAAGTCCCGGACCGCCTCCGGCTCAGGCAGCCGCACCGGCTCACGCGTAAACGACAACACAAATCCGTCGAGATTCACCATGACCGGCAGGCAGACCAGCGGATCTTCCCCGATGCGATAGGCCATGAGGATGGAATCCACCACTTCCTGGCAGGTCTCCGCGTGGATCTGCACAAAACCGGTGTCGCGCGCCGCCAATACGTCGTTATGATCAGGCTCGAGCGTGATCGGGGACGCCAGCGCCCGCGAGACATTCACCAGCACCAGCGGCGCCCGCCAGCCGGCCACGGTGTACAAGACTTCGAAGGCGTACAGAAGTCCTTGACTCGATGTGGCCGTGAATACCCGCGCGCCCGTCGCAGCCGCCGCTCCCGCCGCCGTCATCATGGAGTGTTCGGAGTCGAGCGTGACGAAGCGGGCGTTCAGCTCGCCGGTTCCACACCATTTTGACAGCGCCTCGACGATTTCTGTCTGCGGCGTGATGGGAAAAGCCGGCACATAGTCCACGTCGGCCAGGCGCGCACCCCAGGCCGCCGCGAGATTGCCGGTCATCATCTGGTTCTTCCGGGCCATCTCGTCCATCTGGTCTATCTCGTGCGTGGGTTCGTCTGGTCTATCCGGTTGCTCATTCCCTCTGTCACACCAGACAGACCGGATAGACCAGACGACATCCTTACCTATTGCTGGTCACGTCCGTTTCCCGCTCGACGGTCATTGCATCGGTTGGACAGACTTCGACGCAATCGAGACAGCCCTTGCAGTGCGGATAATAGACGGCGGGCTTGCCGTCCGGCTTGATCGTAATTGCGCCTTCCGGGCAATTGGCGAAGCAGAGCCAACAGCCGTTACATAGGTCCGGACGCAGGACGGGACGGTACGTCCGCCATCCGCTCACGGACCGGATCGCCGAGTTGGGACCCGCCGTGATGCGGGCCGTTCCTCTCGTCGGCGGTTCATAAACCGGGACTCTCAGTGGTGTCGGACCTGGAACCCAGCGTACACTTGTTTCGACAGGAACGAGTGGAACCGCTTCGTAACAGCGTCTGGCCGCCGTTTGGTTGCGCTGGATGATCGAGGCGTCGACTCCAAGGTCCGCCAACTCTTGCGCCACCGCATGATCGATTGATTCGGGACGGAGGCCGACAAGGCGTCCGGCAACAGCGCCGAGCAAGGCGCTGATCGCGCCTCGCTTGCCGAACTCCCGCACTGCAATCTCGGTGAGATCCAACGTGGTCAGACGACCGGGGAGAGAGATCTGGGTGCGGAGTTGCTCTCCCGTCAGCGATGAGTTCACGAATACCGCAGTTCGCTCATTGATCCCTTCGATCACACGCGCGGCAGGATCACCGATGAGCGACGCATCGGCGACGACCACGAGGCTGGGCCTGGTAATGATCCCCCGCTCACGGATCGGCTCCTTCGCGATGCGGGTAAAGGCCGACACCGGAGCGCCTCGCCGCTCCGCCCCATAAATCGGCGAGTCCTGCGCCGTGAACCCCTCTGAAAATGCGGCGGTTCCCAGAATACGGCTGGCGGTCTTTGCGCCCTGTCCTCCCCGGCCATGGAAACGGACGGCTCGCATAAGTCATTTCCTCAGCGCCGCCTGGTTTTCCTCCGCCTGCTCGCAAGCCAAACACATGGCTGCTGCAGGGACCGCCTCTAGCCTGGACTGGGGTATGGCCATTCCACATCGCTCGCATCGCCCGTACTGTTCCGCCCCCAGCTTGAAGAGCGCCCGATCGATCGCCTCGATCTCGGCCTTCGCTCGTCCGTCCAAGCGATCGAGCAGCCGAACCATGGTCTCCTCCTGCCCCCGCTCCTCCACTTCGCTTTCGATATCGCTTTGGAGCCAGCGCAGATCCTCTTCCGTCTTGGCCACTTCACGAAACAACTCGCGCCGTTGGGTAATTAATCTCTTTCGAATCTCGTCGACCAGTAGCATCGCTCTACCCCTCCTCGTGACGGCCGTTTCAGCCACAACACTGCTCCATCTTTTCCTTCATCGCTTCCTTACCGGCTTTCACCGCCGCTTCGACATCCGCTTTCTTCTCGGCTACGAAATGCTTGCCGCGCTCGATCGTCTGATCAAGCGCCGCCCGCACGTCTTCGGCCTTCTCGATGATCTCTTCCTCAGTCTGGTCGGCATAACTCTTGATCGCACGTCGAGTTTCCGTCCCCGACTTGGGCGCAAACAGAATCCCCGCCACGGCTCCCACAATGGCGCCACCGAGGAACGCAAGGGCAATTGCCGGCCCCGAACATTCTTTGTTCTGATTATCCATGTCAGCTCCTCCAGTTATGAAAGTGTTTTCCAAAAGTACAAGCCAAGTCCATGCCGAAGAGGTGGAGTGAATGAGCTCAGGGGATTGGCTGTTATTCACAGAATCGTACGGACGAGCGCTCGGGGGAAAATGAGACTATTGGGGAATTCCGGGACATGAGCGATTGAGTCCCTGTCATAAGAGGCAACGGGTATACTTGCTCGGCTTTTCCCAAGAGACGACCGTAGACGGTTTCAATGTTGGTGTGGCTGTCCTCCACCGGACCCTCCACTCCCATGATCGCCGCTACCCTGTCCATGCCCGCTACCTCCCATAGATCCCATCATGCCCCCCATCATCCCTCCCATACCCATTCCGCCTCCGTGCTGTCCCTGCCCGTCATGCTGCATGTGTTCACGATGTGCGCGGTCTTTTTCCCGCTGCTCAGGCGTCAGGAGGGCCATCGCCTCGCGTTGGCTTTTAACGCCGGCAAGCAGAAGCGCCCCTTCCGCTTTTTTCAGCTGATCGACCTTCGAGGCAATCGCAGAGAGGTTGATCTTCTCATCGTCCAAGAGCGCCTCCAGCTCGAGGTCGGCAATCTTGACCTCGCCTTCCATTTTGGCTTCAGCTCGCTTGAAATCCAGCTGCACGGATTTGAGCTTGCCGATTTGCTCCGGCGTCAGGCCGATCTCTTTGGCATGTTTGAGCAGGTGTTTCAGGTAATGCCCGGCATGCTCGTCCGCGCCCTCCTGCTCATGGCCGCCTTGCGCGTGGCCATGCATCATCATGTGTCCATGGCACGCCTCCGCCCGGCTGGCAAATGATGCCGCTCCAACCAGACACGCGGCCGCAACAGCACCAACCATCCATCGACTCCTAGGCATAACCGTTCCCTCCCCTCAAGATCATCGGAGCTCTTCTCTGACTCCCGAAAAGTCTGACTCAGAAACCTCTGTGCGATTCCGATGCCATCGGGGCCGTTTCAGGACACCGGACTGATGCCCGATGAAACAAAGGCTTGAGACCGCAAGACTGGAGGAGTGCGATCAGGGTGTGACGCAAGAATACTCAAGACTCTCCCGTTCGGTGGGGTAAAACGGGACAGCCGCACGAAGTTCTGGTGTTGCTTGAAAAGGGGATTATGAACCCTGCGGACGGACGGCGACCGTGATGAGAATGGCGGACTGTTGCACAGCCTTCACTGAATGGGGGACCCCGTTATCCAGAGCCAAGATTTCCCCCTTCCGAACGGGCCTCGTCTGCTCGCCGGCCGTGAACTCGATGTGGCCATCCAAGACCTGCACCGTGATCGGCCCTGGCGCCTTGTGGGTGGGGAGCGTGGCGCCTGCGCTCAAGGCACGGAAGATCAGACGCAGGCTATCGGTCTTCAATAAGATGGTCGTCCGATCCGACCCGCCCTGGTCCTGCCGTCGGAAGGATTCGAGCTGAGTTCCGACGTCGAACACTTCCATTGGAGACGATTGAGACTGGGTCGACTCAGCATCTTTCATTGGAAGGGGCTTCATGCACTCACCAAAACC
Source organism: Nitrospira sp. (assembly GCA_039794465.1). Classification (GTDB taxonomy): domain Bacteria; phylum Nitrospirota; class Nitrospiria; order Nitrospirales; family Nitrospiraceae; genus Nitrospira_D. Next base: position 7,634 of record JAYWIP010000088.1, read on the forward strand.
GTGAGCCGGACGATCATTCTCGTCCGGCTCCCAGACCTCTCGCGTTATTGTTTGACGATGACACCGCAGGCGATCCGGGGCCCGCCTGGCGCATCCTTGGTCGGTGGATCGGGCAGATACTTATCTTGTAGTTCATGGATGACCAAGGCACTGCCGTCGTGGTCAAAGAGTGAGTTCAGCTCCCCGCTGACCAAGGTCACCCGACTCGTCACGGTATAGAGCGTTCCTTTGCGCGTCTCATCGACCGACAGATTCTGCAAGTCACCGAGGTGGTAGGGGTGATTCGCCAGACCGGGGTTCACCGATGCCTGGGGATTCACATTGGCATCGAGGTTGCCGTCGTAGTGTCCCTTGGCGGCGGCAAACGGCTCGCAATTTCCGGTTTCATGGATATGGATGCCGTGCAGCCCTGGCGTCAGCTTGCTGTCCGGGCTGCCTTGTAGAGTCAGCTTGACCCGCACACGGCCTTCGTACTTTTCGACGAGCTCGGCTTCTCCAGTGATCCCTGGTCCTGCGATCGCCGCTTTCGCGCGCAACGGGGTTGCATGTTTGCCCATGTGATAGGACGAGCAGCCGCTCAAAATCAGTCCGAGTGCGACCCCTGCTCCAACCATTGCGAATATGTTCATGCCGACCTCCTTGATTCGATTATCCTGGATCATATCCACCGGCGCCGGCCGGTTCAAATCCTTTTTCGAACCACGGTTCCAGCCCTCACGAGAGAGGAGGCGCAAATGCTCAGCATAAATGTGGTGCCCCATAGCTGAATGCCCTGCCTTTGGACCTTATGCCCTTCGCTTGCGCAGTTCCGACAGGGCCTCGAGGATCTCTGCCGGGCGCGGCGGACATCCGGGGATACGGACATCGACGGGAATGTGGCGTTCTACCGGACCCGTCACGGCATAGCTGCCTTTGAACATGCCGCAGTTCATCGCACAGTCACCGAGCGCAATGACAATCTTCGGATCAGGCGTCTGCTTGTACACATCTTTCAACGCTCGCTCCATATTGACGGTGACCGGCCCGGTCACCACCAGCGCATCGGCATGACGCGGCGAAGCTGCGATGTGAATGCCGAAGCGCTCGGCGTCATATACGGGATTCATGAGCGCGTTCATTTCCATCTCACAGGCATTACACGAGCCGGTATCGACTTCGCGGATCGCCAGTGACTGGTTGAAGAGTGCGGTCTTCTCGCTGACCTGCGGGGAAACGAGTACCGCGGGGGTCTTCGTTCCGGGATACCGGCCCGTCACGACACCGGTTTTCAGACTCTTCTTCATAATGCGAAACATGTTCGATCCTCCTACAAATCGTTTCCCGCATACGAGAGATTAAAACTCTTGTTGATCAGCGGAAAATCCGGAATGATATTTCCCGGGACCGCCCACTGGATCGCGGGCCAGTTCACAAACGACGGGTCGCGGACCTTGCACCGATGGACAGTCCCGTTCTCCCCCGCCATCACCATGTAGACAATTTCACCGCGCCAGCCTTCGACTGCCGACAAGGTCCATTCACCAGCCTTGGGACTGCGACCCGGCTCAACCGCGACCGGTCCTTGCGGAATCTTCAGGCGCATCTCTCTAACCAGCCGCATGGACTCATGAATCTCGTCCATGCGGACCCGCATCCGCGCCCGCACGTCGCCGTAACGATAGGTCGCGACCTTGACTTGAAGCTCGTCGTAGGCTGCAAACGATCGATCGCGACGGAGGTCTTGATCGAGACCGGACGCTCGACCGACGACGCCAACGACCGCATGATCCCGCGCCGTGCGTTCTGTCAACACACCGGTCGTCTCCAAACGGTCGGTCAGGGAAGCATTGGAGACAATGATGGATTCCAGTTCCGAGAAATCCTTTTCGATGAGGTCCAGTTCATCCACGATTTCGGTCAGTTGCCCCGCCGTGAGGTCTACGGCAACCCCGCCGACTCGGTTGACCCCGCGAAGAAAACGCGATCCGGTCAGCCGGTCGTTGAGTTGCATCACCTGTTCTTTCATGTGGCCGCAATGCGCATGGGGCAGAGCGTACGCCGTATCGTTGCAGATTGCGCCCACGTCACCGAGATGATTGTGGAGGCGCTCCAGTTCGAGAAACAGGCTCCGCAGATAGCGTGCGCGTCGCGGCACATCCAGACACAGCAGCGATTCAACCGCCTGGCAATAGGCAAGACCATGCCCGAAGGTCGTGTCGCCGGACACCCGCTCGGCGAGCGAAACCGCTGAGGTTAATTGCTGTTGCTCGAACAGCTTTTCAATACCACGATGTTTCCAGAAATGATGCAACTCGAGTTGCATGATCGGCTCACCCGCCACAGAAAATCGAAAGTGCCCGGGTTCGATAATCCCGGCATGGATCGGTCCCACCGGCACTTCAAATACCCCTTCTCCTTCGATGTGACGGAAATGATGCTCGCCTTGCTGTCGACCCAACAGGCGATCCCACGGAAAGTCCTTCTTGAGCGGGTGTGCTCCCTTGGGCCAATGTTCATGCCGGATCAGGCGTCGCAAATCCGGATGCCCGAGTGGAATCAACCCGAACATGTCGCGAATCTCACGCTCGTACCACTTGGCGGCATGAATATGCGGCGTGATGGAGGGGAATAACCGATCATTCCCTCCGAATTCAGCAGACAACACCACCCAATGATGAGATGCCTCCAAGGTGAACAGGTAGTGCAGCCCATAGGTGTCACGAAACGGCCGGTGATCAACCGCCCATAGCAGTGTCAACCGGCCCCGCAGGTTCGGTTGGGTATGGAGATACTGGCAGATTGACGGGAGGATCTCCTTGGAGACCGTGAAACGTGACACCTCTCCATGGACCGGGTCATCCTGCACGATGGACGGGAAGGCGGACTTGAGCTCGTCGTCACAGAACCTCGCTTCCGTCATGACCATCACCTCCCTATTCCAGCAAGAGAACGCTTGTCGCCTGGTCCAACAGCTGCCTGATGGGCGGTGGAAGGAAAAACCCGAATCCCACCAGCGCCACGGCAAGAAGAATGATCGGCAGCTGGCCTAGCGTCCAGATTTCCCCCCGGACGACTCCCTCCGGTGGGGTACCCCAGACCATCCCGGTCATGCGATAGATCAACCCGCCGAATGCCAGGATTGCAGCGAGCAGAAATATCCCGGCAAGACCAATCCGGCTGAATTGATCGGACAATGTAAAGGTCATCATCCCTCCGGTACTGTTGAGCCCCATTCCCGGAACTCCTTGCGCAGCCAGAGCCGTGACGATCTGTGCTTCGCTGGCAAACGACGCAAATGGAGGAAGCGCCGCTAAGGCCAGTCCTGAGATCATCAGCGCCGCAGCTGTCCAGGGCTGCGCTGAAGCCAACCCCTGCACGTGGCCGATTTCCACGGTGTGAAAGCGGCGGTGAATGTTGCCTGCGGCAAAAAACGCCATCGATTTCGCGAACGCATGATTGAGCAGATGAAACAGCCCGCCGAAGGTCCCCAGCGGCCCGCCGACTCCGAATCCAATCATGGCGATCCCCATATGCTCGATGCTGGAATACGCAAACAGCCGCTTATAGTTGTGCTGGATGAGGATGAAGAACGCAGCCGTCACAAATGAAGCGAACCCGAGTAACGCCAGCAGCCCGCCGGTGAAAGTAGACGGCACGGCGTGGTCGACAATCATCCTCATGCGAAGAATCGCATAGACCGCGACCACTTCGAGAACCCCTGCCAGCATGGCCACCACAGGAGCCGGCGCCTCGGTGTAGGCATCCGGCAACCAGCTATGCATGGGAACAAGCCCTACTTTGGTGCCATAGCCCACCAGGATAAAGATGAAGGCCAACTTCAGGACATGCGGATTCAACCGGTCGGCCACGGGCAGCAGCTGTGTCACATTCAGCCCCTGACTGACCTCGCTCAGTACATGAAGCGACGAGTAATACAGCAGCACGACACCGAACAACGCGAGAGAGATGCCGACCGAGCACAAGATCAGATATTTCCACCCGGCCTCCAACGACTCTCGTCGCCGCCAGAACGCGATCAGAAATGTGGTGGCAAGCGTCGTCGCCTCGATGGCCACCCATTGCACCCCGACACTGTTCGCCACGGTCGCGACCACCATCGCCAGCAAAAACATATGGAAGAGGAAAAAGAACAGGGTGAGTCGTGTCGGAGCGATCACGCCTCGCGCGACCTGTTCGTCCATGTAGGAACGCATGTAAAACGAACAGGCGAGTCCGACCGTTCCGATGATGACGAGAATGAAGGCCGACAAGGAATCGAGATAGACCAACTGGCCCAGCGCCGTGATTGGCCCCTCTCTCAGCACGGTCCGAGTGATCATGATTTCTGCGACCGCGAGCGTGCCCATGCTCGTGAGGTTGATCGCATGGAGCAGTGCGGACCGGTGGACGACCAGGCTCAGCCCTCCCGCGAGAAGCGGCGCGACCAACAAGACCACGACTGCGATCATCAACAAATCCTCTGTCATTCTTTCAGTACAGTGAGCTGACTGGTATCCACACTGTCGAATGCGTCTTGGAGACGATTCGTATAGATCCCCGCGATCAACGCCGCGATGAGCACGTCGAAGAACACGCCCAGCTCGACGATCAATGGCATCCCATATGTGGCGGCGGTGGCCCCCAAGAACAGGCCGTTTTCTATGACCAGAAAGCCCACCAGTTGCGTCACGGCCTTTTGTCTTGCAATCATCGTAAAAAATCCGATAAGGACAACCGCGAGGGCGATGGCGAGAGAATCGCGCGTGAGCAGAAAGCCCAGTGGAATGATCGGTTGCGTGATGAAAAAGGCCAGCATGACCAGAGCACCGCAAATCAGCAAGCCGGCCGGCACGTTGACGTTCATCACCAGTTCTCGTTTGACGTTGAGACGCTCGATGACTTTCTTGAGCACCCTTGGGATGATGACCACTTTGATCAGGCCGGTCAGCGATGCCGCGATGTAGATATGATGATTCCCGGTCAGATAGGCCACCAGAGCTGCCGTCACGACGAGAAAGCCCGACTGCAGCGCGAACAGATCAACGCAGGCCGAGAGCCGGCGCTGCGCCACAATCGCGAAACAGGTGAGCAGGAGTAAGGCCGAACACAAGTCGACGAGTTGCGATCCCATGTGAGAAAGAATCTGCATCCGCTCAGCTCCGAAGAATGTAAAAGAACAACAGCCCGAGCAGCGCGAGGATAAAAGCGACGCCCAGGAGATCCGTCACGCGGAACAACCGCAATTTAGCGAACATACATTCGATAACCCCTATCAACACCGCAAGGACTCCAATCTTCACCACGTAGACCAGGAGCCCGATCCCCATCGCGGCAGGCGACACCGTGGTCGCGATTCCCCAGGGTGCGAAGACGTTGGCAATCAGGGAAAGGAATACGGTCAGTTTCAGGCCGGCCGCCCATTCGATTAGGGCCAGATAGCGTCCCGAGTATTCCAGAACCATCCCCTCATGGATCATGGTCAGTTCCAGATGCGTGGCCGGATTATCGACCGGCACCCGCCCGGTCTCCGCAAGCGCCACGATGAAGAGGGCCGCAAACGCCATGAGATGCGGCGATGGGTCCGTCACGATACCTTCCATCAATGCCGTCTTATGAACCACGGTGCTGAGATTGGTGGAGCCGGCAGTCAGCGCGATGGCAAATATGGAAAGCATCATGGCTGGCTCTGTCAACGACGCCACGATCGCTTCCCGGCTGCTGCCCATCCCGCCGAATGCCGATCCGGCATCGAGCCCCGCCAGAATCAAGAAAAATGTTCCCAGCGCCATGAGATAGACAAGCGCGATGATGTTGCCTGCAAAGTTCATGGGGGTCTGGGATATGAACGTGGGGACCAGCAGTCCCGCGGAGAGCGTGGAGGCGAACACAATGTAGGGCGTCGCGGTGAAGATCCATGAGGTGGTGGTTGAGATCACCGGCTGCTTCCTGAAGAGCTTGGCGAGGTCAGCGTAGGGCTGGAGGACACGCGCGCCCCTTCTTAATTGAAAGCGCGCCTTGAGCTTCCGGATCAGACCCACAAGCAACGGCGAGACGGCCAACAAGATGACCGTTTGGGCAACGATGAGTATGGTGGCTTGTAGCATCTGTTATACCGCGAGTAACAGCAGGGCGATGAGCGTGACAAAGATATAGGTCAGATACAGGTGCAGGCTTCCTGCCTGGATTACTTTCAAGCGGTCTGCCATGGTCGTAAAGAACGTGATCAGGGGATCATAGAGATATTTCTGAAACAGCGGTTCGATATGAAACTCAAAGTGTTGCCGTTTCGCGAAGTATCGTGACTCCTTGAGGAACTCCGTTTCGAGCTTGACGGTCGGCTGGTAGAGGGCGCTAAAGACTCGTTTGATCGGCTGGACGAAACCGGTTGCGGTATATTCCATCCGGGGCGTGAGGTTGATCCCGCAGCCCCAGGTCTTGTACCGGCGTGTGTTCACGCGACCACCGAACGCCACGGCCAGTCCCAACCCGAGCATCGACAGCACCACCAGCAGTAGCGCCAACGCCGGCGTGGAGAGGCTTGAGAATTCGACATTCACGGGCGCGAGCGCCCATCCATCCATCGCCAACACCTTTTCTTGGATCGGCACTCCTGCGAAGGGGGCGACAACCCGATCCAGCAAGGGCACCACCACCATCGGTCCCAGACCAAGGGCGACACAGACGACGGCTAATAACGTCATCCCCATGCGCATCGGTACCGGCACTTCTTCCGCGTGTCGGGCATGTGTACTTCGTGGCAGAGCGAGAAACGAAATGCCGAACGCTTTTGCAAAGCAGGCCAGGGCAAGCGCTCCGGTCAGCGCTAGTATCGCTGCGGCGAGAGGCAACATCAGCTTCAGAAAGATGTCGGGGATGTGAAAGCTGAGAAAGAGGCTTTGAAAGACCAGCCACTCACTGACGAATCCATTGGTTGGAGGCAGGGCGGAAATCGAGACGGCCCCGATCAAAAAGAAAGCCCCGGTCCAGGGCATGCGCCGAAGCAAGCCGCCGTACTCCTCCATATTCCGGGTGTGAGTTGCATAGAGCAGGGACCCGGCGCCGAGGAAGAGCAGTGCCTTGAACATCGCATGATTGACCGTATGGTAGAGCCCTGCCAGCAGTCCGAGAGCGGCGAGTTCCCTCATCCCGAAGGACTGAAAGATCATGCCTGCCCCGATCCCCAACAGGATGATGCCGATGTTCTCAACACTGTGGTAAGCAAGCAGACTTTTCAGATCATGTTCCATCAGTGCGTACATCACGCCAAGTAACGCAGACGCGGCGCCGATGACGAGGACAACGAATCCCCACCACCAGGGAAATTCGCCGCCGAGAAAATCAAAATAAATCCGTATGAGCGCGTAGATGGCGGTCTTGATCATCACTCCGGACATCAGCGCCGAGATATGCGACGGCGCCGCGGGATGCGCATACGGCAGCCAGACATGAAGCGGGACAATGCCGGCCTTCGTGCCGAAACCGATCAACGCCGTCAGAAACGCGAGGGTTCTCATCCCTTCCGGCAACGGATGCTCCGGATGCCGGAAGGCCTCGAATGAGAACGACCCGCCTGCTTGAAGAAAGACCAGGAAGGTCACAATGATGAACGCGGTCCCGACGTGGGTCATGATGAAGTAGAACACACCCGCGTAACGCACGTCGGCTTTCTCGTGTTCCGTCACCACGAGGAAATAAGACAGCAGCGACATCAGCTCCCAGACGATCAGAAAGAAGAACCCGTTATCGGCAAGGACAACGAGCGTCATGGAGAGCAGAAAGCCGTTGAAGAGAGACCCGAGTGTGCCCAGCGCAACCCGGCCATAGAACTTGGTCACGTATCCCATCGCAAAGGTGGAGGTGGCGAGGCCTGCCAGGGAAATCGTCAATACGAAGAACGACGACAAAGAATCAAGCCGGATGGCGAAGTTCAGAAAAGGAACGGTGGATTGTGCCGAAGCCGTCCAGGCCTCCGGGGAGAGCAAGCCGGTGACTCCGAGCACGATGCCTACTCCACTGGCCAACCCTGCAAACCCATGAGCGAGGAGGTTCTGTATTCTCGGATGGGCAGGGAAACACAGAGGGAGAAGCAGTCCCGCCAGGTAACCGGTGAAAAGCAGAAGAAAGAGATTCGACATCTACTGGTGGCCGGACGACTCCTCCTGACGAATTAAGGTTGGCACGAGGCGGCTCAGGGCCTCGTCGCTGATGCCAAAGCGGGTAAAATTATTGGCCGGCTTCTCGTTGGCATATAGGCGTCCGGTTGGAGCGGGGATTTTTATGTCCACCTTCACTTGACTCTTCGGCTGTATTGTAACGGTCTGTTCTTTCATGCCGTTGAGGTACGGATGCCAGATCAACAGCTTGTATGTGCCAGGAGGAATGTCGCCGATTTCAAATCGACCATCCTGATCGGTCATCGCATAATAGGGATTTTCCACCGCCAGCCCCCAACTCTCCATGTAGGCATGGAAGCCACATTGCATGACGAACACCTTGCGTCCTTTCGTCAGGTCGACGAACTGCTTCATCGGTTCGCCGGGGTGATGCGTGTGGTACATTGCCGCATCGTCGCCACGATCCTTCAGGTCTTGCGGATGGTGCGGATTTATCGGGAGCGGCACGTTGAAGAGCATGCGGGGGCCAAGCTGTGAGGTCTCATAGGCCTGAATATCATGCATGACCGGATCCAAATTAACGACGACCACGTCACTCTTCTCACGCATCACAGTTGTGAAGGGAACGAACCGGCAGTCCTTGGCTTCCACGCGCGGCGTTTGTTCGCGCAAGAATGATTTCCCTTTCTCGACATTTTCGAGATACACGACCACGTCACGGAACTGTCCGGCGGAACCCACGTTGAAGGGCTGGAGCAGTCGCCACCCCTGGCCGTCTGAAATCCTCCCGCAGTAGACCTGATCAGGAAGCGTAATCAGGTTGTAGCCTTTCGGCCTGGGCACTTGGCTGTCGAGGGCAACTGTGCCCGCTAATCGCCCGCCGTCCGTCACTGAACTCTCCTCATATGCCCAGGTGGATGAGCTCATTGCAGTCATCACCGCAACAATTACAGCAACAATGAATCGCATGACATGCCCCCTTTTATAACCTAGATACCGGGTCCGACGTTCTTTGCAGCTATTTACGATGGCCGAGTTCCTTTCTGACGACGGACTGCAGGAACACGGCATAGCCGAATACGATTGGCGTCCTCGAGGCCGGCAGAACATGGGGATCGTCGGCGCGCGAGGCTCCTCCTTCACCGGTTGGATTGGAGAGGCTGGAACATTCGCCTCCGGCAGCGCGCCACTCCCTCGCGAGCTTGGAGATTGTTGGGATCACAGGACAGAATCGCGTTCCAATAAAGTAAGGCCTCTTCCGGTTGGTCTACCTGCTCCAACAACGTTGCCAACTCGCTTCTCGCCGCGACGTCTGCCGGGGCGACTGCCAGGGTCTCTTGAAGTTGAGCGATCCGGATGATCCGTTCTTCATTGGGGGTATTGCTCCTGGATGACGATGGCTCGCCCAGGCTTCCGATTGTCGTCGCCATGTCCGCGCTCTCCTATTCATCTGGGCTCATTATGGAACCCTGCCGCCCGACATCGATCAACCGCTTACGATTTGCTGCACTCAACGGACTCATGCAAAGTTCCTTTCAGCGTAATGGCGCAGGTCATCGGGATACATACTGGGAGGATAAACTCTGTTGTTACCATTGAGTGATGTCTCTTTGGTCGCCGGCCGTTCCACAGTCTGTCCTTGCGGTACTGATCCCCTTTTCGCAATTGCCTGACGAGGACGACGAGATGGATCGTTCTCTTGTTCAATGTTCCGTATTTCCCACCACGTGACAAAAGGAAGGGTTAGCCCGATCAATCCGACAACAAATGGAAAAACTGCGCCGCTCCCGCCTATGGCTACGACCACGGCGACAATTGCCGTCAGGGACTTGATCACCTGCAACAACCCGATCTGCTGTTCACGAATCGTCGACATTGCTCTATTCCCCCATGGATTCCGGTTAAGAAGCCATCTCCATGAACAAGACCACGAGCGCCCGTACCGTGATTCAAACGGTCGGCAGGGTAAACACTGCCTCCGATCCTGCTCGTAGAATCATCATGTGCATACCCGATGCCGCAAGAAGCGAATTGATAGACCAGTAGATGTTTCGCACGATTTCAACGGGAACCTCCGAACCGGAGCACCGCCTGACTCACGAGTCGACAGCGGGCACGCTCGGCATCTGCAAGATCTGCATATCGTAATCCCTCAGCTGGCGGGTGGGATTCCGATATCTTTCGACAGATCAAGGAGTTGCTTCTTACATGCCACCAATCGAACACGTGCAAGAATTGCAGGTCGAAGAGGAGATGGGAAAAGAAGTGTGATGCCGTGCGGGGAGGCTGAGAAGCTCCTTACTCGCGGATCCCGTATTCTTTGATCTTGTACTGGAGAGACCGCAGGCTGATACCGAGCAGTTTGGCGACTTTCTCGCGGTGGTTGGTGACTTCCGAGAGGGTTCGGCGAATGACTTCCTTTTCGATCTCTTCCAAGGGACTTCCGAGGCTGACGACCATGGTCCGAACATCTTCTTTGCTGGCCTGAATCTCCTCCGGAAAATGTTGAGGCTGAAGTATATCCTCGCGTACAGTCACGACCAGTCGTTCAAGAAGGTTCCGGAGTTGCCGAATATTTCCCGGCCAGGCATACAGCCGTAAGAGCCGCATCGCTTCCCGCGAGACTTCCTTCGGCGCCCGTCGATGCTGCGCACAAAATTCCGGCAGGAACGTCTCAACGAGGAGGGGAATGTCGTCTCCGCGTTCGCGCAGCGGCGGTAGTTTGATCGGTACAACGTTGAGCCGATAGAAGAGATCCTCCCGAAAATCGCCTTGCTTGACGGCTTCGGCCAGGTTTCGGTTGGTCGCGGCAATTATTCGGGTATCCACTTTCACAATCTTCGTTCCACCCAGACGGCGGAATTCCTTGGTCTCCAAAACCCGAAGAAAGTCGACTTGGGATTTCAAGGAGAGCTCGCCGATTTCGTCCAACAACAGCGTTCCGCCGTGGCCCAGTTCGAATCGGCCGGCCTTGGTGGTCAGCGCGCCGGTAAAGGCGCCTTTCTCATACCCGAATAACTCGCTCTCGAAGAGATTGTCGGGCAATGCGCCGCAATTCAAGGTAACAAACGGGCCATCGGCCTTCGGGCTTTTGTGGTGGATTGCTCGAGCGACGAGTTCCTTACCGGTTCCACTCTCCCCCGTAAGCAACACGGTGACATCGCTATCTGCAACCATCTCCACCAGATCATAGACTCGCTGCATGGGCTCGCTCTCGCCGACCAGTTGATCGAAACGCGCTCTCGTTGCGAGACGGTCTCTGAGTTGCTTGTTCTCAAAAGCCAGCGCATGGTGCTCGAGCGCCTTCTCCACGACCAGCGGAAACCGCTCGCGATCGATCGGCTTCGTCAGATAATCGTAGGCGCCCAGGCGCATCGCTGCCACCGCCGTATCGATCGAACCAAACGCGGTCATGACCACGACTTCTGTATCCGGCCATTGGGCTTTCAGCCTGTGCAGGAACTCCATCCCGCCGATACCGGGCATCCGAAGGTCGGTGATCACCAGATCCATGCGGACTTCTTCCAAATGCTGCAAGGCCTCTTCTCCCGAACCTGCCCCGTAGACCTGGTAGCCTTTTTTTTCCAACATGGTGACCAGAGCATTGCGGATATTCACCTCGTCGTCGACGACGAGAATAGGAACGGCCTGTGTCATGATCCCATTCCAACCTGTTGAGGTTGATCAATCGCCACGGGGAATTGTGTCACCACCGTCGTTCCGCTCCCAGGTACACTCGATACCTGAATGGTTCCGCCATGATCCTGCATGATTCGGTACGCAATGGCGAGACCAAGCCCGGTCCCGCTCGACTTGGTCGTATAGAAGGGCTCGAACAGATGGGAAATCTCCTCCTTCGTAATCCCGACGCCGTCATCCTTCACTGCGATCTCGACCCAAGCCTTCCCGTCAGTCTCCCGCTGGGTCACAGTAATTTGACAGAGTCCGCCATTCGGCATGGCATGAAACGAATTGACGAGGATGTTCACCAACACCTGGCTGATGTGAGTCTCGTCACCCACCACGGGCGGTAATTCCTCCTCCACAACCTGTTCGAGTCGAATCTTCCGTTCCTCCGCCTCGAAATGCATCAGCGCCAGGATGTGGTCGATCAGTGCCTTCACGTCCACCTCGTGCAGGCTGACGGATCCCGGACGAGCGAATTTCATAAAATTGTCCAGAATGACTGAGAGACGGCGGCATTCCGCATTCAAGATATGGAGATATCGCGATCCCTGCGTTGCCAGCAGTCCCTTTTCCTTGAGATCTTCCTCGAGGAGATGCAGATTCAAGTCTATCGCACTCAAGGGGTTGCGCAACTCATGCGCCACCCCAGCCGACAGGGTATGCATCGCCGCGAGTTTGTCTGCGATCCACACGCGCCGCTCCAGGCCCAACAATTCCGTGACATCTTTAAGCAGCACGATGACGCCGACCGGGCTCCCCTCGTCGCCCGTCAGGTCGGCAGTACTGAGGCGTATCGTACGAGTGTGATCGCCGGCACGATACGGCATATCATGATGATCCACATGATGATCGTGATGCAGTGCTCCATCGAGCACGATGCGAATCATGTCTCCTGGGGGAAACATCTGTTCATAGGACTGGCCGAGCAATTCTTCCGTCGACCGTTCCAATGTCGCCGCGGCAGAGGCATTGACGGCAGTGACCTGGCCATTGCGGTTAATGGTCAGCACGCCGGTCGGAATGCTCTCAAGGATATTTCTGGCCAACCCTTTGACTTCTTCGAGGGTCCGTCTGGTGCTGTCGTAATGCAGCAATATGATAACCCCCGCAATGGCAATCGCGCTCACCAAGAACACGAGTACCGTCACAAGAATCGCATCGCGGCGTGACTGCCAAAGAGCCGGAAATAATTCCGTCGGAACCGTCCCGCCCTGCGTCAATCCCTGCAAGAGAAGTTTCTCCCGCTCCAGACTGAAGAGCAGGATCACCGAAACGACGAGCGCTAGAATGAGAACCACGACGGCGATCGGCCGGTACGGAATCTTTCGCCAAAAAACAGCTGTGGGGACAGGCCTAAACATCTCTATTGACGCTCACATCCAAGATCCTCACGATTTCATCGCCTGACATGAGCCCATGGCAACTCTTATGCCCCGTTTGGTCAGGAAGACATATCCCCGGGTTATCAGAAACTCAATGAGGAAATATTGCGAGGTTCTAGATAGCGAGGGCCGCCCCGGGGAAGAATCTGCAAATGTTGCACGAGGTTATTCATGGGTGAGGCGAACCTTCGAGCAGAAGTCGGACTGTCTCCCCCCTTACTCGCGCATGTCACCGCTGGGTCCGCGATGTTCCATGCCGCCCATCCCGCCACCGGGTCCCATCATCGGTCCCATCCCTTCCCTATGACCCATTCTCCCCCGTCCATGTGTGCCCGCGAACGTCCGTTCATACTGGATAACACTCCAGATCTCGTCGTCGGACAACACCGGGCCGAATCCGATCATGGCCGTGCCGGGCGAGCCGTGCTTGATGGCCCAGAAAATTTCCCCTTCTGTACGATGGCGCCAGAATCCATGATGTCTGAAATTACGAGGTGCGGGATTCAACTTGGCGGCAGCGGGCCCGTTTCCGCCTCCGTCCGTCCCATGACAATTGAAGCAGCCGCCCTTGCCGTCATAGATGGTTTTCCCTTTTTCGACGACTTGCGGGGAATCGGACAAAGGGCTCTTAAGCGCGCGCGCTTCAGCCAGCTTGTCGGCGGGCACCACCGGCTGCATCATGTGCCGCTCCGCGGCCACCGGAGATCCGGCCAGCACAGCCGTTGTGATGAGAAACGCGAATACGCTGGGCTTCATCGTCGTACTCCTTGTTCGTCGTTTGCGAATGATCGCACATAGCGCAGCACCTGCCAGGCTTCTTCCTCCGTCAAGATCAGCGGCACAAAGGAAGCCATGGCCGTCCCCTTGCTGCCGTTCTTTAGAATCCAGAACAATTCCCCGTCCGTTCGAGCGGATTGCCACTCCTTATCGGTGAAGTTTCGCGGCAAGGGACCTTTAAGCGTGCCCGGCTCGATGTCGCCGCCGAATCCTTTGCCGTCTTTCCCATGACAGGTTACGCAGAAGGCTTTTCCGTGGAAGAGTGTCTTCCCCTTCTCAATCGTTTCCGCGGTGGCCGGAATCGGATTCGTCCATGTTCTGACTTCTTCGATTCGGTCGATCGGCACTCGCGGTTTGAGGACGGCTTCATCGGCTCCAAAAACCGAAAGGACCGATGACTCAAGCACCGCCACAACCAGCGCAAGCAAGAGATATGGACGCATGACTCGTCTTTTTATTGCCCAATACGTCATGAACAATATTCCGCCAAAAGAGAACGACCAAGCCCCAAAGAATGGAGCCTGGCCCCCTATATCGATCGATCCTACTTATTTTCCGAGAACCCGGTGAATTTGTGTCCGAGGGATTGAGGGAAACTCACCGTGCCATCAGGAAATTCCTGCCCATGCTGCCACAGATGATAGATCACACCGTCCGTTCCTGCTGCGATCTCCGCCACTTTCGCGGCTTGGTCAGCGGGCATATCGAGGACTTGAACTCGGCCGGTTGCGATCTCGACTTTATGATCGTGGAAATGCCGGTGCCACTGGATGGCAGGCAGCTTTCGTGTCAGGTCTTTGGCGACAAAATACTCGACGCCGACCAACGGCGCCTTCGGATCAGTCGATTCAAACAGCAGACATTGAAGAATCTTGTCGGAAATACCCTTGCAGTAATGATGGAACGGGCCGCCCGGTGTCCCGTCCGCCATCATGTGAGGCGCCTGGACATGAATGTCGTATCCGATGGCCGGGCTTGTCGGCTCCCCGCTCACGGCTTTTTGTGGGGCCACTCCACTGCATCCGACCGCAGCAATTGCGACAACGGCTAGCAATCCTTTTTTCATCACAACTGACCTCCCAGGTTTGAGGAGTCCTCGCCCAGCCCATCCAGGCAACGAACACCCTCCACATTCGCCTGACTGTGAGAGACGGGTGGATTTAAAAGGATTCAATCCGCGGCGGACTCTTTCAGGATCCTGCGAACCCCGCAGAGTGTTCATGACCAACCATTCTCAACAGTGCCGTCTGTCCGTCACAAATCCAGTTCCACCATCTTGCGGTGGAATCGGGTAATAACATTCGGATCCGGGGTCAGGCGAATACCCGCATCTTCCTTCCCCTTGTACGGCAGCAGATTGAGGACATACCGCAAGCTCTCGAGCCGGGCCGCCTGCTTGTCGTTTGCCTTGACGATAATCCAGGGACTGAACGTCGTATGGGTCTTGCTGAACATTTCCTCTTTGTATCGCGTGTAGGAATCCCAGAGCTCCTGCGCCTTCTCATCGACCGGACTGAGTTTCCATTGCTTGAGCGGATTCTGACGCCTCGCTTCGAATCGCCCGGCTTGTTCGTCCTTGGAGATGGAGAACCAAAATTTAATGATGGTGACACCGTCTTCATAGAGCATGTGCTCGAATTCCGGTACCTGTTGCAGGAACCGTTGATGGTCTTTCTTTGAGCAAAACCCCATCACCGGCTCAACCACCGCACGGTTGTACCAACTGCGGTCGAAGAACACGATTTCCCCTTTGTTCGGGAGTTGGCGGATATACCGCTGGAAATACCATTGACCTCGTTCTTCATCGCTGGGCTTCGGCAGCGCCACAACTCGCATGGCTCGAGGATTCAAATGCTCAGTGAAACGGCGGATCGTCCCGCCCTTGCCGGCCGCATCGCGGCCTTCGACGAGAATCGCGATGCGTTGTCCTTCCGCCTGTACCCAGCGCTGCAGCCTGACGAGTTCGACCTGGAGCGCGCGCAGCTCCTGTTCGTAGAGCAATGTTTTCCGGACTTCTTCGAGGTCGATATCTTTACTCTTCAGGAGCGTGAGCAACCCCTTGCGGGAGTTGATCCGCGTCAGATCCTCTTCCGTCAACGCGTGCCCGGCGACCCCGATCGCATACGCGACCTCCTCTCCGAAGCTCTTGGGCCTCTGGCGATACCCATCCCCCCGCTGTGGGATTGCGGTCGGAATGGTTTCCAACTCATCCGCCAGGAAGCGCCCGTCCTTGTCGACCATGGCCTTGGTATCCACCTCGCTGCGCTCATTCTTCTTCTTCGATTTGCCGCTCGGCTCGTTCTCTGCGCCCATTGAACCCAACCCTTTCGCTCCGGATCAAAACGCGACGCTGCGCTCCCGCTCGGTGACCGCCTTGATGTAATCCGGCATGCCCTTGATTGTGGCTCCGACCACCAGATCAGCGGATGTGATCTGACGCGCCACCGCGCAGGCCCCGCAGACCCAGATAGGTATACTGGCCGATTGTACCGCTGCGAGCAAATCTTTTAGCGGAGTCAGATTGACGCCCGTCACATGGTCCGCGACGCCTTTCCGCCCCAAGGTGACCGCCTCGTTCCACAGCCAGAGCACCACGTCGTGTCCTTGCTCCTTTGCCGCCTTCGCGGCCATGAACGGCAACGTCGCCATCGTGGGATCGTCCGTACCCCGGCTGCCGGATATGATGAATGTCGACACTTCTGCCTCCTTGGTTCATTCCTCGTATCTCGCAAGAAAGACTGTCGTTCGTATGTCGCAGGCTTTCACGCGCTTCACGTTGGTGTTATCTCGCCAAACTCCTGATGTACTGCACCAACTGCCACACCTGCTCATCAGACAGACCGGCAAACGGCATCATGCCGGTTCCTGGCGAGCCGTTCTTGATGATCCAGAACAGCTGGCCATCAGGAATATCTTTCATCATCGCGCCGCACGTGAAGTTGCGCGGCGGCGGGACCAACGCGGCGCCCATCAGACCTTTTCCGTCACCCTGCTCGCCGTGACACATCACACAGGCAACGGGCTGTGCCGTTTTGAGAAAGAGCGTCTTTCCGGCTGCAATGGCGCCGGACGATGCGGTAAGCGGATTCGTCGTGGCCAAGAATTCATCGGGAGCCTTCGCCGTCTTGCGCAGCTGCACACAGACGGCGCCCTCGCCATCACTCGGCGCAGCTGCCGCGTCCGGCACGCCCTTGAACGTCACCTTCAAGTAGGCGATCACATCGGCCACGCCCTGCTGACCGATGGTCAATCCCCAGTAGGGCATGTTCGGTGATTTGCCGATCGCCGGGCCTCCGTGGTTGATGACGTTATACAGGTATTCCATCGGCAGCTTTTCAAACGGCATGTTCGCATGGATTGCTGGTTTCGGCTCCAGTCCCGATGCCGCAGGGCCGTCTCCCTTGCCGGTCAAGCCGTGACACTGGCCGCAGTATTCCCTATACAACACTTTGCCGCGGCCAATATCGGCCGCGGCAAATTCAGCGCTCGTCCAGGGCTCATAGTACTTAAAGTCCGGCACCCCCTGAACCATCAGGAATCCGATCACGGCGCGGAGCTGCGGTTCTGTGGCATCAGCCAGGAATTCTCCGCTGTGTGGCACAAAGTCTTGGGGGTTGAGGCCGAACCGGAAAAGCCAATCCTTGTCATACCGTTGACCGGAGTTCTGCAACGCGGCGCTCTGGGGGCCTCCAATCAACTTCCCATTCTCTTCAATCGTGTGGCAACCCAGGCACGCATGCGCCTTATAGGCCGCCCGGCCGAAGGTCACTTCGAACTTTGTCACTTTCGAGAGATCGAACGCGCCGACCGTGACACGGGGATCTTTGTTGTGCTCGGCAAAATAATCAGCGATGGCGCCGGCCTCCGCCTCGGTGACCATCGGATGCTTGGACGGCACTGTCGTCAGATCCCATCGATAACCCTTTGCATAGAGTGGGGCCTCTCTGCCGGTCAACCATCGAATCAACCAGGACCGCTGATATTTGCTGCCGGCCCAGATCAGATCGGGCGCGCTCAGATTGAAGCGAGAGTCGGCCTTGCCTTCCAAACGGTGGCATTGCACACAGGTCTGCTGGATGATGGCTTTTGCGCGCGCTTGATCGCTCCCGAACGACAACTGCGGGGACGACATGAGCCCCAACAACACGAGCGCAGCGCTTCCAATGATCATCCGGATTCTCATCTCCAACATCGCTGCTCCTTTCAGAAAGGTTTCTCCGCACGAGGATGGGGATTGAGTTCGATCGCCACGCCGGCAGGTACCGCGAGGGATTGGTGCACTGTGCAGCCATGCGCGACCTTCAACAATCGTTCCTTCTGCTCGGGAGAAATACGATGGGGAAGGTGGATGGCAATATCGATTCGGCCGACACGGTGGGGTTGTTCGGCCATCCTCCATTCCGCATCAACCGTCAAGCCGTCTCGAGAAATGCCGTGCCGCCCACAGAATTGCCCGACGAAGTACGCGACACAACTCGCGACGGACCCGACAAAGAGTTCAACCGGACCCATGCCGGCATCCTGCCCTCCGTCCTCCACCGCCTGGTCCGTGATGATTCGATGCTTGCCGCTCACGATGTCGTAGCGAGTCCCGCTATGATAGGCTGCCGTGAGTTTCATCGCGCGCCTCCCGAACCTGGAAGTTTCGCCGCCAGCCAGAGGCAGAGTCCGCCCAAAGGAACGGCCAGAAGGGCGCCCTGTATCCCGAGCAATTCATGAATCGTCACAGGCCCGTACTGGCCGAAGGAAAACAAGATCGTTTCCAAATCCGGGAACATGAAGGCAAACACCAGGGCGCCGAACATTCCGCCCAGGACCGTCACCCAGGCATCCGGTTTTCCCTCAGCCGCTGCCGCAAGCGCCGTGCCCGGGCAGTAGCCCGAGACGGCGAATCCCACCCCGAAGATGAGCCCTGCTACGATGATTCCCGGCAGATATAGATCTTTCACCTTCATATTGGCCCAGCCCGACAGATCCAGCAGATGCACCCCGATCAATCCGACTCCGATGGCGGTCATAATCAGTTTGATGATCGTCAAGTCTTTGAGCCGCAAGGCCCGGGTGATATTGGTATGGCTCGATGCCCCCGATAATTGAAGGGCAGCGCCGAATGCCGCCCCCAGCATAAGCCCGAGCAACAACATCATTGCTTTCTCCCGTCGCCATACATCCATCGTGCCGTCACGATCGCGCTCGCAAAGAGAGCGAGCGAAAACACAAGCGAACTGACGGCCAACTGCGACACGCCGCTGATCATGTGGCCGGAGGTACAGCCTCCGCCGACGCGGGCACCAAAAAGGAGGAGAAATCCGCCGACGAAGGACCAGACCAGGCGATTCCCAGGGTTCGAGCCAAACCGTTTGCTCCATTCGGTCGGCACGACTCTCGTGGTGAAGCGAGCCGTCGCCATCGCTGCCATCAATGCCCCGAGCGGGATCCCCAACACAAAAAAGAACTCGTATGTGGCCAGCGTCCAGCCTTGGGTGGTCTTCGCCAGGTAGGGACTCTTCGACGCCACGTCCGGAAACACGTTGTGGAGGAGCACGCCATCCAGCACGACGTACTGCGTCGAAACCCCGATCGGTTGGACCAACGCGACCGCCAGAATGAGTACAATCCCGATCGCCACACCACCTGCCCACCACACAAGCACCGGGCTCGTATCCTTGTGGCGCGTTCCCTGAAGAGATAGAGTTTCGTGCGTCATCTCGGCATCACGGTTTGATATAAGACCAGCCCTGTTCCTGCAATTCCATCAGACGGACCATAGCCGGCACCGTACGATCCACCTGATCGATCAAATCCGTCCGTGTGAGCCCCTGCGCCTTCATCGTGTTGGAGCAGGCGGTAAATTCGACATCATAGGCCGTCTTCAGCTGCGCCGCATCCGGCGCCAACACCGAATCCTTTTTCATCAACAGCGTCAACCCGGGGCCATGCGCAACCAACTCGACCCGCAAATGCTCCCGCCCCATCGCTTGATAGAGGTGACGGATGTTGTTCAACACTCCTCGTTGGACCTTCTCATCGCCTGAATTAAGGTGCATGACCACTCGATGTGATTCCCGAGACGGCACGGCAGCTGTCCCACTGCACCCCACGGCAGAGACGCCAAATGCGACGACCACAAGCGTAAGGAGCACCACGTTCATTCTGATGACGTCACCTCCTCGCATCACGCCTAGTACGGCACATCCGCCGGCTTTCCACCGCTCGGCCAATCATGGACCTTCCCTGGAAAGTCGGGACGCGGCTGGCTGTTGATGTAGGCCGCGACATCGAAGGCTTCGTCGTCCATTACGGTCCATCCCCAGCCACGCGGCATATTCGCCTTGATGAATGACGCCGCGACTCCGACCCGGGCCATCCCTGCGCCGATCGTATAGGAACGGGGCCCCCATAGCGGCGGCGCCGCCATCGTCCCTTGTCCGTCCATCCCATGGCAAAAGCTGCATTTCGTCGTATAGACATCCTTGCCCTTGGCGGGATCCGGCGGCCGAGCCTGCGTGATGCGGGGAATTCCCCGCCACGGCACGGTGCTGCCGGCCGGCACATTCTTCGACAACCAATCGATGTATGCCACGATGGCGGCCAGCTTCGTACTGTCCGGCGGGAGTGCCCTGCCGTTCATACTCCGCTCGAAACATTCGTTGATTCGATCCGTAAGGCTCATCTTCCGTCCGGCGCGGGCGCGGTATTCCGGATAGAGGACGCTGATACCGACGAACGACGCGGTATTGGGATTGAGCCCCGCATCGAGGTGGCAATTCGTGCAGTTCAGCGCGTTCCCGACATACGGCTTGCCATACACCTGGGTATCGACCACCATCAGGTACCCCATGCGAATCGCTTCGCCCCGCAAGTCGCCAGGAATCGTTTCCGGTGAAGGCGGTAAGAACAGTGGATCGATACCTGACGCCCGCTCTTCCCCGACCGCCGGCTCCGGTTGTCCGGCAACACGCGGAGGCGGCACACATCCGGCGGCAAGGGTGAATAAACTGAGCGCCGTGATGCCGGCAATCACATACTCGCGCATAATCCAATCCTCATCGTTGGTGACCTGGTTGGTCTTCACGGTTTCTCCTCGGAGCCGACCCCAAGCGTGCGCACGTAAGCCAGGACGTCCCAAATCTCATCGTCGGAGAGTGCGTGTTTCCATGCCCCCATGGCGGTATTGGGTTTGCCCTCATGAATGCGCTTGAAGAGCGTGCCATCAAGCCGGTTCTGCACAGCGGAGGAGCCGAGATCGGCCGGCGGAGGAACGAGCTTGATTCCCTGTGCCCCTTTGCCGTCGATGCCATGGCAGCGGATGCACGTATTCGCATAGATTTCGCGACCGCTGACCGAATCGCCCTCCTTGGTCACAGCCGGAAGGTCCTTCACACCAACCCCTCCGGCAAATCCGGCCGATAGAACTCCGATCACGAGGCCGAGCCCGATGTTCGTGAGGCGCATAGGTAACCTCCCCCTTCACCCGACATTGCGAGGGGTATGCCACTCGTTCAGATTGTCTAAGGTCGTCAATGAGAGAAACTCTTCAATCTGCCGCAGGCTTAGACTTCACGGATGGGAGGTTGAGAGAAAGTGGAGCAGGTGTTGGCGAGAAACACCCCAGTGCTCATTTCACCACTGGCGCAAGATGCTACAGCGTGGGGAGACAATGGTTAACTGTCATTCGTCAAACGACATGCGATCGCAATAGCTGAGAAGCCGACAGCCCTTCAACCCGATTGACGGTTGACGACTGACGCATACCGATCAAGCGGGTTGAGTCAGGGACGATGGGGACTAGCGGATGACCGGCTCCAATGTCACCGTGGCTTTCATCGAGTTGGAAATCAGGCAATTGGCTTCGGCCTTTTCGATCAGCTCCTTGGCCTTGGCGGCATCGGCCTCCGACTCCAGCGTGATCATCGGTTTGATCACGATGGCGGTGAACTGAAACTTTCCCTCTACCAGCTCCAACCGACCTTCAGCCGTGCTCTCGTAGGCAGAAAAGGCGAGACCGGCCCGTTCGGCGACGGCCAAGAACGTCGTCATCAGACAAACATTCGCCGAGGCCACAAACAGATCTTCCGGTGACCAGATCCCCTCATGCCCCTTGAATTCCGGCGGCGTTGCCACCTCTACGTCCGGCTTGCCTGGGCAGGATATTGTTCCTTTGCGGTGGTCCGTCCAACGCACCGTGGTCTGATACTGATACACTTTGCTCTTCGATTCCATGTACCCTCCTCGCCGCTAGCCCACCAACGCTCCTCTCATTCCATCCAGGTTTGCACCCAATCACCGATACCATGTGTGATCGCCACCACGCACAGAGCGATCAAGATATGTTCTCCGATCACCCTCCACGGAGCGATCGATTGGGCCCGTGCCACGAAGAAACTGAGCGCCGTCAGCAGGAACAGCCCCCAGACAATGCTGATCACGATCGCTTGGTCCAGCGGACGGGTCAGCACCGGCACGACGAAGGTCCCCGCGATTACGAACTTTGCAGCGAACGTGGCCACCGTGGCTTCCCAGACGTGACTGGCGGGGCCGCTGTTTTTCGATTCTTCCGCCAAGTGAATGCCCATGGCATCCGAGAGGGCGTCGGCCACGGCGATCGTCAGAATGCCGCCCAGCACCACGGTCCGCGAATGGGTGCCTGCGTGCAGTCCTACCATGAGACCGAGCGTCGTGATCACCCCCGACGTGAGGCCAAAACTTAGGCCAGTCTTCCAGGACGCTTTCATCAGGTGGCATTAGCCCACATTATTCATGACGGTTCGTGGCGAAACCGCCAAGACGCCAAGCGAGACGGGCACGTGGAGCCCCGAGAGACCGAAGCATACTTGAAACAGTATGTTGAGGCCACGAGGGGCGAGCCTGCCTGCCTGGTCATGGATAAACCACGACCAGGCTCGTCGTAGCGGCGTATCGGCGGTTGTAGTAGAAGCGTTCATGAATAATGTGGGTTAGCTCCGTCACCGTGGAAAGGTCAGGATATAGGCGAGCACATCACGAGTCGCTTCTTCAGACATGACCCGCTTCCATGTATCCATGGCAGTATTCGGCCGACCCTCATGAATGCTCTGCAATAGACGGGAGTCCGGCTTGGTGAGCACCTCACTCGACGTCAGATCCGCGACTGGAGGCTCGAACTGCACGGTTCCATTCCCTCGGCCCAACGGGCCATGACAGGCCAGGCAATATTTCTCGTAGAGCTTCTTGCCCCTCGACAGGTTCCGGTCACCTGCATCAGATCCTATCGCCGATATTGCCAGAGAACAGGCCACCGTCACGATGCACAAGACGCAACGGCGGAGGCTCATTATGGATGCCCTTTCTTTGCGACCTAAACGATCCGCTCAACGGCCGCACTCCGGTGAACGCCGCACACATTCCTGAAGCCATGACGCCATGTCGTCGATCAAGACGGCAACCGCTCGGTTGGCGGCCACGACGCCGCCGTACGCGTCCCCGCTCGGCGCATTCTCGACCGTTTCAAACGCGCGGGTCCCGACGACACGCGACTCTCTGACATCGATCAGTTGAGCACGCACCGAGACCCGGACTCGGCTGGGATCCTGCAAGAACTCCTGTTGCAGGGCAAAGCCATACATATCGAGGCGGAAGTCGCCGCGAATGGAGTTGGGCAAAGGAACGACAGCGCGCCATGTTCCGGTCCGACTCAGCGTCTCGTTCATCAAGGAGGCGAACATGCGCCCCGGCGTATCGGCCCATTGGTTGACAGCGTAGGGCTCCAGCTCATAGGGCCGCTTGAGATACACCATCTTCGTTGTCTCATACCCCGGCTCAGCTACTGGTACGCTGACCAACAGAATCGGGCCGGTCGTATCGACTGAACGGGACTGGCTATGCTCCTGATCCAGACTTAGTCGAAACGTATGGGCTGGCGGAGATTCCGTACGGGTCGGGAGACAGCCCGACACCGTCAGCACCACCAACCAAGCCACCAGTATCATCCCAACGCGCATCGATTTCTCCCCGCGTGGCAGGCTGAGGTTGAGGTTACGGTTGAGCGAAGTGGTTGCATTTATTCACCTGAGCCTTGACCTCGACCTTCGTCAGATACGGTTCACGGGCACTACTCTCCCGGCCCGCGCGGGGGCGGCGTTTTTCCGAACACGAGCGAACTGGGCTCACGTTCCAAGTCCCTCGCCACACGCCCCAAGGCGCCGGCCAGCTGCCTGAGTTCGACGACCAATGCCCCTGCTTCCGGCAAGGTGTGCCGCGAGAACTGTTCCAATTCTGGCCGGTTGTCGCTCACGACCGACCGCACTGCCTTGCTCGTCTCCGCAAGTTCTTCCGTCATCGTGTTCAAGGCAGTCGCGCTCTTGTTAATCCTCGCAAGCAAGACCGGGACTTCCTCATTCAATGCCGCCGTGACCTTGACCAAATTGTTGGCGCTTTGGGCGGCGCCGTTCAGGCCTGCCTCGATCTGGGCTCGATGGGCCGCGACAGAGTGCACCACGTCGGAAAGATCTGTGATCGTTCGCTTCAACGCCGTACGGTTCTCTTCATTGAGCGCATCCGCTGCCCCTTTAGCCGCTAAGTCAAGATCCGCTAGGAGCTTGCTCAATCCCTTTTCGGACAGCAGGCGGGAGATCGCTTCATCCAATCGAAAGAACAATGAGGGACCGGTTTTGATGACCGGGTATACCTGTCCTTCCGAAACCTCCAACCGCGGCGACTCCCTGCTGCCTCCGGTCAAATTGATCGTCGCCAGCCCGGTAAGCCCCTGTGTCA
>JAYWIP010000089.1:0-2857 GCA_039794465.1 Nitrospira sp.
CAAGCTTCATGGCGTCCACGGCGGTCTTGACCGACTTGGTCCCGGTGAGCATGATAACCGGCACCATCTTGCTTTCTGAACGCAGTGTCTGGAGAACGGCCAGCCCGTCGGTGCCTGGCAGAATGACGTCAAGGAGAACAAGATCCGGCCCTTCTTTTCGAAAGACGTCGAGGCCTTCCTGGGCATCGGCGGCCTGGAGAATGTCATAGGACGGTTCCAGCACCATCTTCAAAGAGGTGCGCACACGCGCTTCATCGTCGATGAGGAGCACGCGTTTCTTTGTGTCAGAACTGTCCACTGTGTCTGCTCTCCGTTGTTAGGCGATCGATGGGAGGTTTACTCGGAATGTTGTCCCGGATCCCACCGTGCTCTGTACCTGGATCGTGCCCCGGTGCTCTCGAATAATTTGATGGGCGATCGCCAATCCCAGCCCCGTGCCTTCGTTTTCTCCACTCTTGTGTTTCGTGGTGAAGAAGGGATCGAAAATGTGATCGAGATCAGCGGCCGAGATACCGTGTCCCGTATCCTCCACTTCGACTTGAATCCAGGCGGTGCCTTTCGGTTTCATCATCGCGGCAGTTTTGACCCTGAGCATGCCGGTGTGTTCGCCGATGGCATCCAGCGCATTCAAGAACAAATTCAAGAGCACTTGTTTCATTTGTTGCCGATCTAACATGACACGAGGAAGCCCGGACGCCAACTCTTTTTCAATCCTGATCCCCCGGCTGCGGGCTTTGACGTCGATGAAATACAGGCACGACGAGACGAGGTCGTTGATATCTTCCTCGGTCAGTTTCGGCTCCATATACCTGGCGTAGTCGAGGATTTCCTGGATCAACCGCTCGATTCGATAGACGTCGTCAAGCACGATTCGGCTGAAATCACGGATAAATTCGGCGTCGTCCTTCCGCTCGGGTGCGAGCTGGATAAACGTTTTGATCGAGGTCAGCGGATTTCTGATCTCGTGGGCAAACCCTCCCGCTATCGTTTCGAGCGAGCGGAGCCGGTCTGTCCGACGCATCAAGGTTTGTGACTGGCGCAGGTCTTCGTACACGAGCATCGAATCCAAGGCGTTGGCGGCAATTTGGGCCATGGTCGTCAAGAGATCGGCATGCTCAACACTCTGGCTGTCCGCTGCGGTATCCATGTGCAGCAGAGCGATCGCAATCAATCGGCCTTTGCTCACAAGCGGAATCGCCGCGCGAACACGAAAATCGTCGGACAGCGCGAGTGAGTTCCCGTGTTGAGGTTTGAGAAGGTCATAGCAAGAATCGTTGTGCTGCTGCAGGTTGCGAATCAGCTGGTCGGTCAGAGGATGGTGTAAGGACAGCGTAGCCGGTGCCGCGTGCGTCTGGTTCGATCCATGTTCAACCAGCCGGCGAAAGTCTGCATGTTCGTGCTCGGCAAGGTAGAGCGTTCCAGCCGGGTATTGCACGATCTCCAGTAGTTCTAACAGCACACGCTGGGCAATGGCAGAGAGCGTGGTGAGTTGTCCCAGGTCCCGAGAAAATCGGGTAATGCGCTGAAGCGACTCGGAAGCCGATTGATCTATCGCTACGTGAGTGACAATCTGGTCCGTCATACAGGCGTGAGAACAGTCAATCGCTGGCTGTGGCGTCACGTTTCGTGACCCGATGCGGCGAGCCGGCACCGAGGCGCGGTGCTGATCACCAACGCAGGAGTATACATGGTGAGGGCGACTTCAGCCAGCAGATTTCCCCTTCTCGACGACGGCAAGCAAGAGCTGGTTGTCAAGAATGGGAACAATCTGGATGGGACCGGCTCCGGCATGAAGGAGCAGGCGGACAAGCTCATTCCGTTCGTAGCAATGGAGTAAGCCATGACGAACCGCTTCGCGGAGGCGGCCGAAGAAATGCGTGAGAATTTGAGCCGACGCAGAGGACTCGTCATTGTGTGAATCGCGGAGGTCGCGTCGGAACGGGATCGCGAGGTCGGTGTGGGGCTGAAAGCAGGTCAGGACCAGCGTACCATTGTGGTGCAAGACCCGAAGGGCCTCCCGTACACAGGTTAAGGGAGATGGGACGAAGCACAGGGATAAGTGGCAGAGGACCCGGTCCATCGAATGGTCGATAAGGGGAAGGGAATCCCCCCACTCGCTACGCAGCCAGATCATGGTCAGTGTTTGCGTGATGGACGGGGAAACGGTCGCCATCCCCAGTCCACGAAGAACGGCGCTGATACGGTGTTCTGCATGCGTGAGGGTTTCATCAGACTGGTCTAAGCCGACATACTTGGGGGGGGAGGCCAAGGTCTCAGTATGATGCGAGCGGTGATAGAGCTGATTGGTCAATAGCGTGCAGGCGAAGTCGCTCTGTCCGCAGCCGATGTCGAGAACTGTCATGCCGGGTGAAAGGGGGAGCATCTGCCGGTAGATGGTGTGTTGGAGGGACTGGTAGTCCGCCAGGTCGCTGATTTTGGAGGCCTGGTTGATCTGTGCGACCCACAGGGCATCGCGCGTCGCTTGTGAGACATGATGGCAGAGGCGGATACGCTCCTGTTCGAGTCGCCGTTGGTAATGAATTTCTCGTTGAGTGGGCTCACTGGTCTGTATCGTGGGAAGGCTCCCTGCCGGTGAGCCCGGTATCAATTTCACGATTGCTCTGAATGCGTCGGCGTGGCGGTCGTCATAGACGTTCGACTCACTGGAGAGATCTACCTGCAGTGGCACAACGGTGAGGGAGGGGACAAGTGCACGGAAGGACTGGTCTTGGGGACCGAACAGACTGTGAGGGTGACGATGTTTTCCCGGAGAAGTCACGACCACAGGTTTCACGACCAGTTTGGCCAGGTCTGTTGCCATCGATGCCATATCGGTGTACTCGCCCGCAATCGCGTC
>JAYWIP010000090.1:0-13872 GCA_039794465.1 Nitrospira sp.
AGGGTTGGCACTTGGCTGTGCGTTTGGCCGAAATCGGTCCCCAGCCCCCGGTGTTATTCGCAAACGATCCTTCTAGCTTCATCGGCTCATCGAGCGTATCTTTCTTGTGTCCTTCCGTGACGAACAGCAAACTGTCTTCCTGCACATAGCCTCGTTCCTCCCACCGCAAATAAATGCTGTCGCCGAGTACGACGGCTTCGGCCGGTACGGACACGTTGGGCAATGTCTGCCCGGCTGGAGGGAAGACGATGGTCATTTTCTGTTCTTGGTGATTGTGGTGGTTGTGGATGATCCACTGCCAGGTCCCGCAGAGGCGGGCGAGACCTCTGGCTTGCCGGATCCGGTCTTTCCATTCAGCAAGTGACCACCAAGCCGCGAGCGCTCGTTGATGCGCCTCCATTGCCACCTGCTGGGACGCAAGGAGCAGTTCAGTTCGCTGTGTGTGGGGCACTGCTTGCGTCGGATCAGCAGCGGAGTGCTCCGCCATCAACCGGAAGAGGCCGTTGAGACTTGCGAGTCGGCTGGTGCCGCTGATCCAGTCCTGCCGTTCTGAAGCAGGAACAGATGGCGGTGCCGTGTCTTCAGTCGTTCGGCTGTGAGAGTCGGCAAGTTGCCAGGCCGCCAGGGCTGCCATCAGTTCCTGAGCAGATTGAGACAATTCGGTGAGGCGGAGGTCTTTCGCCGCCTGGGCAGACAGTCCCTTCGCGCCGAGAATACGGGCCACATCGTTCAAGCCCAGCGCCGGGCCGACGGTGCTGGTGAACAGTGCCATGGCGCTGGCAGTAGAATTCACTCCAGCGAGTTGGGCGCCGTGGTCGACGACAATCTTTGATACAAGTTCCGGTGAAGACTTTCCCGCAGCGACTGCCGTCATTGGGGTAACGAGGCAGAGCACCGTCGCTAAGAGAATGGTTCCCGTTCCAGGCAGGTTGGGACGGCTGTGCATCGGCGTCTTTCGCATTGTAACACTCGGTACGAATGGGGTGGGGGTGTGTCTGTCTAGGTCCCTTGAAAGCAGGTTCTGAGAAACGCGGCGGTTCGTTCCCAGGCCAAGGCCGTCGCATCGGCTCGATAGGCAGCGGGTTTCATCTCGTTACAGAAGGCCTGAGCGGCATCCTGATACGTATGAATCTCGGTCTTCTTTCCATATTCCGAGCAGGCCGCCTGCAAGGAGGCAATCTCCTCATTGGTGGCCCAGGAATCTTGGCCGGCCTGGTGATACAAGAAGGACCCGGAGAGGTCCTTCACCAGTTCCAACGGCTGAATCGTCTTGCCGTAGTAGGACACGGCGGCCCGTAGCCGTTTCCGAGCGCAGGCGAACCGCAATGCGTACGTTCCGCCCATGCCGTAGCCGACCACGCCGTGGATATTCCGTTTTACGAAGGTGCGCATATTCAGATATTCACAACAGGAATTGATGTCGGTGAGCACCTGCGTGTCGTTCTGTTTGTCCATTAAGGCCGCTGCAACCTCATCATTGGCCGTAACCATGCCGCCTTGCCGACCGTAAAGATTGGGAATGATGACCACGTAGCCCTCGCAGGCAAGCCGGGCGCCGAGGTCTTTCATTTGTCCGGTCAACCCCCACCAATCGTGGAGGAGCACCAAACCGGGATAGATACCCTGGACCTGCGGCCAGAACAGCAGGCTGTCGATCTGATGTTCCTTCGGCATCCTGGTTCTGAAATAGGGGTCGACCATTTGGTCAGTGTGTGTGGGAATGGGGACGCCGCTGGGAAACCGCGCGGTCCCGGTCCCGATCTCTGGCAAGGTAAAAGGGGCGGTCTGTGTAGTGGTCATAGGATTGACTATAGGGAGCCATTTGCGGGAATGTCAACGGACTCCGTTGACCGGCGGAGGGATCCATTCTACGGTGCACGTCGTGGAGGGGCATCTTGGCAAAAGCACATCCTCTTGGAGTCGGATTGATCGGGGTCGGGCGCCATGGAATGCGCTATGCCCGGCACCTGCTGCAGGATGCGCCGACTGCTTCGCTCAAGGCGGTGTGCCGTCGGCATCCGGAACAGGGACTTGACCTTCCCGGGGCAGAGGCGGTCAGCGTGTATGGAGAGGTTCGCGCCCTCATCGACGATCCGTCGGTTGAGGTGATCATCGCCGTCACCCCGCCGGTCTTTTCGCGCGATATCTGCCGGTTAGCGGTCCAGGCGCGCAAGCCGGTCTTAATCGAGAAGCCGCTGGCAGCTTCAGCTGACGAGGCGAGAGCTATAGTGGCGTCAGCCCGTGACGCCGGAGTACCGATTATGACGGCGCAGACCCTGCGGTTCGACGCGACAATCCAGGAAGCGCGGACGCGTCGAGAAGTGATCGGGCGATCGGAGCGGCTGCTCTTGACCAGCCACATCGAACCGAAAGCGACGGCCCCGAATCATGCCGAGGGCTACGGCAAGCGGGGCGCGTTGATAGAAATCGGTATCCACATGCTCGATGCGGTTCGTTTTCTGACCGGCGATGAGGTGCGGGAGGTTCGCTGCACCATGAATCATCTTCCTCCTGCCGCACCGGAGACGATCGTCTCTGCGCAACTTGTGACGCAAGGAGGGACGGTGTGTATCCTCGACATCGCACGGCTGCCAGGAGAACGTGTTGGGTTGGCGGAATGGATCGGATCACAGGGACGGCTTCAGGCGGATTGGCCCCGCCGCCGACTGCGTTGGACCAGCGGCACCGGTGAGATCAGAGAAGAGAGGGAGTGTCCTCCCTCTCAGACGGTCCTCGCCACCATCACGGCATTTCTACGGGCGATCGAGGATGGCACGCCTATGCCGATCACCGGAGAAGACGGCTGCCGTGCCGTCGAGATCGCGGAGGCTTGTTATCGGTCGGCCCAAACGGGAGGCGCCACCGTCCCCGTCGCGTATCACTCGTGACGCCTGCGTCGCCGCGAGCTACGCTTCCGCGACAATGTGCGTATCGGTCTCTTCGACGCCGTCGATGGCGTGGATCTTGGTGATGACGACGTCCGAGAGTGCCCGTTCGTCCTGTACGCTGATGAAGACGAAGATGTCAGGACGGCCGAAACAGGGGTGAGCATGTTCAACACCGGGAATGCGTTTCAAAGCCGCGACCACGTCTTTGGCTTTCCCGGCTTTGACCTTAATGAGGATATATGCTCTGGTTGCCATGGGGTCCTCCTTAGTATAGTGACCGTCCTGCCGCTCCCGGCATCATCTTTCGGTGGGAGATAAAGACATCATGAAAATTCTTCCCGGCATCTGCCAGCGCCCGCTCGCTGTTCCGAACCAGTTGCATGAAGTGCTGCAAGTCATCCACCGAGAGGTTCACTGATGCAAGCCCCGGCGCGAGCCGCGCAAGCACTTCTGTCGGGCTACGGAGAACTCCATCGGCGAGCGCTTCCAGCACGTCCGGAGTCCAGCCGCCTGAGTGAAACTGCGTCACGACCTGTGCCGTCTGATCTCCGTGTTTGCTTGCCACCGCACGTTGCATGAACTCCTGCACCGCGGGGTCCGTATTGTTGGTGAACAGGGATTGCAGTTGGATGACGGACTTGATGATGCGATTGGCCTCCGCGGTGCCTTCAGGGGGAAGCACGCGCGACTGTTCGAGTGTCGCGAGCACAGCCATCGCCGCGCCCACGTGAGGGGAGGCGGCTTTTCCCGATCGCTGCATCTGAATGGGAGCGGGTGAGGCGAAGGCGGACGATCTCTCCGCAAGTACACCGTTGGTCGCATGAACCACAAGCATCCCCATACTAAGGCAGACCAGCTGGAATCGACGTGTCGATCGTGGCACGATCCCAAACAAGGGTTCCTTCAGGGAGAAGGACCAGAAGTGCATGGGGACGGATTATACCGCGTTCGACCCCAAGATGTTAGCGCCGGTGCTGCCCGGCAGTTCTATTGAAAAGGTTCGGAAGAATTCCTATAATCGCGCCTCCTTACGAGCTGGGAAAGGTTGGTTGTTGCATGCTCGCCAAAGTGACGAGCGCGGCGCTCGTCGGTCTCGATGCCCACCTCGTGGATGTCGAAGTCGATATTGCGGGCGGCCTCCCGCAATTTTCCGTCGTCGGCTTGCCCGACGCGACGGTGAAGGAAAGCCGTGATCGGGTCCGCTCCGCGCTGAAGAACAGCGGCTTCCACTTTCCCGCCAAACGCATCACGGTCAATCTCGCGCCGGCCGGGATCAAGAAAGAAGGATCGGGACTCGACTTGGCGATCGCGGTTGGTATTCTCGTCGCCGAGGAAGTCATTTCGCCGGAGGCGCTGAGCCGGCGCGTGCTGATCGGAGAACTCTCGCTCGACGGACGCGTGAAGCCGGTCACCGGGTCGTTGTCATTCGGCTTGGTGTGCCGCAAAGGATTCGAGTTGTTGCTGCCGGCTGAAAACGGCCCCGAAGCCGCGCTGGTCGACGGGGTGTGCGTGTATCCCATCCAGACATTACCCGAGGCGGTGGAGTTTTTGAGAGGAGGCCAAGCGATCGCGCCGGTCGTGTCAAACCGCGGCATGATCGAGTCCGGCCGACCGATCGAGGACGAAGACTTCAGCGACGTACGTGGACAGGATCACGCGAAACGGGCGCTCGAAGTCGCGGCGGCAGGCGGGCATAATGTGTTGATGGTCGGTCCTCCCGGATCCGGTAAGACGATGCTGGCGCGCCGTCTGCCGTCGATTCTTCCTCTTCTGGATTTGGATGAAGCCATTGAAACGACGCGGGTGCACAGTGTCGCCGGTCAACTGGCGCCTGCTCGGCCCTTGCTGACGGTGCGTCCTTTCCGCGCTCCGCATCACAGCATCTCCGACGCCGGTCTCGTCGGCGGTGGCACGGTGCCGAGACCCGGCGAAGTTTCGTTGGCCCATAACGGGGTGCTGTTTCTCGACGAATCGCCCGAATTCAAACGGGGCGTACTGGAGGGTTTGCGGCAGCCGCTGGAAGACGGCCACGTCACGTTGACGAGGGCCAGCGGGTCACTCAAGTACCCTGCGCGGTTCATGCTGGTCGCGGCCATGAATCCGTGCCCTTGCGGGTACTATGGGGACCGGACGAGGCCCTGCGTCTGCTCAGTCGCGCAGATTCGCCGTTACCGGGCAAAACTGTCCGGCCCGCTGCTCGACCGGCTGGATCTTCATCTGGACGTGCCGCCGGTGCCGGTTCGGGAACTGCGGAGCGAACAACCTTCCACCGAAGGGTCGGCGGCGATCCGGTCGCGGGTCGTGGCCGCTCGCGACCGCCAGCGTCATCGCTATCGGAACGACGGCATCTACACGAATGCCCAATTGAAGCCGCGGCAGCTGAAACGGTATTGTGGACTGGATCAGCCGGCGCAAGATCTGCTGGAGCAGGCGATGACCAGGCTGAGGTTGTCGGCGCGGGCACATGGGCGCATCCTGCGTGTGGCGCGCACCATTGCCGATCTCGCCGAGTCTGATAAGATTGACGCCATGCATGTTGCGGAGGCCATCCAGTACCGTTCGTTCGACCGCAGTCCGGACTTATAAGGAGTTTCTCAGTGGCGACGTTGAAAGTCTTTCTGTGGTGGTTTACGGTAGGCGCGACCATGGCGCTCTCCGTCATTATGGTGCAAGGCGGCATTAGAGAAGTTATGGAGGCGCAAGGCTCCGTCTGGGATCTCAAGCTTGCGGAACTCCTGATCACGATTATGGGAGGCGGCCTGCTGGCCGGCTGCATTGCCTTGATTCTCGACCGCATCAAGAAAGCCTGACGTAAATCATATAACCGGCCCCCGAACCTCGAAACCTGAAACTTGGAGCTTGAACCAGAACATGGATATCGAAGTCGGCTCCAATCTCTACCGCAATTCAGACGGCACGATCGAAATCGAAGGGGTACCGCAAATCCAGGTAGCCCGGCATGCTTCAACAGGTGCGCTGTTGGTAAACTTTGCCTTGTTCGATGCGGACGGCCGGATGCTGGCCAAGATGGTGGACAGCACGCTGATGTTCAACGAGCGGCGCGCCTATGATGTGAACAAAACCGCCGAGCGTGTGGCCCTGAAGGAAACGGACTCGGGGAGAGTGTTGCTCCAACTTGATGTGAAAGCCCCCAGCCTTGTGTCGTGCTCACACGCGGAGTTTTACACGATGAAAGGGCATCTATTCGAAGTGTCGGCCAAACAATGGAAGATCGAGAAGCAGACGAAGACCGGCCAGAGCATCGACGCGAAAGGCGGCGCCGTTTCGATCGGCTAGAGGGTGTTCACTCCTTGGTCACAGTCGGCACAACAACCACGTCGCCATCTTTGATGTCGACCGACGCCGTATCGCCATCCCGTAATTCTCCTTTGACCAGCAAGCGCGCGATCGGCGTTTCCAGTTCCTGCTGGATGAGCCGCTTGAGCGGCCTCGCCCCGTAGACCGGGTCATAGCCCCGCTCGCCCAGTTGCCGGAGCGCCGCCGGACTGAGCGCGAGGGTGATGCGCCGCTCTTCGAGCCGCTGGCGCAGCCGCTGCAACTGAATCTCCACGATCTGCACGAGATGTTCCGTGCCCAGCGGATGGAACACGACCACTTCATCCACCCGGTTCAAAAACTCCGGACGGAAATGCTGCCGCAGCTCATCCATGACGACGGTCCGCATCTGTTCGTAGCGGGCGCCCTGCTGCTGTGCTTCAAGGATTTGAGGACTGCCGATGTTGGAGGTCATGATCAGGACCGTGTTCTTGAAATCGACCGTACGGCCTTGGGAATCGGTCAGCCGCCCGTCGTCCAGGACCTGCAATAGGACATTGAACACGTCGTGGTGCGCCTTTTCGATCTCATCGAACAGGATGACGGAGAACGGGCGTCGCCTGACCGCTTCCGTCAACTGGCCGCCTTCCTCATAGCCGACATAGCCGGGCGGGGCGCCGATCAAGCGCGCGACGGTGTGCTTTTCCATATATTCCGACATGTCGATCCGGACAAGGTTCCCTTCGTCGTCGAACAGAATGGCAGCCAACGCACGAGCCAGCTCCGTTTTGCCGACACCGGTGGGGCCGAGAAACAGGAATGAGCCGATCGGGCGGTTCGGATCTTTGATGCCGGAGCGCGCGCGGAGCACGGCGTCGGCCACGGCGCGAACCCCTTCCTCCTGCCCAACCACCCGCTGGTGCAGCAGGTCCTCCAGCTTCAACAGTTTGTCGGTTTCGCCTTCGAGCAGGCGGGAGACGGGGATGCCGGTCCAGCGGCTGACGACCGCCGCGATTTCGTCCTCATCGACTTCTTCTTTCAAGAGCTTGGCTTCGTGCTGCTTTTTCCCCAGCTGTTGCTGTTCGATGCCGAGCTCCCGTTCCAAGCGAGGCAACTCTCCGTAGCGGAGTTCGGCCACGCGGTTGAGATCATAGGCTCGTTCCGCCTGTTCGATATGGCGTTTGACTTCTTCGATCGCTTCGCGCGTCTTACGCAGGCGCGAGACGGAGGCCTTTTCCGATTCCCACTGGGTTTTCAAGGTCTGGAGCTCGCGTTGTTTGTCGCCCAGCTCCGATTCGAGCGTCGCCAAGCGGGCCGCGCTCGCCGGATCTTTTTCTTTCTTCAATGCTTCCCGCTCGATTTCCAATTGGAGGACCTTGCGCGAGACCTCGTCCAATTCGGCCGGTAAACTGTCGATTTCGGTTCGCAGGCGGGCCGCCGCTTCATCGACCAGATCGATGGCCTTGTCCGGCAGAAACCGGTCCGAGATGTACCGGTGCGACAGCTTCGCGGCTGCAACCAGGGCGCTGTCCTTGATCCGGACCCCATGGTGGACCTCATACCGTTCCTTGAGTCCGCGCAGGATGGACACGGTGTTCTCCACCGACGGCTGGTCGACGAAGACGGTCTGGAACCGCCGTTCCAGCGCCGCGTCTTTCTCAATGTGCTTGCGATACTCATCGAGTGTCGTCGCGCCGATGAGATGCAGTTCCCCCCGCGCCAACAGCGGCTTCAACAGATTGGCCGCGTCCATCGCGCCTTCCGCAGCGCCGGCTCCGACGACGGTGTGCAGTTCATCGATGAACAAGAGAATGTGTCCCTGGGACGATTGGATTTCTTTGAGCACCGCCTTGAGCCGCTCTTCGAATTCCCCCCGGAACTTGGCGCCGGCGACAAGCGAGCCCATGTCCAACGCGAACAGCTTTTTCTGCTTCAATCCCTCGGGGACATCGCCCTTCACGATGCGGATGGCCAGCCCTTCCACGATGGCCGTCTTGCCGACGCCGGGCTCACCGATCAGGACCGGATTATTTTTCGTCCGCCGGGATAAGATTTGAATGACGCGGCGGATTTCGTCGTCCCGTCCGATCACGGGATCGAGCTTGCCTTTGCCGGCCAGCAGCGTCAGCTCCCGTCCGTACTTCTCCAGCGATTGATAGGTGCCTTCCGGATCCTGGCTGGTGACCCGCTGGCTGCCGCGTACCTGCTGAAGGCCGTTGAGCAGCCGGTCGCGCGTGAGGCCGAGCTTCTTCAACGGCCCGTCTGCTTGCGCCATGGCCAGCAGCACATGCTCGACGCTCAGATAATCGTCCTTGAGGGACTGTTGCTCGTCTTCCGCTTTGGTGAGGATGTGGACGAGCCGCGTGGCCATGTGTAACTGTCCGGGAGCCGCGCCGGCGCCCTGAACTTGAGGGATCTTGGTCAATGCCTGCTCGACAGTCTGACGGACGGCCGGCAGCGTCACCCCGGTCCGTTCTAACAGCGCAGGAGTTATTCCCCCTTCCTGATCGAGCAGTGCGAGCAGGAGATGTTCCACATCGACGCCTTGATGGCTGCGCCGTTGAGCATGCCCCGCAGCTGTCTGCAAGGCCTCTTGCAACTTGACCGTCATTCGATTCATGTCCATGGTCTGTTCCTTTATGCCGGTACCGTGTGGTGTGCGATGACCCTGTGATAACCATCGGCCTTTGTAAGTCAACTCGTGAGCCACTCTCACAGAGGCTTGACCTCCGTTGAAATCCCGACTAGGGTACGTGCTGATGGGTGAACTACTGTCGGCCACGGTTCATTTATATCGCCAGGCTTTGCAGGCTACGTGGCGGTCGCTCGTACGAGGGTGGCTGACGATCGTGGCGCTGGTTGGGTTCGGGGTCTTGTTCCTGGGCGCGGCACGGATTGCGGGGCCGCTGGGGATGGCAGGTGGGTTAGTACTGGGCATTGTCAACGCGGTGCTGGTCGGCGCGACATTGCGCCTGATCGAGCAGGCGCTGAGCGCCACCAGAACCATTCACCCATCCGACGTGGTGGAGAGCTTCGGTCATTACTTCTGGGATATCATTAGTGTCGGATTTGTGCTCTGGCTGCCGATGATGGCGCTGGACATGGGGGTGCACGCCAATCCCTACGGCCAATTTCTGTCTTCCGCAGTGTTGCTGCTGCTCTTTGTCCTGCTGAATCCGGCGCCGGAAGTGATCTATCAAGGCAGGCACGATTCACCGCTCGATGTCTTCAAGACCTCCTATGAATTTGTGCTGGAACATTGGATTGAATGGTTTCTGCCGTTCGTGCTGCTGTTGCTGCCGGTGGTGTTATCTCCCACCGGGCTTCGCGAATTCTTCGAGATCTCCAGCGGTGTCGGACGGGGAGCTGGGCTGGGACTCATCCAATTCCTTCTCCTGCCGTTCGCCGTCGTCGGGAGCTGGTTAGCGTATGCGGGGCTTGATCCCGATGCGCAGGAACTGCTGTTGCTTGTGCTCACGCCACCGGCCGCGACGGCAATCTTGTTGTTCCGTGGCCACCTCTTTGCATTACTGCGCGGGGCATCAAGACGACAGCGGTTGTTCGCTCGGCACGCCGATACTGGACTATGAGTCGTGTGAACGACCTGGACCACCGTCTCTGACCGTGGTTTTCACTCCGATGCCGCACGCATGAGCGGCAGCCATCCTGTCTAGACCGATAAACTGCTTGAGGCGGAGAGTGAAATAGTGTATGGATTTTCATACACGCTCAATTTAGTCTGCTCGTTATCATCATCTTTTCTACGGTAAAGGCCCTGACACGTGCGGCTGTCGATCTTTTGGCGCCTGTTGCTGACCTCCTTGGTGATCATCGCGGTCATGGGAGGAGTCAATCTGTACGCGCTGTTCCAGCTCAGGCAGTTGACGGCCATGAGCACGGAAATGGCCTCGTACCACTATCCGGCGGTCGAGTCGGCGAAACGGTTGCTGGGCTCACTCTATGTCCAGTTGAACAGTGAGAAAAAATACCTGGCGACCAAAGACACGGCGTTTCTGGCGAACTTCAACGAAGAGGTGGAAGAATTCCAACGCAGCCTGCAGCAGGCCCTGAGCCGGGAAAGTGCGCCGGAGGGGCAACAGTTGCTGTATGAGACGGGTCAGTTGCTCCAGGAACGATTGGTATTGTTCCATGACGGTGTGGAGCCGTCAGCCGGCAAGATTCCGGCGCCCGGATACGAGAGTCGTCGTGATGCCATCATGGATCGGATGTCGGCCTCGATTCAGGGGTACGTCGACTTGCATGAAGCGCGGGTCAGCGTGGGCGTGAGCGAGTCGCGGGCCAGCGCGGTTCGAGCCCAGGCGGTCACACAGCAACTGGTGCTGGTGGCATTGGTCTTTGCCCTGGGACTGGCCGGCGTCGCCAGTTACACGATCTTGCGTCCCTTGCGTCAGCTGCAAGGGCACATCAAAGAAATCGGCCAAGGGAAGTTCGGTCAGCCGCTCCAAATTACGGCTCCGGCTGAACTGACGGACCTCGTCGATACGGTGAATTGGATGGGCGGGAAGCTGCAGGAACTTGATGATATGAAGGCGGAATTCCTCGCCCATGTCTCGCACGAGTTACGCACGCCGATGGCCTCGATTCAGGAAGGCACCCATCTGTTGCTCGATGAGATCCCGGGTCCCCTCACCCAGGAACAGCGGACGACCCTTCGGATCATGGCCGACAGCAGCCGCCGGCTGATTCATCTGATCTCGACGATTCTCGACCTGTCGAAAATGGAAGCCGGGATGATGGAGTATCGAATGGTTCCGGTCGACCTCAAGCGGGTTGCGAGCATCTCCATCAACAAAGTCCGGTTGCTGGCCGATTCCAAGCATATCCAGCTCGTGTTTGAGAGTTTGGGAGAGCGGGCATGGGTCAAGGCCGACGCCCCGCGAGTTGAACAGGTCCTCGATAATCTGCTATCGAATGCGCTGAAGTTCGGTCCGGAAGGGAGTATCGTCAAGCTGCAGATGAAGCCGGATCCTCATGCCGGCGTGCTTGAAGTGTCAGTGTCCGATTCGGGTCCAGGAATCGCGGCTGAAGATCTTCCCCATATTTTCGAACGGTTCTATCAGGGCCGCACGAAGGCGAAAAATTCCTCCGCCGGCAGCGGGCTGGGACTTGCGCTGGCCAAGAAGGTCGTGGAAGCGCACGAGGGAAGAATTTGGATTGAAAGTGAAATCAAGAAGGGAACGACTGTACGGTTTGTCCTACGGTTGGCAAAACAGGGAAAGGTAAAGGGCGAATGAAACGATTCTTCACACAGGCCCTCATGTGGTCCTCACTGGTCTTGCTTCTAGGGGGGTGCGCCTCCTGGACGTCACCCAGTGCGCTCGATCGGCCCTATTTCGTGACGGATCTGGCCGAATCGAAGTCATTTCAAGCGCTTGCAAGGAAGCAAGAGGGCGTGGTGGCCAAGTGTGCCGAAACCAGCTCCTGCGATCATGCGTACTTCACGAGAGCCTTGATCGGCCTGTACGAAAGTCGCGAAGTCGCAGAGAAATATTTTGGGAAGGTCCTGGCGATTGTGCCAAAAGGCCAGTTAGCCGCCTCAAGCAAGGCGTGGATGGAACTGCTACACATGCATCCGTCTCCCAGCACGATTTCGTGGATCGATGCCATCGTGGGTTGGCCTGCCATTTGGAGGGCCAATGCCTCGTTGGGCCAGGCTGCTGACCGGTTGGTGCGGGACTTGCTTGATAGGGAAGTACTCCTTCAGCAGATACGCTCAACGAAGGAGGGAGATTTTCAGACGGTTGAGGCACTGCAGCGCGAACTCGCTGAGCGGGACCGCAAGATCGATTTGCTCTCGAAGGGGCAGGGACGAACTGATCCGCCCTCCGTGCAGAGCTTGCAAAAACAGCTGGCGGAGCGGGACCGCAAGATTGAAGAGCTGTCAACGCAACTGGAAGCCTTGAAACGAATCGATCAGGAAATGAGAGAAAAAGTGCGCCCGATTCGTCCTCCGTCGACGGTGGCGCCGATCCCGGTGCCGGACACGATGCCGTAACGTTATCTGGAAGGAATACCATGGAACAGGAACACATTCTGGTTGTCGATGATGATGAGGGGCTGCTGCACCTGTTGAAGATGCGGCTCTCCGCGATGGGCTTTGCCGTTACTCCATGCACCACCGGGCAGGAAGCCGTCGGAGAAGCCAAGAAGAGGATGTTCGACTTGGCAATTACCGATCTGCGCCTGCGCGGCGAGGACGGACTGGACGTGACCGAGGAACTGTTGCGCATCCTTCCCGGCCTGCCGATCATCATTCTCACCGCCCACGGCAGCATCCCCAACGCCGTTGAGGCGATGCAGCGCGGCGCGTTCGGCTACTTGACGAAGCCGTTCGATGACAAAGAACTCAAGGCCACGATCGAAAAGGCACTTGCGCAACAGCGGATGAGCCGGGAAATTCAGCGCCTCAAATCACTGGTTAAGGAGCTCTACGGGCTCGAAAACGTCGTGGCGCGAAGTCCGGCGATGCAGCGGCTGTTTCAGCAGATTGCGCAAGTGTCCGATTCGGATGCGACCATTGTGCTCTTCGGCGAGACCGGGACCGGTAAGGAAGTCATGGCCCGTGTCATTCATGCGAACAGCCGGCGGAGCAAGGGGCCGTTCGTCGCGCTCAACTGCGCCGCGATTCCGGAAACGCTGTTTGAAAGCGAGCTGTTCGGGCACGTGAAAGGCGCCTTCACCAGCGCACTCGGTGCCAAGCGCGGGCTCTTTCAGATGGCCAACGGGGGCACCCTCTTTTTAGACGAGATCGGCGAAATGCCGCTGGCGATGCAAGTCAAGTTGCTGCGGGCGGTGCAGGAACGGGAAGTGCGTGAGGTGGGTTCGGAGAACACGACCAAGGTGGACGTTCGCATCATTGCCGCCACGAATAGAGATCTTGGCGAAGCGGTCAAACAAGGCACGTTCCGCAACGATTTGTACTACCGGATCTCGGTCGTGCCCTTGTTTATACCGCCGTTGCGCGACCGTCGCGACGACATTCCGTTGCTGGCGCAGCATTTCCTCAAGCTCAGCGTCAAGCGGGCGAACAAGGAGGTGAAGGGATTCACACCGGCTGCGCTGAATCGACTGATGGCGAATCCGTGGCCCGGCAATGTGCGGGAGTTGGAAAACGCCGTCGAGAAAGCCGTGGTCATGTCCC
Source organism: Nitrospira sp. (assembly GCA_039794465.1). Lineage (GTDB taxonomy): Bacteria > Nitrospirota > Nitrospiria > Nitrospirales > Nitrospiraceae > Nitrospira_D. The sequence continues at coordinate 13,327 of JAYWIP010000090.1, forward strand.
GCCAAGACATGCTGACACCGGATCTGTTGCCGGCGGTCGGCGTGTCACTCGAGCCCTCGCTCAAGCCGCTCACCGAAGCCAAGGAAGACTTTGAACGGACGTATTTGAAGAACGTGCTCCAGCTGACCGGTGGCAATATTTCCCGCGCGGCCCAATTTGCCGGACGGTATCGGGCGGACTTCTACAAGATGCTCAGGAAATACGGGCTCCATCCGTCGATGACCAAAGGGAAACTCGATCCGGAATTGGAAGAGATCGAAGACGAAGCGGATCTCACCGAAGCGGAGCGATAACGTTCACGGTCCCGGTACCGCTCGGGTTGCAGTCGGACCAATCCAGAAAGGCCGCGTCTCATAGACGCGGCCTTTTGTGTTTGTTGTGCGCACATGCGCCGGGAGCACTCCGAGGATGCCACAAAATCCCCTGGAGTGCAATGAGGCAGGTTGTCAGTGTCCACCCACTTTAGAAATGTCCGCTTCCTGCCACAATAGCAATGTCCGGTTCATGGAGTCGCCTTGTGGGACTTGGTACGGGCGAAGGTGCCGA
>JAYWIP010000091.1:0-33679 GCA_039794465.1 Nitrospira sp.
AGCGGCTCCATGCCCGGTACAAGCATGCTCCCACCGAAGACCTGAGCAAACTCCGGACGGGCCGCTTCTTCAGGATCGAGGCTGATCAGCGCCGCGGCTTCAGGATTCGCATGGACGAGGTAGGGGGACGCCTGAAACGGCGTCGGGTTCAGCTTGGCGTAGAAGGGTTCAGGCAGACGGGCATAGGTATTGTCGAAGGCAAGGGTTTCCAAGGTGCGTCGCGTCATGGTTCTGTGTACCATGACGTTCCCGGATTTCGCCACTTGCTCACCTTCATCGATGACAGCAGGTCCGTTCTGGTTAAGGGGCAACCCCCTGTCAGGCCATCTGAAATGCTTACCCAAGACAAGGCTTGACAACAAGATGTCCAAACAGTTGTACTGCGGCAATTTGACCCTATGGTTTACTGCCGTTTTATATGTCGGCGCTCATAATTGACGAAAAAGAAACGCTCATCCGGCAGCGTAGACAATAGAGCACTTCTTAACCATAGCAAGTCGACCCATCACGACGGCGCCAATGGCCCCGTACCTGCCATGATGATCAGAATCAAAAAAGGGCTGGATTTGCCGGTCAGCGGGAAGCCGGAGCAGCATGTCCATGTCGCCAAACCTGTCCGCCACGTCGGCGTGCTCGGCGTGGATCATATCGGGCTCAAACCCGCCATGCTGGTCGCCGAAGGGGACAAGGTCAAGCTCGGCCAAGCGCTGTTCGAGCATAAGAAGTTACCCGGCGTACGCATCACGGCTCCGGGTGCCGGCACGGTGCGTGCGATCCATCGTGGAGCGCAACGCCTGCTCCAGTCAGTCGTCATCCGGCTGGACGAAACCGAAGACGAGGAGACATTTGCAGCCTATCCTGTCGACCAACTGGCCGGCCTGACCGAAACGCAGGTGGTGGACAATCTCCTGGCATCGGGTCTGTGGGTGACTTTACGCACGCGTCCCTATAGCAAGATCGCCGACCCGACCACTCGTCCGGCGGCCATCTTCGTGACGGCGATGGACAGCAACCCGCTGGCCGCTGATCCTGCTCCGATAATTACAGCAGAGGCGGAATCGTTCAGCCATGGCCTGACGGTGCTGTCGCGCCTTGGCACCATGCCGCTGTGGGTGTGCAAGTCGCCCGCAGCTGAACTGCCGATGCCACAGGGTATAGGCCACATACGGCAGGCCAGTTTCGACGGCCCCCACCCGGCCGGTCTGCCGGGGACGCACATTCATTTTCTCGAACCGGTCGACGTCAACAAGGTGGTCTGGCACCTCAACTACCAAGAGGTGATTGCGATCGGCAAGCTGTTTACCACCGGCCGGTTATCGACCGGACGCATCGTTGCGCTCGGCGGACCTCAGGTTAAACAGCCACGCCTGTTGCAGACCAGGCTCGGCGCCTGTATCGAGGAGTTGATCGAGGGTGAGCTTCAGGACGGTGAGAGCCGCGTCATCTCCGGCTCGATCTTGTCGGGGCGTCACGCAGCCAACTGGTCGTCCTATCTGGGGCGCCATCATGTACAGGTCTGTGTGCTTCAGGAAGCCACAGAACGGACGTTCATGGGCTGGTTCGCGCCCGGGCGGAGAACCTTCTCCCAGAGCAACGTCATGCTGTCGAGTCTCTTCCGTTACCGCCGGGAGGAGTTTGGATTGACTACCGGGCTGAACGGAAGTCTGCGTGCCATGGTGCCATTCGGCAACTTCGAGGATATCATGCCCCTGGACATCCTCCCGACGCAGCTGCTGCGCTACCTGATGGTGGGCGACACCGACATGGCGCAACAGCTGGGCTGCATGGAACTGGACGAGGAAGACCTTGCCTTATGCTCCTTCGTATGCGTGGGCAAGAACGACTACGGCCCGGTGCTGCGGAGCGTGTTGAGCCAGATTGAGAGAGAAGGCTGATGGCAGGCATGAAACGCTATCTTGATCGTCTCAGGCCCCTGTTTGCCAAGGGCGGCCGGTATGAAAAGTACTATCCCGTCTTCGAGATGGTCGATGCGTTTCTGTATTCCTCTCCCGAAACCACGCACAACGCGCCTCATGTGCGGGATGGCATCGATCTGAAACGATTGATGGTGTACGTGGTGGTGGCGCTGATTCCCTGCATCCTGTGGAGCTGGTTCAACACCGGCTATCAGGCCAATCTGGCGCTCGCCAAGATGGCCGTGGCTAAGACAGGCTGGCGTTACGACCTGCTGGCGGCGCTCCATATCGGGTTTGACGCCGGCAGTATTCTGGCCAATACGGTCCATGGCTTCTTGTATTTTCTGCCGATTTACCTGACGACCTTAATCGTCGGCGGTGTATGGGAAACGGTCTTTGCCACGGTGCGTCAGAAAGAGGTCAATGAAGGCTTTCTGGTCACCTCCATGCTCTTCACGCTGACGCTGCCACCCGATATGCCTCTCTGGATGGTCGCCATCGGGATCAGCTTCGGCGTGGTCTTCGGCAAAGAGATCTTCGGCGGGACCGGCAAGAATTTTCTCAATCCAGCCCTGACCGCCCGGGCATTTCTGTTTTTCGCCTATCCCGCCGACATGTCCGGTGACCGGGTGTGGGTGGCGGTGGATGGCTATTCCGGCGCAACCGCGCTCAGCCTTGGTAAGGCGGGCGGCGTCGACGAGATCATCCGCGGAGGATATACTTGGTGGGATGCCTTTATCGGCCTGATGCCGGGCTCCATGGGGGAAACCTCCACCCTCGCCTGTCTGCTCGGCGCGGCGTTCCTGATCTACACGGGAGTCGGTTCCTGGCGCATTATCGTCGGGGTCTTTCTGGGGATGGTCGGGGCCTCACTCCTGTTCAATGTGGTCGGCAGCGACACCAATCCCATGGTGGCAATGCCCTGGTACTGGCACCTGGTGCTGGGCGGGTTTGCCTTCGGCATGGTCTACATGGCCACCGACCCGGTGTCAGCCGCCATGACGAGTGCCGGGCGCTGGGTCTTCGGCATTCTGATCGGGGCCATGACCGTGCTGATCCGCGTGGCGAACCCGGCGTTTCCTGAAGGCGTGATGCTCACGATTTTGTTTGCCAATGTGTTCGCGCCCCTGATCGATTATGCAGTCGTCCAGCTGAACATCCGACGGAGGCTCCGCCGCCATGTCCGCGCCTGAATCAGATTCCGCCGCATCCGCTGCGCCAGTCGAAAGTGCGAGCAGGACGCTGCTGGTGACGTTTGTTGTCTGTCTGGTCTGCTCGGTTGTGGTCGCCGGCGCGGCGGTGCTCCTCCGACCGATTCAGGAATCGAATCAGAAGGCCGACCTCATACGGAATGTGATTGCAGTCTCCGGCCTCCTCAAGGAGGGACTGACGGAAGCACAAGCGCTCAAACGGATTGACGCGCGCATGATCGAACTGGCCACCGGTGACGAGGTGAAGGGGATCGATCCTGACACCTTTAATATCGTCAAGGCCGGAAAGGATCCCGAGATCTCCACCGAACTCGCCCGCCGGGAGGATGTGGCGGGGATCAGGCGTGAACCGCGCTATCTGCCGGTCTATCGGATTGTCGACGCCAACGGTGACTTGAAGAAACTGATTCTGCCGGTGTACGGCTACGGGCTCTGGTCCACGATGTACGGGTTTCTTGCGCTTGAAGAGGATCTGCGAACAGTTCAGGGCCTCCGCTTCTATCAGCATGCCGAGACCCCGGGGCTCGGAGGAGAGATCGACAATCCCAAGTGGCGGGCACAATGGACGGGCAAAGTCCTATTCGACGAGAAATGGAAGGTTCAGGTTGAAGTGACGAAGGTCGCGGTTGACAGTTCCACCCCCGACGCTCAGCATCAAGTCGACGCACTCGCCGGCGCCACCATCACCTCGCGAGGCGTGGAGAATTTGCTGAAATTCTGGCTGAGCGATAAAGGGTACGGGCCGTACCTTTCCCGTTTGCGACACGAAAGGAGTTAACACTCATGTCGTACGAACACCGCAAAATTCTTATCGACCCGATCGTCGACAATAACCCGGTCATTTTGCAGGTCCTGGGGATTTGCTCGGCACTGGCCGTGACGTCGAAGCTTTCCACCACGATCACGATGTGCATCGCGCTGACCGTCGTTACCGCTCTCTCCAATGCCGCCATCAGTGTGATCCGTAATCATATTCCGAGCAGCATCCGCATCATCGTGCAGATGACCATTATTTCGTCGCTGGTGATCGTCACCGATCAGTTCATCAAAGCCTATGCGTTCACCATCAGCAAGGAACTATCGGTCTTCGTCGGGTTGATTATTACCAATTGCATCGTCATGGGACGCGCTGAAGCTTATGCGATGAAACATCCCCCGCTTCCGAGCTTCCTCGATGGACTCGGCAACGGCCTCGGGTATAGCGCACTATTAATGGTCATCGGGGTCATACGCGAGCTCTTGGGGTCCGGTTCCCTGCTCGGGTACCAAATCCTCCATCTTGAACGGGATGGCGGGTGGTATGTGCCCAACGGCTTGTTGCTCCTGCCTCCGAGTGCATTTTTCCTGATCGGCATGATCATTTGGGTGGTGCGCTCCTGGAAGCCGGCACAAGTGGAGCAACCGGAATACCGGATCTATCACGCGCCTCGTCCCGAGGTGGCCTCATGATTGACCTGATCAATCTGTTTATCAAAGCGGTTTTCGTCGAGAATCTTGCGCTGACGTTTTTTCTCGGCATGTGCACGTTTCTGGCTATCTCAAAAAAAATCGGCACGGCACTCGGACTGGGCATTGCGGTGGTCGTCGTGCAAAGCCTGACCCTCCCGATCAATAATCTGATCTACCAGTTTCTGATCCGTGATGGCGCATTGGCATGGGCGGGGCTCTCTGAAATGAGTCTGAGTTTCCTTGGGCTCATCAGCTATATCAGCGTCATCGCGGCGATCGTCCAGGTGCTGGAAATGTTTCTCGACCGATACGTCCCGTCACTGTACAACTCGTTGGGAATCTTTCTGCCGCTGATTACCGTTAACTGCGCCATTCTCGGAGGCACTCTGTTTATGGTCGAACGTGACTATACCTTCAGCGAGAGCGTCACCTATGGTGTGGGCTCCGGTGCCGGGTGGGCGCTCGCGATCGTGGCGATGGCAGGGGTGCGTGAGAAGCTCAAGTATTCCGACATCCCCGCTGGTTTGCAGGGACTGGGCGTCGCATTCATCACCGCTGGGTTAATGGCCCTCGGGTTCATGGCCTTTTCAGGAATTCAACTCTGAGTCTGATGAGAGGCCGCGTATGATCGAGATCATACTGGGAGTCGGTTTTTTCACGGGGATCGTCCTCATTCTGACTGTCCTCATTCTGAGTGCACGATCGCAACTGGTTGCCAGCGGCCATGTCACGATCACCATCAACGACAAGAAATCTATCGAGACGCCGATCGGAGGCAAGCTGCTCGGTGCGCTTGGCGACGCCAAGATTTTTATCAGTTCCGCCTGCGGCGGCGGCGGTACGTGTGGCGTATGCCGGGTCAAGGTCTTCGAAGGGGGTGGGGTGATTCTGCCGACCGAAACCTCGCACATCAACAAGCGTGAAGCGCGCGAGGGTTACCGTCTCTCCTGTCAAGTGGCCGTCAAGCAGGACATGAAGATCGTGATTCCCGATGAGGTGTTCGGGGTCAGGAAATGGGAATGTACCGTGCGCTCCAACCACAATGTGGCGACCTTCATCAAGGAACTGGTCCTGGAGCTTCCCCAGGATGAATATGTCGATTTCCGTGCCGGAGGGTACATCCAGATTTTCTGCCCTCCGTATGAGCACTCGTTTAAGGATTTTGACATCGAAGAACGGTTTCGCAGCGACTGGGACCGGCTGAAACTCTGGGACCTTGTGTCCAAGGTCAATGAGCCCCTCGAGCGTGCCTACTCCATGGCCAATTACCCTGAGGAGCGTGGCATCATTATGCTGAATATTCGCATTGCCACGCCCCCACCGCGCAGCCACAATGTGCCTCCGGGTAAAATGTCCTCCTACCTGTTCGGACTGAAACCGGGCGACAAGGTCACCATCTCCGGACCGTTCGGCGAGTTCTTTGCACGTGATACCAGCAACGAGATGGTGTTCATCGGCGGTGGAGCAGGGATGGCGCCCATGCGTTCGCATATTTTCGATCAGCTGGTCCGCCTCAAGACCACACGCAAGATGTCCTTCTGGTACGGGGCACGATCGAAGCGCGAGATGTTCTATGTCGACGATTTCGATAAGCTGGCCGCAGCGCATGACAACTTCAAGTGGCATGTCGCCTTGTCCGACCCGCTTCCAGATGACGCGTGGAGCGGCTATACCGGCTTCATCCATACTGTGCTCTATAATGAGTATCTGAAGACTCATCCGGCGCCTGAGGACTGTGAGTACTACCTCTGCGGACCGCCGATGATGAATGCGGCCGTGATCAAGATGCTGTTGGATCTGGGTGTCGAGCGGGACAACATCATGCTCGATGACTTCGGAGGATGACCATCCATGCATCCATCCCTTCCACGCCCCCGTGCGCTGATTGCCTTGATCGCTCTGCTGGCTGCCGGTGCCGGCTTCAGCCTGTTGCGCCCTGAACCGCCTGTCCCAGAGCTGCACATGAGTGGTCGCACCATGGGCACCACCTACAACGTGAAATACCGCCCCACCCAGAATACTCCCTCACTGAAGGCGATGCAGATCGAAGTTGACGCATTGCTGGCCGAGATTAATCACACCATGTCCACCTATGACCCGGAATCGGAACTGTCGCGCTTGAACCGTCTGCGCACCACCGACTGGGTGGCCACATCCGCTTCGCTGCTTGCCGTGCTCAAGGCCGCGCTCGAGATCGGAACTCAAAGCGAAGGGGCGTTTGACATCACGGTTGGGCCCCTGGTCAATTTATGGGGCTTCGGCCCTGAGTCGCATCCGGACCGCATCCCCCTTGAACGCGATATCGCCGCTGCGCGCATGCGCAGCGGTCTCGATAAAGTCACGCTCCGTGACACTCAACCGGCGATACGCAAGCACCGCCCTGATGTCTTCCTGGATCTTTCCGGGATCGCCAAGGGCTACGGGGTGGACCGGGTTGCTGAACTCATGACCACACACGGCATTGAACATTATATGGTTGAGATCGGTGGCGAGATACGGGTACGCGGGCTCAAGGAGCACGACACGCCCTGGCGGATCGCAATTGAGAAACCGTTGCCGGGCGAACGCTCGGTGCACACGATGCTGGCGCTTAGCGACATCGCGCTCGCCACCTCGGGCAATTATCGAAACTTTTTTGAAATCGCCGGGCGACGCTATTCCCATACCATCGATCCGACCACCGGCTGGCCGGTCGATAATCATCTGGTGTCGGTGACGGTGCTGGCGGATACCAGCATGCGAGCCGACGCCTGGGCAACCGCGTTTCAGGTGTTGGGACCTGAGCGTGGCATGGCCATAGCCGAACGGCTCAACCTTCCCGTCCTCTTCGTCATCGAACGTGATGGGCAATTCGAGGAGCAGGTCTGCTGCGCCTTCCAACGGTACCGGAGGCAGGAGGAGCTGTCATGACTATTTTCCTGGTGACCTTTCTTGTCATAGGTATTGCGATCCTGGCTATGGCGGTGGGTGTCCTGGTCGGTCGCCGTCCGATCGGCGGGAGTTGCGGCGGTCTTGAACGCCTTGGTCTGGAGTGCGATGCCGGCTGCGACAAGCCCTGCCCGGAACGTCTGGCCCGTATGCAGTCTCCGAGGAAAGAACTGCTGTAAGAGGGCCGGGACAACCACCCCGTCGGTGAATTTATGCACTGGCTACTTGAATCCGCGAGATCTTGGATGTACTGGTCTTCTTTAATTGGTCGCCACTGGCTTGAAAGAGGCCGTTATGCCTAACACAATCTTGGTTCCGGTCGACGGCTCGGAGAGCGCGATGCGTGCGCTACATCTTGCCGTTGAGCGAGCACGTGAAAAACCACAAGTTCGCGTGCATCTCGTGACTGTGCACTCCCCGCTACGCGTTTACGGCGAGATCCAGGTCTACGTGGGCGACAAGAAAGCAGCGGAAATGGCAGCGCAGCATAATCGCGAGATTCTCGAACCGGCGGAGCAAGTGCTGCGCTCGTCGGGCGTAGCGTTCGCTAGCAGTACGGCGGAAGGCGATGCCGCCGAAAAGATTGTGGAGTGCGCCAAGGCAGTTGGGGCCGGCGAAATTGTCATGGGATCGCGTGGACTCGGGCGTATTGCTGGGCTCGTGATGGGCTCGGTCACCACCAAGGTCATCCATCTGACCCAGGTCCCCGTCACGCTGGTCAAATGACTCGGGTTTCGACGCAACATTTCAAACTACGCGCGCTCATTGAGTGAAAAACCGGGTGATGGTGATGTCCCTCTTGCATCATCAGTGAAGCGCGGGCCGGAAATCTCACCGAATTGTCTTCGACGCATGCTCCCTGGAAGGTTTGCCTTGATTTTCACTCATCTGCCTGTGTAGCTTCTGGTTTCGTTTGGATTTCCGGTGTATCTGGATCGTCCGGTTGTCACTTCGAACCACGATCTCTGGATCTCTCATTCGGCGGGACACTGACGATCCCCGTCCGACAATTCCCGATCCACCGTAAAACGAACAATCGTTCTCTCAGCTAACGATGGGGGATTGGGGGTTCGGGGCAAAGTGGGGGATGGGACCCCAGCCGCCATTCCATGCCCCCAGAAATTCAACACACTTCTCGTCGACAGTCGCCTGATCGGGCGCTTGCACGACGACCGCTTTGCGATGGTAGCGGGCTCGCTCCTTCCCATCGCTGTGATCAACGCGAACCAGGGGGGAGCGTTATGCGCCTTGAAGAGCAGAAGATTCCGTCGTCGCGCGCGGGCACCGGTCCGCGCCTGGTCATTGCCGGAGCCGCGTTCGCGTTATGGCTCGCCCCGTCGTTCGCTGTCGCGGCGACCGACCCACCCACCGCGTTCGGCATCCCGTTCGACTTCATCTTGTTCGCCCTCACGCTGCTCGGTGTCGCGCTGTTCCACCACCACACGCTGCAGGTGGCACTTACTGGCCTCGGAACGATCACGTTGTACAAATTGGCGTTCACCGGGTTCAAGACCGGCGATGGCGTGCCGGGCTTGGTCAACCACCTGGCCCATGAGTGGGTCATTCTTTCCAATCTGCTGTGCCTGTTGCTGGGCTTTGCATTGTTGTCCAAGCATTTCGAGGACAGCCATGTTCCCGCGGTGCTGCCGAAGTACCTCCCGGGACAAGCAAAGGGTGCGTTCGCGCTGCTCGCGATGGTGTTCGTGCTGTCCTCGTTTCTCGACAACATCGCCGCGGCGATGATTGGGGGCGCCATGGCACACACCGTCTTTCGCGGCAAGGTCCACATTGGGTACCTCGCCGCGATTGTCGCCGCTTCCAATGCGGGCGGTTCGGGCAGCGTGGTGGGCGACACCACGACCACGATGATGTGGATCGACGGGGTGAGCCCGGTTGACGTAATCCACGCGTATGTCGCCGCGGTGGTCGCACTGGTCCTGTTCGGCATCCCGGCCGCGCTGCAGCAGAACAAGTATTCGCCCTTGATGGCCTATGAGCCCGGTGGCGCGCATGTGGACTGGAGCCGCGTCGGTATTGTGGGGTTCATTTTGGTGGCGGCGATTTCCACCAACGTATACATCAACCTGGTACACCCTGAAATCGCCGATCATTTCCCCTTCATCGGTGTAGCCGTGGCACTGGCGATCCTGGTCTCGGCGCCGTTACGCAAGCCTGATTGGAGTCTGTTGCCCGGCGCGACCAAAGGTACGATTTTTCTGCTCGCACTGGTCTCCTGCGCTTCGATGATGCCGGTGGAAAAATTGCCGGCCGCCTCGTGGCCATCGGCCATGGGGCTCGGGTTCATCTCCGCAGTGTTCGACAACATCCCGCTCACCGCGCTCGCGCTGAAACAAGGCGGCTATGACTGGGGCATGCTCGCCTACACGGTGGGGTTCGGCGGCTCGATGATCTGGTTCGGCTCGTCAGCCGGCGTTGCGTTGTCCAACATGTATCCGGATGCGAAGAACGTCGGTCGCTGGGTGTATCACGGCTGGCATGTCGTGATCGCGTATGTCATCAGCTTCTTTGTGCTGCTCGCGGTCATGGGCTGGCACCCTGGTCCCAAACGCGGCGATCTGCCGGTACCAACGTCTTCTGTTGCACAACCGGCCGAGACGCCGATGCACTAGAATCTCTCATCCTTCGTGATGCAACGGAACCGAAACAGTGGCTGGCGCTCATCTTGTTCGGCCTTACGATTCTCGCGGTCATCAGGAACATCTTCGACAACACACTCTCCGCCCTGGCCGGTGCCGCGCTGATGGGGTAGGCGAAAAGGAAATATACGTTTTTTGGTCATCTCAAGTGGACTCCGGCAATTGCGCTTGGTTATGGCGCGAGCATTCTTGTGCACATGTGGATCACTGCGCGCACGTTCTGAGCGGGAAGATCTCTGAGGAATCAGTCAGCGGGCGATCGGCTGGATTTCCCGGTCCATGGTAAAGACAAAGACCCGTTCCCCCAATTGCGCATCGATGTCGGTAAACACCCCGAGGACCTTGGCTTTCGTGATTTCGCCGACTTGCTCGCTCAGTTTGTCACGACCCTGTGCGATCAAATTCTGCCGCAGCTGTTTCACCATTTCGACGCCCTCCGCAGTTTTTGCCAGCTGCCGCTCGGCCGGAGTCAGCACGCCTTTTAACCGGACCACGACTAAATCACGGACAATGGAGGCCCGCACGTCGTCAGGCCCACGGCCCATGAACTCCTGCTCGAACTTGATGATGGCGTTGCGAATCGCATTTTCCATAGCCGGCTCGTCCTGAGGCAGGATTATACGGGTCGCATACGCAAGCGAACAAGGACAATCGTCGCCCTTTGGGCTCAACCGCCCGCCGATATGGGTCTTTCGGGCCATACCCTTCCGATTCTAAGGCCTGATTCACCTTTTCACGCTTGACGCTGATCGGGCTGTCATATTATTGATGGACGTGTACTTATAGGCCGGCGATGTTGCTCCTCCTCACGATTGCCCGGGACGGGCAGGGCGCCGAGTGTTCGTATCACGGGTCGTAGGGTGACCGGCAGTTCGTGCGAGAGGCCGGTCGCAGTACAAGCCAACCGAACCCGTCTCGATCCAGCATCGAGCGGGCGGTTGGCTTTTGTGTTTTCAGAGCGTTGGGGTGAAGATGTCCGCAGTGCTGCTCGTGCCGCTGCTTCCATTGATCGCCACTCTTATCGTGGGCGTCGGTAGCGAAGCCACGCGCCATGTCCGCGCGAAGATCGCCGCCTGGCCGATCGGCGCGGCCTTCTGTGGCGCCATCGCCGCACTCTACGTCGTGGCCACGGAAGGCCCGATTACGCTCCGATTGTACGATCCGGGCGCGTCCACTGTGTTGGCCGTTCCGATCGGCCTGTACATCGATCGGCTCAGCGCGGTCATGATGGTATTGATCTCCGGCATCGGCACGATCATTTACACCTATTCCGTAGAGTATATGTACCAGGATTTGCACGAGCGACGGTATCTCGCCTTGATCGGGCTGACCGTGTTTGTCCTCCTCTGCCTGGTGTCCAGCGCGAACTTGCTGATGCTGTTCGTGCTGTGGCAATTGCTGAGTTACCTCCTCTATCTCCTCATCCATAATCATAGCCACCAAGAGACGCTGAAAAGCGCCTTTCGAACCTTCACGCTCTTGCGGGTCGGTGATGTCGCGTTCCTCGGCGGGACTGTGCTGGCTTACTCGCTGTACGGCACAGTGGAATTTCCTGATCTGTTTGCCGCCGCCGCGCAATCCACTGTCACCGTGTCCCTGCTCTCCGGTGTCGAATTGAACGGCGCGACGGCGGTCACCTTGCTGCTCCTGGTCGGCGGAATGAGTAAGTCCGCCCAGTTTCCACTGTACGGCTGGCTTCCCCGGTATCTTTATGCCCCCACGTCCGTGACTGCCTTACTGCACGCGGGCATAATCAATGCCGCGGGCTTTCTCATCAATCGCCTGGCGCCGCTCTTCGGGATGAGTTCGACCACCCTGCACATCGCCCTGGTTATCGGAACGCTGACGGCCATCCTCGGCGCAACCATGATGCTGGTGCAGAACGACATTAAGAACATGCTCGGCTTTTCGACGATCGGCCAAATGGGCTACATGGTCATGGAATGCGGTCTGGGTGCCTTTTCCCTCGCAGTCTTTCATCTAATCGCCCACGGGCTGTTCAAGGCGACGGTGTTCCTGTACAGTGGAAATGTCATCCATAAAGCGAGACAGGAACCTTCGCTCCCCCATCCAGCACAGAAGACGGAGAAAGAAGGTTACTCGCCCCTGACCTGGACGACAGGATTTCTCACGACCCTGCTGATCCCCTTGCTGATCCTGCTGGCGACTCATGGCGTGTTACGGATTCCGCTCTTAGAATCCCAGGGCACCGTCATCTTTCTCTTTTTCATCTGGATCACCTCTTCGCAAGCGATCCTGACGCTGACCCGATTGCGGGCCGTCGCGTCCTGGAAGGTGTCTGCTGCGATGTTACTGACACTCTTGTTCATAGTGTTCGTCTACCTGTTTGCCGTCGAATCGTTCACCGCATTTCTCTACCCCAATCCGGAGGAGGTGGCCTTGTACTTCAAGGCCGGCGACCTTCCGGATTGGCTCTTTGACCTCATCCTCGCGGTATCGACGCTCGTGACCATTGTGGGATGGATTTATCTGTACATGCGGGCCCACGGCCGGGCCGTGTGGATACCATCGTGGATCAACGGCGTCCGGATCCGTCTCTATGTGCTGTTCCTTAATCGACTCTATGTCGACACGGTCCTACATCGGGTGGGACAGACCCTGACATCTGCCATCCAGCGCTTGGATAAGCGCGCCGGGGAACGCACGCTTTGACCGACACCGGCAATGACCATACAGAGTGGAGATGGCCTCTTCCTGAATAACCACGGCGCGTCGTCCGCAACGGCGCATGAGCAAGGGACCGGTGAACCGCTGCTTGACGAATGTGGTGAACCCTATTAATGGTACACCGCCACCGCGGCGGGAGGTGTACCCATCACCTGACAGAGAGAGAACGAACTCTTTTCAACCATCCGGAGAAATGACGTGCTCCTGTCGCTGGTTCTCATCGTTCCATTTCTCCTCCTAGACGCCGGCATCGCAATGATCGGCGGGGAGACACCATGACAGACATGGTCATCTCGTGGGTGTTGTCCGGAATTCCGTTCGCGGGTGCATTCGTCTGTCTGGCATTTGGGTCCGATCCCTACCGTGTAAAGATGTACGCGATCGGCTCGTCAGTCATCAGCCTTGCGGCGACCGCCGGAGTCGCCGGCCAGCTTCCGATTCCGTCCGATGGTCTCTTACCGCTCTACTTACTGCCGATCGCAGCCGTGGTGGCCACATTAGGTCAGCCGGTGCACGAACACCATCGGCTTTCCTGGACTCTGACCTTGATCTTTCTCGGTTTGGGAATGGCCGTGCTCACCGGGGGGAATACGCTCGGCCCGCTGTGCCTGATCTCGATCATGCTGATGATCATGTTCCTCCTATACCGTCATCACACTACGCTCTGGCCCATCTCCTGGTGGGGCATCGGTTCCTTCGGTGTCGGTGTCGTCGGCGCGGGTCTGTCTCTCGTGGCGGGTCCGCCCGTCTCATCGGTGGCATCCCTGGCAACCTGTGCCGTTCTGTTACCGCTCATGCCCCTTCATGACGGGTACCTCACGGCGCTGACCAGGCTGCCGGGTAGCCTGCCCCCGTTCATCGTAGTGCTGCTGCCCGTGCTTGGCCTTCACGGACTGACGACCGCCATGCCGACGATGCCGAATGAATTCGTCGCGGTCGTCAGCCTCTTGGCCCTGGCCAGCTCATTGTACGGCGCAATCAAAGCGTTGGCCCAAACGCGGGTCCGTCTGTTGGTGGGCTACGGGAGCGTCTCGTTCTTTTCGATTCTCTGGTGGTTTGTGGCCGGAGCCCACACGGCGAGTCCGCGCGCGGCCGTGCTGGCCGGAGCAGTCGGCCTCGCCACCGGCGGACTGTTGGTTGCCTGGCAGGTTATTCGCACGAGATACGGCGACGATGTGGATCCGCAGGCCGTCAGCGGCCTGGCCGCGGTGATGCCGAAATATGCGATCCTGTTTTCTCTGTTGGGCCTTGCGGCGATGGGAATCCCGCCCTTTGGGGTGTTCGCTGGATTCATGGGGTTGTTGCTGACAGCCCCGCCCTTTTCAACGATCGGCCTGTTCATCGCGCTCACAGCCTGGCTTGCGGCCTCGTGGTACATCATGCAAATGGTCCAGCAGTTGCTCTTCGGAGTTCGCCGACCGGATTTACGTTATGCGGACCTCAGGCATCCCGAATTTACCTCGCTGCTGATCGTGGTGCTGGTTTTGCTGGCGCTTGGCTTGGCCCCGACCAGCTTGTATTCGTCGAATCCGGATCCGAATAGGACCGCCGTCACGGAGCAGTCTCTCGCATGGAACCGCTAACACACCTGCCTGACATTGAATCCAGGCGAATGGAATTGCGCGGGGTCGTCCGTCTTGCTGGCGAAGTCATCGCCCAGTACTGGCCGATGCGGACTTTCGTCCACCACAATCCATTGCACAGCATTGAATATCTGCCGTTCGAAGAAGCCGTTAAACGCGGGAAGCAGTTCATGGGCGGCAACGGCTATCTTCCCAGCCATCTGTACCGTGAGTACCTCAAAGACGGCCGGATCCGGTCGACTCATCTCGATAACGCACTCAAGTCGCGCGTCGTCGACAAGCATGTGACCATCGGATCGCACACCGTCACGCACAGCACGGTCTTGCGCGCCTGTCTGGCTGATGGACTTTGTGCTCCGTCCATGGAACCGCTTGACGATCAGCTGGAGGATTCCGACAGGCCGTTGATCGACGCACTCGCCGGCAAGCTGGAGTGCGTGCTGCTTCCTTTCTCACTGGATGATCGCATCCGCAAGACAGTAGGTGAGCGTCAGGCCGCCCTCTGCCGATGGCTCACCCTTTCGCACTGGTGCGACGACACGCTCGGCACACAGATCGTCCAGCAGATCAACGATCAAATGATCAAGTGGTGCGGCGCGTTCCTGGACGAGGGCCATGCGACATGGGTCATGCCAGGACGTGAAAAGGGTCTGTATGAAGCATGGAAAGCCATGGCCTCCCATGAATGGTCTCCCTGCGGGATCAAGGACAGCAGAAAAAAAATCGAGCAGTTGCCGGACCATCCGGAAGACGCGCTCCTCGAAAGCCTGGACGCACTGGGGATTCCTGCTGCGCTGCTCCAGGATTATTTATCGTTACAATTGACTGCGCTGCCGGGCTGGGCCGGCTTCATCAAGTGGCGTGGAGAGGAGCGTGACTACTCCTGGCAGCAAGCTTACCCGGTCGGCCTAGTGAAGTTTCTGGCGATTCGTCTCTGGTACGCACGGGAACTCGTGCAAGCAGCCTGTCAGGACCATCTCGGCATTCAGGGCCGATTCGACGCCATCTCTGCTTACATGCGCGACTATCCCGAAGAATATTATCTTCGACGGCTGCGGGTGGCCGGCCGGTTGCCCGCCCTCTATGCCGAAGAAGTCGACCGGCTCTCGCACCGTAAGGGGCAAAGCTGGAACAATATCCTCACACGGTACCGTGCTGAAGTGATTCCCCGGCTGCAAGCGGCCGGGCGGCGCGGGGCCGCGCGCCGGCTTCTCGCCTTGACCCGTTCATTGACCATTGATGCAAGTGCGCTTGTTGACAGCCCTCCCGCAGGCTTGAAGCAGATCGTTGATTGGATGGAAGCTTTCCCCGAATCGGACCATGGACCGGTGTGGCTCAATGCCCTGGAGGCCGGCTACCAGGAACAGCTGTTTGGACACTTGCGCCCGCGCACCGAGATTGCCGCTTCCTCCGAGACAGCGCGCCCGTACTCACAATCGGTTTACTGTATCGACGTGCGTTCCGAACCGTTCCGCCGCCATCTCGAATCGGTCGGCCTACACGAAACCTACGGGTTCGCGGGTTTCTTTGCCGCCTTTATCCGCTATCGGGCCTGGGGAAAGGAACATGATACGGAACAGTTCCCGGTGATCATGCGTGCGAGAAACGAGGTCCGGGAGATTCCGCGCAGTTATCTCGATCATACAGTATCGCTGCACGCGGCGCGGGCCAAGTGGGTGCATGCAGGTCATACGCTCTTGCACGATCTGAAAGAAAATGTCGTGACCCCCTATGTCATGGTGGAATCGCTGGGTTGGTTTTACGGCCTGCCGATTTTCGGCAAGACATTGGTCCCGGCACTTTATCAGCGCTTGACCGCCTGGTTGCGAGGGCTGTTCGTGCCCTCTCTCGCCACAACACTCACGATTGACAAGCTGGCCCCGAGTGAAACTGCGGAAATGCTCGAAGCGGAACAACAAGCCGTGATCAGGGAGGCCTTGCATGAACAATTCGGGCTTCGCAGTTCCCGTATCACGCCCTCGCTCGTTGAAGGTTTGCGACAGCGGGCGCTGACAGTGAAAGGAGACCCGGAGCCGCCGATCGCTGCCGAAGAAATCGACCGGGCGGGACTCACACCCGAGGCGATCAACACCTTTGTCGAAATGCTACAGCGGCAATACGATCTGACGGTGCGTTCTGCGTCACGACACAAGGAACGGCTCACCAGGACAGGCTTTACCTTGGAGGAGCAGGTCCTGACCGTCGACACGGCGTTGCGCATGATGGGGCTGACCAAGAACTTCGCGCGACTCGTCCTCTTCTGCGCCCACGGGAGCACGTCGGACAACAATCCCTACGAATCCGCGCTCGATTGCGGCGCCTGTGGCGGGAATGAAGGCAAGCCCAATGCCCGTGTTCTCGCAATGATGGCGAATAATCCCAGGGTCCGGGAGCGAATCGCCAATCTGGGAATTCACATCCCATCCGACACGCATTTTCTCGCCGGCCAAATGGACACAACGACCGATGCCGTACAGCTGTTCGACCTTGAAGACGCCCCGCCTACCCATCGCGCGGACATCGCCCGTCTCCAGGAAGACCTCGGCATAGCCTCCGCGCTCACCAGTCAGGAACGCTGTGCGCGCTTTCCCGACATCCAACAGGTTCTCAAAGAGACGGAGGCCGAAGCGCATGTCCGCAAGCGGAGCGTGGACTGGAGTCAGGTCAGACCGGAGTGGGGCCTGTCAAACAATACGTCGTTCCTGATCGGACGCAGGGAACTGACGAAAGGACTGGACCTGGGCGGGCGCGTCTTCCTGCATTCGTACGATTATCGGGAAGATCCGAGCAACCGGCTGCTCGAAGTGCTGCTCACGGCCCCGCAGGTCGTGGCGCAGTGGATCAACATGGAACACTACTTTTCTGCGGTGGATAACGAGGTCTACGGAAGCGGCAGTAAGATCTATCACAACGTCGTGGGGCGAATCGGCATCATGTCCGGTCCCTGGAGTGATCTCCGTCTCGGACTTGCCCGGCAAACCGTCATGAACGGCGACTCGCCCTATCACGAGCCGATGCGATTGTTGACGATCATTGAGGCACCGCGTGGACGGATCGACAAGCTGATCGCTCGACACGAAGTACTGCGGCATTTCTATCACAATGAGTGGGTGCACCTGGTCGCCCTCGACCCGGAAGACCAGGTATGGTATCGGTACCGTCCCGATGGAACGTGGTGTGCGTTCTAGGGCGGTAGACTTAACTGTCCGAACACAATCCGGAAAGGAGCCTATTGATGAGTTTCGCATTGCATCCGATGAAGGAAATTCGCGTGATCGTCGCTGGCGAACACCGGGCTTTCGTAACCGATGTGTTTGATCGGGTCAAGGCCACCGGCTATACCATCATCGGGAATGTGTCTGGAAAGGGCCACCATAGCGTACGCGAGGCCCACTTCATGTTCAGCGAACAGGAGAGCCTTGAAATTATCATGACGGTCGTGCCGGAAGAAAAAGTCAACCCTATTCTTGCCGGCCTTCGTCCGCTCTTCGAACGACACTCCGGCGTGATGTTCGTGTCTGATGTGGCCGTCAGCCGACAGGAATACTTCGGAAAAACAGGCGCCAAGGATTGATTGCCAGGTTCCGCTTTACCAAAATGGCGGTCCCACCCAATCATTCTTTTGACCCATTCAACCATAGATATCGCTTCTCAAAGCGCGCATCTGCCCCACCTCCTATATGACGCGTGCCCGTGTACTGCGGTCCTACTAAAGGTGGCACCCTAAGCTGGACAGATCAGATACTCGCTACTATCCAATCACAAGCTTTTAGCCTCAATCACGCGTCAACCATGGGGCTTTCGGGCCAAAATTGTACTTGTGACAGACCCTAGTCACCCTTTCAATCTTGACACCAGTCGGCGAGGCATATTATTGATGAGCCCGCGCTGATTAATCGGCGAGACTGTTTGCGCTTGGGATTGATCCAAGACCGGCAGAGCGGCGAGTTCCAGTGCTATAGGCCGTAGGGTGGCCGGCAGTTCGAGTGACGGGCCGGGCACAGTACAAGCCAACTGATGTTGCTCAACGACATTGAGAACGCGGTTGGCTTTTTATTTTACGAGACGATTCGAGTACGGTTGGACGACCAACGATGAGAACTCCTGAAGCAGAAAACGACTTAAAGTCACACGAGCGTGATCTTAATGACACAGGGAGTTTTCAACCTGTCACAGGGAAACCGCTTACCGAACCAGGATCAGCCGCATTCCAGGCGCGATATGCCGGACGTGATATCGCCGCCGGCCTGATCGCCGGATCAATGGCGATTCCCTTGTCGGTGGGCATTGCCATGATGTCCGAGTATCCCATCAAAGTGGGACTGGCCACCGTCGCGTTTGCCTGCTTGGTCGGCTGGATCAATGCCTGGTTCAAACCCGGCAACTATGTTGGCTGCCCTGGAATCGCGGCGGGTCTGGCACCGGTGTTGGCCGTGGGGGTGGCCACCTTCGGCCTGGACAATATGGCGTTCGCCATTCTCCTAACCGCAACCATTCAAGCCATCATATGGTTCTTTAACTGGCAACGGTTTATTTTGGTAGCTGTGCCGGTCTACCTGGTCGAAGGACTGTTGGCAGGCGTCGGGCTCAAGATCGCCTTGAAGTTTTTGGCCTTTACCTATGAGCTTCCTCCAGGCATGGAAGCTGCCGACTCGTTCTTGAACGTCGCGCGTATCCAGATGATCCTCATCTCCATGGCGGGCTACGGCCTCTTCGTCTATCTCTTCTTAAAATTCAAGAACACACAACCTGCTGTTCCTTATTTCGTCATCATTATAGCGGGGAGCATCCTCGCTCAGTTCGTCACAGTGCCCATGCTGTCCATAGAAGATACGGAACTCAAGCTGGCGCTGCCGATCCCGCATTTTGACAGTGCAGTGACCGCGCTCTATATGCTGGGATTCGCCGTGATGCTGGCTCTGATCGACGTCATCGAACAGGTGATGAGTAACGCCGCGATTGAAAAAATTGACCCGCTTAAACGCAAATGTAACAGTAACAACAGTCTGTTTGCGATCTGGATCGCCAATATGGGGTCGAGCTTCTTCGGCGGCATGACCAATCTGGACGGTTTGGCAAAGAGCACCACCAATCGATTGGCCGGAGCCTATACCAAGTTTTCCGTCCTCATCATCGGGTGCGTGGTGACCTTCTTTACCCTCAACACGCATGCGCTCGTCTATCTGCCAAAGTTTGCGTTGGCGATCATCATGATCTTCTCGGGCTGGAAGATGATCGAGGGGCTCGTGCATGTGACCCATCACGGGCCCTATGCCATGATCCTTGCTATCTTATGCGGCCTGCTTGTCTTTAAGGTGGGGATTTTTGAGGGATTGCTAATTGCCATGGCCGTGCACGGCATCGTTCACTATATGGTCTATGCCAATCTTGAGAAATTGCCGGGGCGGGCTATCGTCAAACGGTACATTGATGACCTCAAAAAGAGCGGGGGCGACGTCAGCTAGCCAACTTTTTCGCCTCGTCACATGACATCTGGTCTTGAGGACAGGGAGATGACCTGTCCTTCATTTGGCGGTCTCATACTCTCGTATTACAAAGGACGAATCCTCATGTTCATGAAAATTCTCGTGGCCATCGACGGTAGTGAAACGTCCACGCTCGCATTAGGGGAAGCCAAGCTTATCGCTGTCTCCCACCAGGCAGCGCTCCGCATTGTCTATGCCGTCGCCGATTCAGAAGAGTCCGATCAGCAGACCGGGCGCAGGCTGTTGAAACAAGCTAAATCGACGGTCGGTAACGGAGTAACTGTGGAAACTCGTTTATTACAGGCCGAAGCCATCTATGGTCTGACTGGGATTGCGGAAGCCATCGCCAGCGCATCGAATGAATGGGGAGCCGATCTGGTTGTGGTGGGCAGCTCACATCGGAAAGGGCTGGAGCGATTAGTGATAGGGTCGGTCGCTGAGCAGTTGGTCGCCAAAGTGGACGCTTCTATTCTCTTGGTTCGTACGCAGTAGCCATTGCGGTTTCAAGTTCTAAGGAAAACACGAGAATGAGTCCAACTATTGGCATACCGTTCTGGTGGATTGGACGTCTGCAAGGATCCGCATAGGCTACCTCTTTTACGTTACCTTCGTAAGTAGACCGGCTCTGCCTCCAGCTCACGGGGATTCACGTGAAGTCTGGCTGCTTTAAAGGATGCATTGTCGGCCGGTCTTAGCGTTGCGTTGCCCTGCGGAGAGTGGGGTCAGAGCCGATTTCCCTGGTGGATTATCGAGACAGATGGGAGCCTGTTGAGTTCGCTATGGAGAGTCCAGTATTATTGGCCATAGAGGACGGAGAGTGCAGAATTAACTTTCGAGAGGACGTGTGTATTATGGTCACGCTCATGATCGTGTTTCGTGCATCAATGATAGATGATGTGCAAAAGGTTTTGGAGAAAAGCGGGATCGCCGGGTATACGCTCATCAAGAATGCTGAAGGGAAGGGAGTAACGGGGAATGTGGTCGGGTCGTTTTTCTACCCCGGAACCAATTCGGTCATCTTTACCATGCTCAATGCTGATCAGGCAGACCAGACCATCCGCACCTTGAAAGCGTTTCATGCAGAGCGGCTGCAGGCTACCCACGGGCAGCCTGTTCCCTTCAAGTTGTTTTCCTATCCATGCGAAGAAGTGATTTGACCCCCCTCGACAACTACATGAGTGAGCATCACTTATTGCCAAGGGGAAATTCAATGAGCAAGCCGCCCATAACGTCACCAGCTTGATAATCCTTCCTGGGACTGTCGGGATGGCTGTTATGGCAGGTCACGCAAGCCGGACTGAGCGCAATATCGGCATACATCGCCTGAAAGTAGGATTGCCCATCGATCTTGACGATACGCGTGACCGGACGTTCTGGTTTGGTCATAACCGTTTCCAGGCTCTTCTTATCGGTCTGATCTCGAGGACCATTCTTCCGATTAATCGGCCACAGACTGATCAATTGGTATCGAAGTCCAGTGGATTGGGTCGAGAACATCTGGCTGGTCTCATTCAGAACCTGAACAGGCAGAGGGATGACTTTTTTGTCATTGTGCCATTCAACACCAGCTCTGGCTGCTCCCACCTCTTCTAATGGGGTAACGACATGAGCCGTGTAGAACGCCCGATGGCTTTCCACAACCGCATGAATATAGTCCGCAACCACTTCCGGGGATATGGCACGAGTATCCGCCGCGCGTCCCTGCATCGGAGACCAAATCAACACAATCAGGGGGATGACGATGAGTCCAACACTCCATTTCATCTTCATCATGTCATTATTTCCTTCGCCGGCTTCACCAGATGTGGCAGTCTGCAGCATATGGGCACGAGCCCTGCTTTGGGATGTAACACCCCATTCACGGATTACTCCCGGTTGTCGACGGAGCCTTGGGGGTTGTCAGATCGTTATAGGGCTTAGCTGATTCACCAACATTGACATCGATCCCTCCCGCCGGGTTTGGTTTATCGAGATCGGAATATTGGAAAATACCGAACGGCTGAATCTCGTCATCGGACGGAAGTTGACTCCGATTCCAACCCCCGCCAAACGCGCGAACAAGCTCAACGGAAGACTTCAGCAGTTCCGTTTTGAGTTCGACCGACGTAATTCGAGCCTCAAGCGTCGCGAGCTGCGCATAGATAACTTCCAAACTATTCGCCAAACCGCCGCGATAGAGTTGCATCGTGAGATTTTGCGTTTTGACATTCGCCCCGACCGAAGCGTCCTGACGTTCTGCCGCGACCGTCAATCGGTTCGTCGTCGTTAAATTATTCGCAACCTCTCGAAATGCTTTGAGGACGGTGGAACGGTAGAGGTCTTCTGTCTCCCGATAGGCGGACCAGGACTGCTGCAATTGCGCGCGACGATACCCGCCCTGGAATAGCGGAACGGCAAAGGTTGCGCCGTATGACCAGAAACTATGGGAAATCTTGACCAGATCCAGGCCTTTCTCCTCAAAGCCGCCGTCGAGTCGGAACGAGACATTCGGGAAAAAAGCGGCTCGGGCAATGCCGATGACACGGTTTGCCTCTGCCATTCGTCGCTCCATCATCGCGATGTCGGGCCGGCGTTCAAGCAAGCGAGCCGGGATGATCCTGGGAATCGTGAATTTTTCCATCCGGAGCTCATCCACTGGCTCAATCTTGAAACTGTCCGGCGTCAAATTGAGTAAGACGGCGATTGCCTGTTCCGCAACCTGCCGTTGGCCTTCAATCCGTACCAACCTGGACTCTGTGCCGTAGAGCAATGATTCAACTCGAGCGACGTCCAGAGCGGAGGCAATTTTCCCGGCGAACTGGGTATTGACCACATTGAGCGTGTTTTTGTACAGATCAATCGAGTGTTTAAAGATTGCCGTCTGGGCGTCAAGGCCACGGATAGTAAAGTAGTTCGCCGCTATTTCTGCCTGCAGACTCAGACGGGCCAGTCCCCACTCGGCGGCCCGTTCCTCGGCCCTGTAGATCTCCGCCTGTGCGGCATTGCGAAGAGCCGACCAGAAATCAGGCTCCCAGGACGCGATGCCTCCCGGATCGACGGTGCTTGACTGAAGCGGACTGTTCTCCGGACGAAAGATTCGATCGAAGGATTGCCTCCGGTGTGACGCGCCCATCTCCAGACTGATGCGGGGAAAGTACTGCGACCGGGCCGCCATCATTATGTCGCGAGCTTGAATAAACCGCTCGGCAGCCGCGTGGAGATCAGGATTCGCCGCCATAGCCTGGTCTACGAGCTGGTCCAGCACCGGATCATTAAACAGCTTCCACCAATCTGGACGGAGTTCACCATCGGCAGGTTTCGCCTCCACAAAGGGGCTTGATCCCTGCCATGAGTCAGGAACGACATATTGCGGAGGTTCATATCTCGGCGCGAGATTGACCGCCGGGAACCAGCCACAAGCCGGCAGATTCAAGATCATCAGCAAGAAGGCGCTACGCCAGGACCAGGCAAAGCCGGTCTGTGTCATGGTCTTGTCGCTTGCAAACCAGTAACGAGATCTCGCGGTTATCATATCGATAAATGTAATTAAGAGATTGTACTGCTCAGTGTTTTGACACCGTGGGCTCGGGCATCTTGGCTTGGGGGTTCATGATGTCATAGCCGGGTGCTGGTGTGACAATCCGTACCGGATCCCCTTCGAGCAACGCGGCACTTGGGTTATTGATAATGCGGTCATCCTCGGAAACACCCGATGTGAGCTCGATGACGTTGTCCAGAATTTTCGTGACCTCAATCGGTTTGAAGTGAACCCGGTTGTCCTCTGTCACGACGGCCACCTGTGTGCCATGTTCTTGAAACACCAGCGCGCTCGTCGGAATCGTCATCACGCCTGATTCCACCGGAGCGGTCAGCCGAACAGTGGCGTAGGAACCCGGCCAGAGCGCCCGGTCCTTATTATCAATAGTAAAGACCGTGACCGCCGTGCGGGTGTTCACATCGAACCCTTTCGCCACGGTCAGAAATTTGAACTTGAAATGGCGATTGGGGATTTGTGGTACGGTGACATCGGCCGTCAGGCCAGGGCCGAGGAAGGGCCCGAAGTGTGATGGGACGTTCACAAAGAGTCGCAACTTATCCACCTCTGCAACCGTAAAGAGGTTCGTTTTCTCCTTGGGGCTGCTGATGCTCCCCTCCTTGGATACCAAGTCGCCGACATTGATGTTCCGTTGGGTCACGACACCGTCGAAGGGAGCGATGATTTTTTTGAATCCTATGAAAGCCTCAATATTCTGCACCTTTTGCTCCGCCGCTGCGACTTTCGCCGCCTGTGCCTTTGCCTCTGCCAGCTGTACGGAGATAGCTTGTTCGGAGAGCGCTTGGTTTTCCCGCATGGCCACATAGCGCTGAGCTGTCAGTTGAGCCAGCGAATTCCTGGCACGCTCTGAGTCCAGATCCGCCAGCGCCTGCCGGTATTCAGCATCAAGATCCGGCGTGTTGAGTTCGGCGAGGACTTCGCCCTTTTTTACAATTGCGCCATAGTCCTTGTACCAGGCCTGCACGTAACCTTCGACACGAGCGTAGATGGGCGCCTCGTACCAGCCCTCAATGGTTCCGGGCAACGTCACGGTGTCAGTCGCCTCTGATCGCTTTATTTGCGTGAGGGCCACCGGGGTAATAGCGTTCTCCGCGGCTTCCTTGTGCAAAGCAACCGCTTCCTGCTGCAGGCCGCTAAACCGGTAGACAAGAAATGCGATCGCCCCGCAGACGATTAAAAACAGAAAGGCCTTTCCACCTGAGTTCTTCATAGTCAGGCACGCTCCTCTCGGAGAACACTTCGCCGGTGGTAAATAATGGCATAGACGCAGGGAACAAAGAATAATGTAAACAGCGTCGCGACTGTCAACCCTCCCATGACGGCCCGCCCCAGCGGCGCATTTTGGGAATTAGCCATCGCCATCGGAAGCATGCCGATGATCATCGCGGCGGCGGTCATGAGCACCGGACGAATACGGGCTTTCCCAGCCTCGACCGCGGCCCGCAGTGCGTCACCGTGGACCGCAAGCCGCTCTCGGGCATAGGCCACGAGCAGGATTGAATTGGCGGTAGCCGTACCCATCGTCATGATGGCCCCCGTCAGTGCCGGCACCGATATATAGGTATGGGTTATGAACAGCGACCATGCGATACCGGCGAACGCGCCTACCAAGCCCGTAATGATGATGAAGGGATCAAGCCAAGATTGAAAATTGACGACGATCAGCAGATAGACCAGCAGAATCGCGATCACGAGACCGCCGCCCAGTTCGACAAAGGCGTCGTGCATAACTTCGGACTGGCCATGAATTTCCACTTCCGCCCCTCGCGGCAGCTCGTCCTTCATGCTCTCCGCAATTTTCTTGACATCCGACAGCACGCCACCGAGATCCCGACCTTCCGCCGACACTAAGAGGTCGATCATCGGCAGGAGGTTCCGATGCGTGACCACACCCGGCGTACCGACCAAGGAGAGGTTGGTCATATTGCCGAGCAATTGCACTCCGGTTTTCCCGCCTTCCCCACTCTCACGGTTTTCCGGAGCGACGGGAATCGTCAGAAGATCTTTGATACTCGCCAACTGCGGTTGCGGGGTATAGACATTGAGTCGGTATGACTGTTGCGTCGAACGGTCGAGCCAATATTTTTGATCGATCTGTTGGCTGCCGGCAGTGGCCAGCAGCATGTTGAATCCGAAATCCCTCTGGTTCAGGTTTAAGCCGAGCGCGAATCGCCGGTCACCTTCAACCAGGATGGTTGGTTGGAACATGGTCTGATAGATATACACGTCGGCGGCGCCTGGAATCTGACGGAACTTGCCCGCCAATTTTTGAGCATATGCGTAATTGGCATAGAGGTCCGGCCCATTGATCTGGAAGTCGATCGGCGCAAGCGAGCCGAAATTCAAGATCTTATCGGTCAGATCAGCCGGTTGAAATGTGAATTCGGTCCCTGGATAGCGCTCCGTCAATCGTTGGCGGAGGAGCTTTCGATATTCCCACACTGGCGTTCTTGTATCTTTCAGTGTGATGGTGAGGTCGCAGTCCTGCGTGCCGATCGTCGGCGTCGGAATGAATGCGAGGTTATGCGCTCCAACGGGGAGTCCGCAATTACTGACGACCGCGTCAACGTTTCCCGGGAAGAAGCCCTTGATATCGTCTGAGACGCGGGCGGCAATGCGCCCCGCTGCCTCAATCCGCAGCCCGAGCGGCGCCCGCATGTGCATCTGCAACAATCCTCCCTTAATTTGAGGGAAAAACTCTTGGCCCTCAAAATAAAACAGGGTGAGCGATGCCAGCCCGAACACCATAGAGATCGTGACGAAACCCACACGATGGGCAATCACCTGTTCAAGCTGAGCGGTGTAGCTGTCCCGGAATCGGTCGAAGGCATGTTGGAATCCATGCCCTAAGCGGGCCAGGACACCGCCGCCAGATTCAGCCCCGTGATGAGCCTTCAGGACATACTTCGCCATAGTCGGGACGAGGGTATAGGTCAAGATAAAGGAGGCCAACATCGCGAAGACCACCGCTTCAGCCATCGCCGGGAACACCCAACCGGCAATGCCGCTCAAATGGAACAGCGGGACCCACACGATTGTGATGGCAAGGGTAGCGACGAACGTCGGTAGAATGATCTGATTCGCGGCATCGATGATCGCCTCTTCTAACGGCTTCCCCATGGCGAGATGGGTATCGATATTCTCGATCATCACCGCGGCATTGTCGACGAGAATGCCGACCGCCAGCGCCAATCCACCGAGGGTCATAATATTGATCGATTCTTCGAGCAGGTGGAGGCATATGATGGAGGTGAGGATCGAGAGCGGGATCGAGGTGAGGACGATGACCGTCGGGCGCCAGGAGCCGAGCATCAGCAACACGATGATGCCGACCAGCGCGGCGGCGATGATCATTTCGTGCACCACGTCAGCGATGGCATCCCTGACGAATTCCGAGGAGTCACTGAGAAGACTCACTTTTACATCGGGAGGCACCACTTCGGTGATACGAGGGAGCATTTTCCTGATTCCATCGACGATGTCGATGGTCGAGGCCTCACTGCTCTTCATGACGACGACGATGACGGCCTGTTTGCCGTCGACCAGCACGGAGTTTGTTTGCACCCGGCCGGCCAGGCGAACCGTGGCGACGTCGCGCAGGTGGATGAAGGAATTGCCTTCTCGCTTGATCGGGATGTCGTCAAACTCTTCGATTTTCAACGGGGATGCGTTCGTCAGGACGAGCCAGTCCGTCTCCTTAATCTTCATGTCCCCGCCGGGCAGCACGAGATTTTGCCGTTCGATCGCTTGGTGCACGTCCTCCGTCGTGAGGTTACGGGCCAACAGTTTATCCTGATCGACGTTGATCATGACCTGCATGTCCTGTCCCCCATAGGGGTGCGGCAGGATTGCACCGGGTATCGTCACGAGCATGGGTCGAATGCGCATCACGCAGAGGTTGTAGAGCTCCGCCGGTGTTTGTACATCGGATTCAACTTGTAAGACAGCCACTGGCACTTGGGAAGGGAACAGCCGCATGACCATGGGCGCGGCGACATCCGGAGGCAGTGCTTTAACGGATGTCTGCGAGATGCCGACAATATCGGCTTCGCTGCCTGCCAGATCGACTCCGTCCTGGAGAAAGATATTGATGATGGAGTGCCCGAAGTACGAGGTACTCACGATGGTCTTGATGCCCTCGACTGTTTGAGTCAACATCTGCTCGAAGACGCGGGTGACCCGCCCCTCAGTCTCTTGCGGCATCAGGCCATCGTAGAGCCAGACTACCGAACTCACAGGCATTTGGATATTCGGGAAGACGTCGGTCGGGGCTTCGAATATCGTCATCACCCCGAACACCACGATGAGAATCGCCAGCACGACGAAGGTATAAGGCTTTTTTAAGGCAACCTGGACAAGTTTGTTCATATCAAGTAGACCTTACAGCCAATTCATAGTTCTTGATGATTCAGGTGTTGAAGTTGAGTGGGGGCGAGATCCTCATGACTATCCAACTACCAGACGTAAATGCGTTGGCAGGGCACCGCCGTGATTCCCGAACCAGCATCCGCATCATGTTTCCTACCTTTGCTGGCACGTTAGACGCTTCTCATGTTAAGGGGAGCGCTAACTATTAAACGACCGACCGATGGATTGTCAATAGTGAAAGGGCTAGTGAAAATACTAGGTTTTGACGCCATCTGAAGCATGCTTGGTCCCAAGGACAGTCCGGGAGGTTGACCTGATACGGGCCGGTCTCCTCGGCGAGGCATTGGACTAGAGATTGATGAACAGCTGCAATAAGATCATGTGGTTCATCTGATTCGCCAGGTTGGGAATTGACCGGCTGTTGAGGAGCTGATTTTGGTAACCCACATCCAGATTGACATATTGCGAAAAAGTCCGGTTGATCCCGACAAAGACACGGTTTTGATCAAAACCTGCCTGGGGCCCGCGCGCGCCGACGGTGTTCAGGTGAACGAAGACTTCGTCTGACGCAACGAGCGCCCATTCTGGAGCCATAGGCAAGGCATACATGCCCCGCAAGGCGGTGCGGAACCGGACGGCGGTGCCGTCCACATGTTCGATCCACCGCTCCTCCAGGCGTGTTCGGCTGGAGATCTTGAAGGACTCGAACTTACGCGTATAGAGCACCTGCTGATAGATGCGGCTTTCCTCGAAGAAGGGCGACTGAGGGGGCGTATGCCTCTGGTTATAGTTGCCAACCCAGGCATAGCCCTGCCACATGGAAAGATTCTCGGTCAGTTGATAACCAAACGCCGGGCGAAGTATGAGCTGATCAATATGGCCGGCCTCGTCCAGATCGGCAAACCGCGGTTGGACTTCCAAGTGGGCCAGAAAGGATGAAGGAAGTTTCACCGTCAGAAAAACCGGTGACCACAGGCGAAAGTCGTGGCTCAATGTCGAGGTGGACTGGGCAAAGGCTTCTCCCCCGACCAGCAGCCCCCACACAAAGACCACGATTGCAATTCCCTTTCCCCACTTCCGCGCTGATTGATTGGCTGCTGCGCACTGCACGGGTTCCCCTCCAAACAGGCATGTGTCTGCGACGCTCAAGAAAGGCCCGCACCCCACCTCTCGAGGCTGACGATCGCCGGCCCTGTGCCCCTGACCTTTCCGATGCCCCCTTATTCAAGCTGAGACGGCAGGTCCATGCGTCGTTTTCGGCAGATCTTGTACCTTTCCCCGCAAGAAAAACGCCAGTCAAAAATGCGAAGGTGAGACTCATCTGAAGCCCTGGATTGTGCCCGCAACGAGATAAGGCGGACAGCTGCATCTCGCGCGAAATCGATTGCAATACGGCGGTCGTCGCGGGGCGTTACACCTTCACGTTCCAGAAGACCGGGGCCACCCGAACCTGTACGTAATTGGCCGTCCAGTGCGGGTCCATCGCCGAGGTGAAGCCCCCTACGTTTGGGGCATTGTGGAATGATTGGCGGTTCGGCCATAAGTAGCCCCTCACGACGGTTCGACGGATTGGTCGCAATGCCACAAATTCTCAACTGCAGTGAGCACGCCAACGACGAAGAAGTACACTATCTTACGACTCTGCTGCTCTATCACTTGGTTGAACGATGTGGCGGGCACCTACAGTTCACCGCGCAAGAAGTTCAGCAGATCCGTGACAATCTCTCCACGAAAATGGTGCAAATTCAACTCGGCAACGACGTGCAGTTGCGTATCATCGATCGCCTGCCGGAGCTGCAGTAGCTTTTCGCTCGACTCTCCCATTCGCACTGTCTTAAGCTCGGTGTAATGCTGCATATCTCCGCCCACGTCAGCCTTCCCGACGCTGAAATCCAGCTCCATGCAATCCGATCGCAGGGAGCCGGCGGACAACACGTCAACAAGGTGTCGACCGCGATTCACTTGCAGTTCGACATTCAGGCCTCGTCCCTGCCGCCGTTCTACAAAGAGGCCTTGCTCAGGCTGAAGGATCACCGCATTTCAGAAGACGGCATCGTCACCATCAAGGCGCAACAGCATCGCACACAAGAGCGGAACCGCGAGGATGCCCTCGAACGATTACGGCAGTTGATTCACAGCGTGACGATTCCACGCAAGGCTCGCCGACCGACGAAACCGACAAAGGCGTCGGAGCACCGGCGGGTTGAGAGGAAGAAACGGCAAGGACGGCTCAAGGCACTGAGGAGAAGGCTCGAGGACTGATCCGCGTCAGCGATTGACCGCATAGACGGTCTTTGCGGCGTGGGTCTGCGCTTGCCGGAGCACCGTTTTAGCTTCATGAACGAACGTGGTCCGTCCGTCTTTGCTGGCGATGGCCAGCGCATCAGAAGCCAGCGCGACGGCTTCCTGATGGTTGCCACGTTCACACCGGACTTTTGCAAGGGCGAGTCGGGCATTCACGGCTTTCGGCGCCCGTTTGATAACGTGTTGTAAGAGCTGCTCGCCCTTTTCTGAATCGCCCCCCAACAGGCCGGGCAACTTCACGAGCAACGTCCCTTTGGCTGAAAGAGCGTCGATGTGCATCGGATCGATCTCGAGTGCGCGGTCGAGTTCGTTCATCATGCGGCGGAACCCAAACACCGAGGTGAGCGATTCTCCATCAAGACGAAGTTGCTCTCCCAGATTACAGAACAGCGCAAAATGCGCATCGGCGCTTCTCTCGTTCGTCGCAACCGCCTGCTCGGCCAGCGCCTGGCCTTGCTCGAAATAGGCGAGCCTGGTTTCCCGCTCAGGGGCCGCCCGCCCCTGCTCACAGTGCTGCAGCGCTTGCCGGGACAACACGTTTGCAACATCACCCGCTGACGCGACAGCTGCCAGGAGAACGAAGCTGAATCCCGCGACGCCCGTGATGATGAGTCTTAAACCTGTTCGCATGCTGTCAGCTATCCTCCGACCGGTAGATGTGAAAGGCTCGAACAATAGGTGCCGAAACAGCAAACTCAGTGCCACATTCCCGCTTGGCTGAACAATTTGGAACCTGTTGATAAACCGAGCGTCCCTCTGGAAAAACGGCGAGCACACCCCACTCGGCTCTACTCCATAACAAGTTCCGGTAACGCCATGGACACGGACGTACGACCACCCGGCTTGGCGATTCCATGGATCGGCCATGATGGTAGCCGGCCTGCGGGAATCGAGCGAAGCGCTATGCCTCCGAGGCTGTCAACCCAATGATATTGTATCCCCCATCCACATAAATGACTTCTCCGGTAATGCCCCGCCCCAACGAGCTGACCAGGAACAGCGCCGTGTCTCCGACTTCGCCTTGCTCCGTAGGACGCCGAAGGGGAGCAAACTCCTTGTGGTGGTCGATCATCTTGCTGATGCCGGACACCCCGCGGGCGGCGAGCGTCTTGATCGGCCCCGCGGAGATGGCGTTGACACGGATATTCTTCGGGCCCAGATCGTAGGCCAGGTAGCGGACGGAACATTCAAGCGCCGCTTTGGCGACGCCCATGACGTTGTAATGCGGCACGACCCGTTCCGCCCCGAGGTAACTGAGCGTAACAATGGAGCCCCCGTCGGTCATCAGCGGCATCGCCGCGCGTGCCACGGCGACCAGGGAATACGCGCTCACATCCAACGCCGTCGCAAAGCCCTGGCGCGTCGTGTTGACAAATTGGCCGGTGAGTTCTTCCCGCGGTGCGAAGGCCAGAGAGTGAACCAGAAAGTCGAGTCGCCCGAATTCTTTCTGCACCTGCTGCATGAGAGACGCGATCTCCGTGTCGCTGCCCACATCACAGGCATAGGCCTTCGCCCCCGGTACCGTGGCGGCGAGTTCTTCGACGTTTTGTTTGAGCCGCTCATTCTGGTAATTGAAGAGGAGCCGCGCTCCCTGGCTGGCCACCGACTGGGCAATCGCCCACGCAATACTGTGCTTGTTCGCCACACCAATAACCAGACCTTTTTTCCCTTCCAGCAGCATAGGTATTCGCGCTCCTTGCGGTTGACGATCGACGCGTGACGGGGCTCAAGATAGCACGATTCTCGATCGCTGTGAACGGCTTCATTCCGCAACCGGCGAACTGATGGCCCGCCTCTGCCGAACGCAACTCCGGATTGATCCCGACAAACAACACCCGCATACCCGGCTTGATATGATCCGCGTGCCGCTGGCCTGTAGTCATGGACCTGATTAATCTTTTGAGGTGGTTTAGTAAGCCTCAGGCTATTCCGCCACAGAGACGTGCAGGAAAATGCCTTCTCCATTTTTATTAGAACGAAACCGTAACATATGAATTGTACGAGTGAATCTCGGTCACTGTCCAATTATTTTCTGCGGCATCAAGCTTGCTGAACAACTTGTGAGTGCCGAATTGGCGGCACCCTATACACATCCGTGAAGGAGGACTATCGTTATGAAGAACATGTTGATGGCGATCATGGCAGTGGCAGTGACGTTCAGCGTTCCGGCGTTCGCGGGGGATTCCCCGAAGGAAGGCGGCAAGGACAAGAAGCCCGGAAAGGTAGTTGAGGCGGTCTACGGAGACGAGAAGAAGAAGGAAGAGAAGAAGGGCGGCCATGCCGACACCTTCGGTGATGAGAAGAAGAAAGACGAGAAGGGCAAGTAATTTCCTTCTTATCTCGGCGAGGCTAGTTTGCTGGAGGGGGTTTCCACTTCGCGTGGGAGCCCCCTCAAGTGTTTTTATCCCCTACTGGTTCTGAGATAGCCTGCCTGCAAGCCTACGATTGTCTTCGTGTCACGGATCGTCCCATCCTCGATTTTGTTCACTGCCTCTGAAAGCGGCATTTCGATCACATCCAACACTTTGTCGCGATCCAGTTGCTGCCGACCCTTTGTCAGCCCCGTCGCCTTGTACACATGAATCACTTCATCGGCAAACCCCGGAGCGGTGAAGATGCTGGAGAGTAACTCGAAGAATGAGGCTCGATAGCCCACCTCTACTTCCAACTCCCGGGACGCACAGTGGAGAGGGTCTTCGCCAGGCTGAAGTTCTCCCGCGGGGATTTCATAGATAAATCCTCCTGCCGCATGGCGAAACTGCCGGATCAACACGACCGTGCCATCCTCTTTTACTGGGACGACTGTGGCAGGAAGCGCCTTGCCTCTGATGTCAACGGCGATCGATGTTCCCGGAATAGCATTGGAGCCATTGGTTCCGTGAGGCAATTTAGCCGGAGCCAAGCTATTCCGCCACAGGATCTTGCAGGAAAAACCATTCAACTCTTCATGAATAGAATTTCACAACTTATGGATATTGCAAACGAAGTCATCAACGGTAGAAAAAAAGCACATCGGCACCAAGCTTGCTAGATATTCAACCAGTGTCGAATGAGCGGCACATATTTCAATCATCTCCAAACTAAGGGGTATAACACTATGAAGCGCATGTTGATGGCAATCATGGCAGTGGCAGTGGCAGTGACGTTCAGCGCCCCGGCCTTCGCGGGCGACGAGAAGAAGAAGGAAGAGAAGAAGGGCGGCCACGTGGTTGTGTACGGCGATGAGAAGAAGAAGGAAGAGAAGAAGGGCGGCCATGCCGACACCTTCGGCGATGAGAAGAAGAAGGAAGACAAGGGCAAGTAATTCCAGCCCGATCTGGCGAGGCTAGTTGGCTTGGGGGCCTTCCACGAGGAAGGCCCCCGGTCGTTTCTTCATCGGTGAGCTCTGAGATAGACTGCCTGTAGTCCCACGATCGTTTTTGCGTCTCGAATGGTTCCGTCCTCGATTTTTTCCACCGCCTCTGCGAGCGGCATTTCGATCACATCCAACACTTCGTCGCGATCCAGTTGCTGCCGGCCTTTCGTGAGCCCGGTGGCTTGATAGACGTGAATCA
>JAYWIP010000092.1:0-17829 GCA_039794465.1 Nitrospira sp.
AAGTTCCACGCGAGATCGGACGGCAGCGCCGACCCTCCGGACACCAAAGTTCGGAGTTGCGGCCCGACGAGGTCTCGCAGCGGTGCAAACAGCCGCCGCCCTAGCCCGATGCCGAAGGTTCGAGTGAGCACCGTGGAGAGAGCGAGCAGGTTGTGAAAGAGCGCCGAGGCCACCCGGCCCTTTTGCCGCACCCGCTGCTCGATTGCCTCATACAGGGCTGAGTAGATTCGCGGGACCCCGACAATCGTCGTCACACCACCCTCGCGGATGGCGCGCAACATCTGGGGACCGGTCAGCGAATGGGGAAGGATGACGGGAAGGCCGAGCATGCAGGGCGCCAGGAGACCGACCATGAAGGGATAGACGTGATGCAGCGGCAACGGCAGGAGCAGGTGTTCGTCTGAACGATAGACCGATACGTCAAGCAACCCTTGGAGGTTGGAGACCAGATTGGCATGAGTCAGCGGCACCCCTTTTGGTCTGCCGCTCGCTCCGGAGGTATAGAACAAGAGGGCCTGGTCCTCCGGCTTCGCTGAAAATCCGCCCCGGGTGTAGCGGCCGCTGAGCCGTTGCCAGCTTTGCGGATCTGTCTCACCGGCATCCAGCAATAGAATGCAGCGGTCTCGGTCAAGCCCGAGATCCCTCAGGCGATCGGTTAACGGACGAATGGTGAAGATCCGGCCAGCGCCGCAGTCTTCGATGACATGGACGAGGTCCTCGCCCGCTGATTGCGAATCGATCGGCACCGGAACAGCGCCTGCGTGGAGTAAGGCCAGACAGGCAATGATCCACTCCGCCCGATTCGGCGAATAGATCGCCACCGACTCGCGCTTGCTGAGACCGTTCTCGATCAGGCCTGAGGCCAGACCGCTCACGGCTTTCGACAGACTCGCATACGACCATGTGTCCACGGTGTGCCGGTGGAACGCAAGGATCGCCGGTTGATCTCCGTGCATGGACAGATTGTGGGCAAGAGCCTGCAGCGTGCCACAGGAAGACATCTGTGATTGGAGAGCCACAAGGAGTCTCTGTTTTTTCTCATCCTGCTGGGCTACCGGAGCCGCCGGACTTCCTCATAGTGAGCCGACACCACATGATCGAGCGCCTCGCGGAGTCCTTCTCCTCGATATCGGCGATTGGCCACTTTTCTGAGGCGTGACGCGAGCCCTCCGTCGCCGAGCGTTCCTTCAGCCCATTTCACGAAATCCTCCCGGTGATCGTGATACTCCAGGCTCTCCAAGGGGACCGTCGGAATCAGATGCGCCAGTTCGTACAAACTGGCAGCTTCGATGCCCAGATAACCTTTCTCAGTGCGAAAGGCGAATCGCTTGCCCAGCGGGAGGGGAATATCAAGATATTTGTAGAGATGACGGACGTGGGGAACCCGCCGAATTGCCGGACGCATGCGGACGACGTCCCCGCCGCAGAGCAAGGCGCTCCCCATCGGAATCTGGCCGAGATTCGCCCCTTTCAGGCTGCACACGGAACACTGTTTGCGGAGGCAATCCCCTATCGCGCCGTCTGTAATCCTGGTCAAGAGCAGATGATGGAGCGAGGCGAGGATCGATGAACTGAGTCGGTCCGGACGATACGAGACGAAGGCCCACCCCCCGACCTGCAGAGCGGGACGGATCAGCGAAACGATCTCACTGCCTTCAAATAGGAACTCCTGCGCTTCATCCAGCACGACCCAATGGGGGCGGAATTTTCGCTCGCGGACGGGACGCAAGGCGCGCAGCAGATCGGCGAGGTAGCGGCTTCGGAGACTGACCGGATATTGGCTCAGATCGAGGACCAGTGATACCCCTCCCTCCTCGATGAGCGAGACGACGGAGGCGGGTGAGGGCAGTGTCGCCTGGTCGCCGCTCATCGACACGAAGCGGGGCAGCACGCGCAGTCCGCGGAAGTCTCCCTCCGGATCGATGAGGAGAACCTGATACTCTTCATGATGAAGGCCTTCTGCGAGCAAGCCCACCATCCACGACTTTCCGGTCCCTGAGTTTCCAAAGACACCCAAGTTGCGCCCCGCCAATCGTGCGGCGGGGATGCTGACGCTGACGCCTGTCTCGGTTTGTCCGAGCAAAATCGGCCGTTCGCGTTTGAGAGGAATGTCGAGAAACCTGCCGCCCAGGGGATATTGTTTGAGAATTTCCAATACGCCTTGAGGCCCCGGCGCCGTGGCAACGACGTCCGACGTCTCGATCACGGCGGGGACGGCATCCGCAACCGCGACCGAGACCTCGGCGAGGGTCAGCATGGAGAGATCGTTCTCCGCATCGCCGAACGCCGCCAGATTCCGCGGGGACAAACCGCAGAGCGCGAGAAGCCGTTCCAGCCCGGCCCCCTTGGTGGCGCCGGGCGGGAGTACCATTACGGCGCCTTTGTTGTATTCGAGCGAGGTGCTGCCCCCGTACGAACTCACGACGCGCCACAACGTTTGGTCATGTGGCGTCCAGGTCGCCGCGATCGCAAGGCCTCGCTCAAACGGAATTCCTGACTCCTCAACGGCTTTCAGCAACCGGGCGTCGAGTTGGCCGAACGGAAGATAGGTCTCTCCGCTTGCGGTATGGCTTAGAACCGCCCCGTTTTCCCAGACGATTCCGGCAAAGACATCGATGAGACCGCCCAATTTCACAGTTTCGAAGCGGCGCCCCGTCACCAGGAACAAGACGTGGCCGGTGGCACGGCATTGTTCCAGCGCCGTTTTGAGTTCGAGGGGCACGTCGCCGTTCACGGCGAGGGTGCCGTCGAAGTCGAAGGCCATGATGAGACGATACATGCGTAATTCCGGAAGTTCCGAATGCGGTGTGTCGAGTGACCCGAGTGCTCTACCTGCTACTCAAAACTCATCACTTCGTCAGGTGCCCACGAACATCACATATCACGATGTGTTCTACGTTCATGGGAATTTCTCTTGATGGAAGACGATTCGTCTGCTTACTGCTCTTTGAGTCGCAGCACCCGGTTTACCACCGTCGTCTCCTGCAGCAGCTTACCAAAACTGTCCGAAAACACGCCGTTGACGACGCCCTGCACATCCTCAGGGTCGAACCAGAACACATCCTCCGAGCCGCTGCCGTTCAAGACCATGCGCACGACGTTTCCCTCAGCCGAGTTGGTCGCCTGCAAAGCGAGCTTGGTTTTCACGGTTACTTCTGTGAACCCCACTCGACTCTTGGCGTGAACGATGAATTCTTGAAGCTTGCCGACAATCGCCACATCCGCGCCTTCACTGGTTCCCGGCTTGACCACCTGCCATCCTTTAGCCGTCAGATATTCTGTCAGCGCATGGGCCACCGCATCAGCCGGCTTGCTTCCGGGAACATCGAAGTAACTGACTCCTCCCCATAGGTGAGTCCGTACTCCAAGGCCGGTCTGGTGTTGCCGACCGTCCTCAAAAGCTCCAATCGCAACGCGCAAAGGTGCGGCTGCCTTTTCACCAGCGGCCGGGGTCGCACGGAGGTGAATGGGAATCATCTCACCGGTCCCTGCGCATCCAACGATCATCATGAGTCCGATGCACCCGATGAACGGCACGATGATTTGCTTCACGGAACCCTCCTGGATTCAAAGTGTGATGTTACGGGCGTCTGAAGTGGGCTCGCCGGTTCGACTGCCAGCAGGCTTCGCTGTGTTCCCTGCAAAAGGGGCGCTCCTTCCCGTAGCTGGTGATCCGGATGTGAGACGGCGCCACGCCCAGCTCCTCCAAATATCGTTTGGCCGCCTGCGCGCGCCGCTCTCCCAGAACGAGGTTGTATGCACCGGTCCCCCGCTCGTCGCAATGACCTTCGATAAGAATGTCTCCGTTGGATTGCGACTTGAGAAAGCCTGCGTTTGCCTCCAGACCCGATCGAGCCTCGCCACGAAGCGCATATTGATCAAAGTCGAAATATATATCCGACAGTTCTGCCGCAGGCTGGACCGGTGGAAGAGCCGGCCGCGGAGGAGGCGTCGGCGCAACCGGCTCTTCAGCCACACGCACCTCTTCGCTCGTAGGTTTGGACGGTGGAGCGGCTTTCGCTGCTCCAACGGCGGGCGCCGGGGAAGCGCCGGGCTGGAACATTTGATCCTCAACCGCCGTCGTGATTCTGCGCCCCGTGCAGCCGACGATCATCGTCAAGACCATCAGCCACAGGAGGAACATGCTCTTGGGTAGAGACAACGGGTTCGCCATACGGACTCCTTCATTCACCGCACATGAATAGATCGGGCAATCAAGCCGTCGGAGGACTTGAGATACATGAGCTCCGCCTTCTCGCCGACCTTGACGTCCGCCAACCGCACGGCCTGTTTCCCTCGGGTGATCTTCGTGTCCGGCGTCACACGAGCGCCCACCACCAGCTCTTCTTTGTTGGGGAGCGGTACGTTCACCACGATCGTATGCGGATCAACGTCGATGTTCGCCGCAACGACGGTCCCTCGAACCGTTCGCTGCATCGCCTCGTCCGCATAACCGGCAACGGGAAATGCCGCGCCTCCCGATCCATAAACAAGAAAAACGGTGAGCAGATAAGCCAATCTTCCCATGAGGGTACCACCTTTGTTGCTCAACCCACCCGTGAGCCTCTGTCAATAGTCCACTGCGAGTCTCTCAGTCTGTATTTCCATAATTGGCAAGAATAGGGCCACGAGCGGTCCCAACAAGGGGCTATGCAACTCATTGAGAACGTCTGCAATTGAGCGAGGGGGTTGAGGCAAGCGACCTCCTCCATTGAGGCAATCCGCTACAAAGATCATGGTCCGATGTCGCCAAAGGGCACACGAGATTTCCCATCGGAAGCTGCCCCAATACTCACCCGATAGAATGCGCCACCTCAATGGCGATCCCATGTCGCCGAGTTTGCGCTGCAAACAGCTGCTCCGTCTCACGTGCGCGATCACTGAGAAGCGTCGGGCACTTCACTTGCTCAATATTCAGATGCCGGGCAAGGAGATAGACCTTCGTCAGAGTGCCGTGAGGCTCTTGGATGAAAACCTGGAGATGATGTATGGTTCAGTCCGTGAGAGACGGGCTGGTCCTCGGCACGACCCTGCTCGTGATTCATTCGGTTGCGTCGTTCCTGGTCTTTCTCTACTGCCACGTCAATACCGAAAGTCAGGCGGTCTTTGCCTATTTCCTTTTCTTCGTCGTCGACGCGCCGACTGTTCCCTTGGCGTTCGAGGTCGAAGGCAAGATTGGACTCCTCTCCGGTTTGACCGACAGATGGACCGACTTGTGGTACCACAGGCATCAAGGAGTGAATCTGAAGGCATTTATCCTGACAGCCGTTTTCGGCGGTCTTCATTGGTTTACGATCGGGAATGTGATGAGTTATGCGTTCGGGTGGATTCACCGGCGATTTCAACGATGGCCGGCGTCATAGTCTTCAATCAAAGGGGGCACCATGCCGACAAGATCTCTGGTCCTTGTACTCTCGATAGCCCTGGCAAGCGTGTCGGCGGCACCGACCGCTGCGGGTCAGGCGGATGACGCGCAGGCCTTGCGCGATCATTATGATTTACAGGACGGCAAGCGTCTCTATGAAGAGTTTTGCCGGTTCTGCCATGGGGAGAGCGGGAAGGGAAAGGCGTATAACCAAGTGTCCCCTCCCCCGCCCGACCTCACCGCTCCTGCCGTCCAGAGGAAGTCGAATGCCGAGCTGGGGAACATTATTCACGACGGGGAGCCGGGATCGCCCATGGGAGCGTGGAAGTGGACGCTATCGGAGAAGGACAAGCGCAATGTGCTGCTTTACATCCGGTCGTTGGCGCGATGAGCACAATGGCGTCTCATCCGATGAATTTGTCTCCAGCGACGCGCGCCGGTCGGAAGGGTTCGATGATCAAGGATCTCGAACAGACCACCAGGACGGAACGATGACGATGCGTCACCTTGTCGAAAAGACAGAATAGGACCATCGGATGCTCTGGGAAGCCTATCCTGCTTGGGCGCAGTTTAGTTGGCTCTATCTGTTGAGCGCCCTGACTGCGCTACGCGGCGCATTGCTGTTCCGGTTTGGCGTGGATGGCTGGCAGATGTGGATCGTGGGGGCCGGCTTGCTCATCGCCTGTGCCGTCATTCTGCGTCGCTGGGCACACTACGAGCTGACGAGGGATGAGCTGACGGTGCGAAACGGATATACGGGACGCGAGATTCAATCCATTCCACTGCAGGACGTGAGTGACATCACGGTTCAACAAGGGATCGTCGCGGAGTTCTCTGGAATCGGCACGCTGGTCATTCGCTCGTGCACCACGGATCGGCTGCTCTTCCTGCGAGGCGTTGTTGATCCTGAAACTATGAGACTTCGCATTCAGGCCTCGGCCTGGAGAAGCCACCGGACGGCGGCGGAGACTCCCCCCGTTACAGGATGACTTCGCAGGGCTGCAGAAAGACTTTGAGCGGGATTTCAAGGCCACGATACCCGCGCACATATTTGGCATGGATCTCTTTCACGGCGTTCAGCACCTGTGTCATATGAATGTGATCATCTTCGAGCGCGACCATGAACAGCGTATTGCGATCGATCGAGCCACCGGTTCCGGAGACCGTCCCGGTCTGACCACTGCCTCCCACACCCTTGATCATCGTATAGCCTTTGATCCCCAGGTTCTGTAACAGGGCGAGGATCTCCCCTTCAAGTTTCTCCCCACAGACAATTTGCAGCATCTTCATCATCGTGCTCCTGGACCGTTGTGCCGTTGGCCGGCCGGTCCTTGATAGGGTGGTCTTCCTGCCAGGCTGTTTTGTCCGGCCACTTTCCGACACTACATGCCTTGCTCAAACTACGATGCAGAATCGGGGTCAGCGTCAGAAGTCTGGGGGTGAAGTCAGGCCCCGATGTGAGCGCCTTCGTTTTTCTGTGAAACATGCCCATTACGGAAGAGAGCCCAAGACATCCTCTTCACGAACGAGCACCAATGCTTCATCGTCGCCCTCCACTTCTCTCGCGGCATGTTTGTCGTACAGGATACGCTCGCCCGGCTTGAGGGTGGTCTTCACAAAGGTCTTCTTCTTGACCTTTTCCTTCGAATCCCTGTCCTCGACGAAGCGACCGGCACCCACGGCGAGGACCTCTCCTTCCTCCGGCTTTTCTTGCGCGGTCTCCGGGATAATAATGCCGCCGGCGCTCTGCTCGCTCCGTTTACCGGTCCGGATCAATACCCAATCGTGCAATGGTTGTAATTTCATCGACGCAGGTCCTTTCATTCACGCATGGAGTGTACCGCGGTGTCACAAGACACATCAGAACGCTATGACGGCCCGCAGCACTGATCCCGGCGCCAGTCGAGACCCTGAGCACAGACCAAGGATATCCCTTGCCCCCACCTCCGGCCGACATGCAGTCATCGACGTTCAGCCCTTCAGGCCTCCGACCACTCGTGATCCCTTACGCTTCCAGCTCGCGCACGAACTGCCGCGCGCGACGCAGGTCGTCGTGCGTGCACAGTTTCAGTTCCAGCAGCAGATGCTCCAACGCCGCAACCCGCGCCGTCACCTCCGGCAGCACAATATCGATCCGCTCCGTCAACTCGTCCAACCGGAGGCTGAGTCCGGATTCCGTCGTGTTCTTCGCCGCAGCCTTTGTCGCGCGTCCACGGGGTCCGCGTCGTCCCATCGGCCTCGGAGTCTTCTTCTTGAATGGCATCGCATTCCCCCTGGTTACCTGCACCTCTACGCCCGGCAACCGTTCGGTCAAGCACCATGTGCTGCTCAACCTTGACCCCCGCCTCGCTTTACGAACGGCTACCGATACTCAGTCTGCGCCACAGCATGTACAGCGGCGTTCCGGCTAAGACTGTTGCAATTCCCAAGCCCGCTTCCAATGGTCGCTCGAAAACTGCGTTCCAGATGATCACCATCGACATCAAAATAAAGAACACAGGAACGATGGGATAAAGCGGCGTGCGATAGGGACGGGGGAGGTTCGGCTCTCTTCGCCGCAGGACCAGGACCGCCCCGACCGCCAGGGCGCTAAATATCATGAGCACGGTTCCGCTGTAGATGACCAGCCGCTCGAAGCTTCCCGACAGAATCAGGACGGAGGCCCACAGACTCTGGAGAAGAACTGCGTTGACCGGTGTGCGTGCCGGACCTGACGTCTTGCCAAAGTACGCGGGGATCACGCCGTCTGTGGCCATCGCGTAATACACGCGAGGCCCGGCCCACACCATCGCGCTGACGGCTCCTGTAAGTAAGAGACAGAGGAGCATGGTCACAAACCGCGCGGCATCCGCCCCCAGCAACACCACGGCGACCTTGCTGGCGACGGGCAGGAGCGGAGGCCGGGCCAAGTCCCTCACCGGTAACGCATAGAAGTAGAAGGTGTTCAATGTGAGATAGAGACACATCACAAACAGAGTGCCGCCTATCAGAGCCCGTGGAATGGTGCGAGCCGGGTCAGTGACCTCTCCGGCCAAGTAGACCGCGGCATTCCACCCCGAATAGGCGTAGAGGGCGAAGATCAACGACACGATGGAGAGTCCGATGCTCGGGGCGGCTTGTGCGTCGGAAAAGCTGAGGTTCGTCCAGTCACCTTTCCCGCCCATCAACCCCACAGCGATAAGCGCGAGGATGGCTCCCATATTGAGGATGGTGATCGCCCGTTGAAGCCACCCCCCTGCTCCTCTTCCGGCCACGTGAAACGCCGTGATGGCCCAGAGGAGGACCAGCGCGATCACTGTCGGAAGCGGGCCTCGGTCTCCATTGAACTGGAAGAGTTGATTCACATAGGCGGCGAAACTCATGGCGCCTGCCGCAATGGCGGCGCTGAAGCCAACGGCGAAGGACGTCCATCCGCTCAGAAACCCGAGGAACGGCCCATAGGCTCGGCGGAGGTAGACGTATTCCCCGCCCGCTACCGGAAGCGCCGTGCCCAACTCACTGTAGGAGAGGGCGCCCGCCAGGGCAATCAGCCCTCCCATCGACCAAATGAACAGAATCAGCCCCGGATGTCCGAGATCGCGCGCCATGAATCCAGTCGTGGTAAAGATGCCGGTGCCAACCACGTTGCTGACCAATACACAGCCGGCGGTGAACCAGCCGATGCGCCGGGGGAGCGCAGACGGATCTTGGCCGGTCCTTTCCATCCGCGTTGCCACTCCCTACTTGTTGTCTCCCGGATGGACGAGCGGAACAAATCGGACAAGTGTGATGGTCCTGCGTTCATAGCCGGTTACGGTCCGGCGATGGAGTTCCAGAGTCTGGATGTCTCGACCAACCGGCAGAATCAGTCGTCCGCCGACGGCCAGTTGATCGAGCAGCGGTTGCGGGACGTGGTCCGGCGCGGCTGTGACGATGATGGCATCGAAGGGCGCTTCCTCCGGCCAACCTTGGTAGCCGTCGCCGGTCCGTACCCGGACGTTCTTGTAGCCCAGTTCGCCCAACGTCTGCTCTGCTTGACGGGCAAGCGGTTCCACGATTTCCACGGAGAAAACCCTGTCAACCAACTCGGCAAGGATGGCGGCCTGGTAGCCGGAGCCGGTTCCGATCTCCAGTACCTTGTCCGTCTTCTTGAGTTTCAGTTGTTCCGTCATTTCGGCAACCAGTGAGGGTTGTGAAATGGTCTGACCGTGGCCGATGGGCAGGGGACCGTCGACGTAGGCGAACAAGGAATACTCGCCCGGTACAAAGCGATGGCGCGGCACATGCCTCATCGCGGCAACCACGGCAGGGTCTTTGACACCGTGGGGGATGATGTACTGATCGACCATCCGGTTGCGCTCGCCCTCGCGGGTGGAATCCATGGGAGACGAATCCGCTCCTCGGCCTCGGTTGCATGACGCACTCAAGACTAGCACGCTGATAACGGCGACGCACAGCAGCGTGACCTGCAAGGGAGATTGACGGAGCGACTCCATTGAAGCTCCCCTGGTTCGGACAAGCATCTCATTAGATGAGCAATCACGGTGCCATGCTGTAGACAAGGAGAACGTACGTCGGGACAGTATGAGCCCCATCGCAATGTAGCGTTCCACTACAGAGACAGCCTCGGTGTTGTGGCAAGTTATCCCTCTCCAGAAATTCGTGCAGCACATTGACGCGCCAACTTGCCGGAGAGACGTGGGTTTATCATATGGCACTGAACGGCATCGGCCTTGCTCAAATCTTGTGGACGACGAGCTGAGGTTCTCCTGCTAATCGATCATGATTGAGCCACTGATCATCGAATCGTCCGGGTCTCCCCTCGCACAAGAGGCGTTCGAAATCGTCGAGCGGAAGGGATTGGGTCATCCCGATACGATCTGCGATGCCGTGATGGAGGCCGTGGCGGTCCAATTGGCACAGGCCTACCTCAAGACCTGCGGCCGCGTCCTCCATTTCAACGCCGACAAGGGGATGCTGGTGGCGGGTCAGGTCGCCTGCCGATTCGGCGGTGGTTCGGTGCTCACCCCCATGCGGTTGGTCATGGGTGACCGAGCCACCTTCGAATGGAGGAACAAGCGCATTCCCGTGAAGGAAATCGCTGAACGGGCGGCGTACACCTGGTTCAAACGGCATCTACCCCGCATCAAGCCCCTCAAGGACTTGGACTGCCAAGTGGAGCTGAAGCCGGCATCAGAGGAGCTTCGGTCCGTGGCCGAGCGGCCCCGGGAAGCCGTGGCCAACGACACCTCCGCCACTGTCGGGTACGCCCCGTTCACCCCAACGGAGCGGCTGGTCTTTCAGATTGAGCAATTTCTGAACAGCCGATCCTTCA
Organism: Nitrospira sp.; assembly: GCA_039794465.1. GTDB lineage: Bacteria > Nitrospirota > Nitrospiria > Nitrospirales > Nitrospiraceae > Nitrospira_D. Next base: position 10,680 of record JAYWIP010000092.1, read on the forward strand.
AGAAAGAGTTTCCGGACACAGGCGAAGACGTGAAGGTGCTCGCGGTACGACGCGTGAGACATCTCGATGTCACGGTGGCGATGCCGTTTCTGGCTCCACTGATCCGCAACGAGTCCCACTATTTCAAACGGAAGGTATTGGTGGAACGGGCTCTGACCCATTTTGTAACTCGGAAATGCGGGACCGGCTTTTCTCCCCACGTATTCTTGAATGTGCTGGATCAACGCGGCACGGGTGAGGCCGGTGCCTACCTGACGGTGCTTGGAACGTCGGCGGAGGCGGGCGATTCCGGCGAGGTCGGGCGGGGCAATCGCGTCTGCGGCATCATTTCACTCCGCCGGCCTGCCAGCGCCGAAGCTGCGCCCGGCAAGAACCCCGTGGCGCATGTCGGGAAGATCTACAACGTACTGGCGCAGGTGTTGGCGGAAGATATTCAGAAGAAAGTGCGCGGGCTCTTGGACGTGACTGTCTGGATGACAAGCCAGATCGGTCAGCCGATTTCCTCGCCGCAATCCGTGGTCGTCGAGGTTATTCCGGCAAGCGGGATAACGCTGGCGGCCGTACGCCCGCAGATCCAGCGCGAAGTCCAACTGGCTTTCAGCCGCATGAAGTCCTTCTGCAAAGCGTTGACGCGGGGCGCGTATGGGGTCTGCTGAAATCCTCAGGCATGGCGCTTGTGGATCGTGATGTGATTCCCGTCCGGATCTTCGATCACCGCCATCCGGCAGACCGGTGTGTCAAATGCCTCCGTGACGAACGACACCGCGCGCTCCTTCATCTTGTGGACATACGCCTCCAGGTCCGACACCTCGAACGCCACCACCGCTCCTTTTGCACCGGGTGCATGACCCATCTCGGTCGTCGTGATGGCGAACGTGGAGCCCCCGATCTCGTATTCCACCCACACATCGCGATAGTTATAGCTCATGTGCAAGCCGAGCACATGTTCGTAGAACGCTCGCGCCCGTTCCATGTTCGAGACCGGATAGACCGTGAAGGCAATTGATGTGATCATGAGCAGATTCCTCCGTGGTCGATATGCGGCTCAGCCGAACCGTCACTCCGTCATGGCCACGTACTACATCATCGGACTCTTTCACGGGCGACAGCGATCTCCATAAGGCATAGTCGGGGACTCCTCAGAAGAATGGCCCTCGGGAATTTCGTCATCGTTTCTTTCTTGTCTCTTCCTCCAGAGTTCGTTCGCGCAATGTCCTCACCAGCTCCTGATAGGACCTGTCGCGAATGACTGTGTAAAACTGACTCCGGTAATTCTTCACCAGACTGACGCCGTCCGCAACAATGTCATACGCATGCCACCGACCTTCTTTCACGATAAGGCGATAATCCAACGGAATGGTTGTTTTCTCCGACCGCAATTCGGTCCGGACCTCTGCATACGATCCTTCAATTCGTTCAGATAGATACACGATTTGTTGTCCGCGATAGCCTTCGATCTTGTCGGCATAGGTGTCCGAGAGGAAACTCTTGAAGAGCGCGACGAACTCCGTCCGCTCGGCAGGTGTGAGCGGAACCCAGTAGGCCGCCAATGCCCGTTTCGACATTTCGGCATAGTCGAAACGCGTCGCAATCACCTCTTCCAGCATACGACGACGCGGCAGATGTTTGGCCGGGGCTTTGAGCGCAGGATCGTCGAGGATGCGCAGCACATGGTCGACCGTCCCTCGTACCGCATCGGTCGGAGACTCTGAACCATCCGGTGGCGCAGCGACAGCGACGGTGCAGGCAACCAGCACGCACCCGGCGACGTAACAGACGTTTGTCAACAACGCCGCCGCCCGTCAATCCATGACGAACGTGATCTTGAGGTCCACGCGGTACAAGGCGACCTTGCCGTTCTCGACTACGACATGTTGCTCTGCCACCCACGCAGACTTAATCCCGTGGAGGGTCTTGGAGGCACGGCTGATCCCTTCTCCGATCGCGTCCTCAAAACTTCTGGGCGATTCGGCGCTGATCTCGATAATCTTAGCTACGGACATGACGTGCCTCCTTTCAACTCATGCGCATACGCGCAGCTTCTGATCTCTTCACCTGTCCATACATGACCCGACTTACTCTGAGTCATGAGCAAGGCCGACGCCAGGACACGACCGCTCGGCAGCCAGGCAGTTGAGCGATATCTCAGATGGTTAGCAGGACGAGAGAAAGAGCCGCCGGGCGGATTGGGGAACTCCGCTACAAGTCACGGTGAGGATCTGTGGCAATAACGGCACGAGCCCAGCTGAATAGGCGGTGGGATAGACCCGGGCCACCTCGAACACGTAGAATGCAGTCCATTCCTTATCCTGACCGGCAATTGGTTGCCGAACAGACGAATCACGAAAAGGTTCACTACTACGTATGAAATCTGAAGCGCCTCCATCGGCCATCGTCCCCTCGGCGCATGGCTTTTCCCCCGGCTTTGCCTCCCTCGGCTTGGAGGCGAGGCTGCTCGCCACACTGGATCAACTGGGCTATGAGGAGCCGACCCCGATTCAGCGGGAGGCAATCCCGCCGTTGCTGGCCGGGAAAGATGTGTTGGGCCAGGCGGCGACCGGCACCGGTAAGACCGCGGCCTTCTCGCTCCCGCTGCTGCAACGCATCGCACAGGGCGCGAAGGTGCGCCCCGCTGCCTTGATTCTTGTACCGACCCGCGAGTTGGCCATCCAAGTCAGCGAGGCGGTGCAGCGATACGGGAAGGAACTCCGCACGAGTGTCTTGGCCGTGTATGGAGGTCAAGCCATCGGGCCCCAGTTCCAGGCGCTCAGACGCGGGGTCGATGTCGTCGTGGCCACGCCGGGCCGCGCCCTCGATCATATTCGCCGCCAGACCCTGAAGCTGGCGCAGGTGCAGGTCGTCGTGCTCGACGAGGCCGACGAGATGCTCGACATGGGGTTCGCCGACGATCTCGACGCGATTCTCGAACAGACGCCGGCCACGAAACAGACGGCCCTCTTTTCCGCGACCATGCCGCCGCGTATCAAGTCGATCGCGCATCGGCATCTCAAACAGCCGGTCGAAATCGCCATTGCCAAAGAGCCGGTCAAAGCCGGGACTGCCCCGCGTGTCCAACAGACGGCCTATGTCGTCGCCAGGCCTCATCGTGGCGCCGTTCTCGCGCGCGTCCTGGACATGGCCGGCCCGAAGTCCGCCCTGGTGTTTTGCCGCACACGCGTGGAAGTCGACGAGGTCACGGCCATGCTCAACGGCCGGGGCCACCGGGCCGAGGCGATTCACGGCGGCATGAGCCAGCCCCAACGCGATCGCGTCATGCAGGCCTTCCGCACGGGACAAACCGAACTGCTCGTCGCCACCGACGTGGCCGCCCGCGGCTTGGACATCCCCAGCGTCTCGCACGTCATCAATTACGATCTGCCCTCGTCGGCGGAGGTCTACGTCCATCGCATAGGCCGAACCGGCCGGGCCGGTCGTGAAGGCGCGGCCATTACGATTCTCGATCCGCGCGAGGAGCGTTTGCTCCGCACCATCGAACAGCTCACCAAAGCAAAAGTGACGGTGGCGCCTGTTCCGTCGGTGGCCGATCTGCTGGCCAAACGGCTCGAGCGGACCAGAGCCGCCGTGCAGGAGGCGATGCAGGCGGAGGACGTCGACGGCTTTCGAGGAGTCGTCGAGGCGCTGGCCGCATCCAGCGATCCGATCACGATCGCCGCCGCCGCAATGAAACTCGTCTTTCGCGCGCAGGGCGGAGAGCGGGTCGAGCAAGACATTCCCACCGTCCCGGTGAGGCAACCGGAGTTCCATCGGACCATGCAGCGGCCTATAGGCCGGCCAGGGGACCGCGATCGCGGGACCTATCCGAGTAGACCTGGCAACCGACCGTCGCAGGGCAGGCCTGGTCGCGGCGGCCCGATGGCGGGAATGGCGCGGATCTATATCGGAGCCGGGTGGTCCGCCGGCATTAGGCCCGGCGATCTCGTCGGCGCGATTGCCAACGAAGCGAAGATCAATTCCAATGCCCTCGGCGGCATCGAAGTCCTCGACCGGTTTTCACTCGTCGAAGTACCGGAAGCGATGGCGGCGAAGATCATCGATGGGTTGGGGCGGGCGAGGATCAAAGGGCAAAAGGTGGTGGTGCGATTGTTCAGGGAATGATCCGCGGTGTGAATCTGAAAATGTACCGGGAGTCTTTTCTGACATCACTCCCGTCAATAGCCCGCTTCGTCCAGCCTCACCCCCGCTTCTCCTTATCCTTTTTATAGCGCCACTTCGGCGTAGACTCCGATTTCTTCGCGTGCGTCGCTTTCGAACCGCTCTCGAAGGAGTTCGCTGCCGGCTCGGTTCCGATAGACGAGGTCGTCGGTGTCGAGATCATATTCGGGAATGTCGGCGCTTTCCCACCGCTGCTGAAAGTAGTGGGTGTAGAGCGTGTAGAGGCCGTGGTCCTGGCGGTTGCGCCGCAGGACATACTCCGGGAGAGTCTGGACATCCAGATCGGCATGGTAATGCTGGAGCCAGAGATAATCGCCGAGGATGACCATTTTGACCAACGGCGGGTCCGCATAGAGCTTGAGTCTGACGGCTTTGCCCATGGCTTTGAGCCGCTTGAGCAAGGCGATGCTTTGCCGGACTTCTTCCCGGAAGGCGGCGAGGCCATGTTCGGGATGATTCATGGCTTCGATGCGTGCGCTGGCGTCCTGACTGTAGGGATTGACCAGGAGGATGTTCGCGCCGAGGCACTTGTCGAGGACGGAGGACAGGTCGCCGACTTGATCGACGAAGGTGCTGTAGCCGCTCGAGCCGATCACCATAATGGTGCGGGCGGTGCCCTGTTCTTCCTTGAGCCGTTTGATGCCCCGCTGTGCAGTCTTCGTACGCCGGGGGAAATAGGAGACGAGCCCGGCACCGGCGGCGGCTGCTGCGAGGGTCCGGTCGCGCAGGCTGCGGTGGACATACCTGAAACCGGCGATGAGGAGCACAGCGACGAGTATTTCGACGGTGATGAGCGAGAGCTTGTCGTGCTCCACACGGGACCAAAACGCCAGGAACTGGTTGGCGCCCGCTGGGAGGAGGAACGCAATCACGGCACTCAAGGCGACGATGACGCTGTGATAGAGGCTTCCCGCGGCGGCGCGGAGAAGCGAGTGAACGGTTGACGCAAATTCATGAAACAAGGATGCACCTCTTGAGAAGTTAAACAAGAAACCACACGACTCTGTCGGGCTGTCATGCGAGCGAAGGCCCGAAGGGCCGTCGGGGTGTACTCAGCAGATGCAGAACGATGGCGTGAGGCACAAAACAAATCGCGTCAGACTCGGTGTGACTCGGAGGACTGCCGCCTCCGAACCGGAAGGTCTTACGCGATCGATCGTCACCCTAGCATGGTTGGCTGGATGACACAAGCGTTTCGGTCGAATGGCAGAGAAGTGAAGAACCATCGGGAAGGGTTTCGATCTGAACCGCCGCCCCCGTTCACGCCAGATACGCCGCGACGATTCCGAAGAGGGCAATGTCATCCAAACAGGGGTCCGGTCTGTCTGTCAGGTAGGGCGCAGCCCTGCGTGGGCAGCGCACGGCAAACTGAGGTTCGAGTGAGCCAGCAAACTATGGCTCCCCGAACCCCATCGTTCGAGACATCCTATCGTCAATCCCGCAACGTGCCGAACGTGCAATACACTGAAGGACCCGGAGCCCTACGGCAGGCTATTCCAGGCCTTCTTGAACTCACCGGCGATGAAGGCGTGACCCAGGTTGGTCGGATGGAAATCGAAATCGAAAGGTCCCGTATACCCCAGCCTCCGCTGGATCGTCACCAGTCCCTGCCGCCCCAGAGACGGTGTGTACAGATCGACGACCGCGACTCTGGAGCCGGCCGGTACTTGAATCTGCCCTATCCGGGCGCGAAGCTCCTGATCGTAGACTCGCACGGCTAAATCAAAGAACGCAGCTAACTGTGGGACTGGATGCGGAAGGCTATAGTAGTTCGACACCAAGATAGTGACGTTCATTGGTGTATTTTCTCGGCTACGCGTCAGCGCCCGGCACGGGTCTCCTGTGACAGGATCGAGCACGGGCGTGGCCCCAAGAAGAAGATTAGGGTGACCGCCATTATTGAGCAACAAAGCGACAGCCTGAGCCACGCGCAACGTAATGCTTGGCATACAAGAAAGATCGGTACAAAGACCTTCCAGAAGATCCCGGAAAAAGTCGTTGGCCCCCGCAGTAATGGTGACGACAGTCGGCCGCTGCTCCGGTTCGGCACAGAGCACCTGAGACACCTGATGATCGCGCAGATCCCAGCTTCTGCCGCCACGCACCCCAATGTTGGCGAAGTCCATCTCCTGCTTCTTGCCGAATACGCCTTCGTCGTACAGCCGATAGACGTAACCATTCGTGACAGGCATCGCCCCTTCTCCGGCAGCGACGCTGTCACCCATCCCGACGTAGTAACTGTTCTTTGGAAAGTTGACTTGCGCGTGCGCGAGCACTGGGGCCAGGATGAGGGCGAGGAGCGACAGTGTGAAGGTGAGTCTAGGTTTCATGAGTACTCTCCTTGTATGGTGTGATGGCTTCTCACTCGAACGGCACCATGAGAAGTGCAGTTGTTCTGGACAGAGGTTTGCGCACTCCTTAGGCGCTGTTCTCGTGGTACAGCTCCAAAGGGTAAGGAAAGCAAAGACCAGGCCTCTTTCGTGGAGAATCAGGATCCGTGAACTGGTTGAGAGAATAGGCGGTTTCGTTCCTCATGTGATTGCCAAGCAGAACGCCGGCAGGTTTCATTGTGGCATTCCACCTCATTCGATACATTGATCCTGAGGAGAATTGCGGCGAATTCTCACCTCAGCGGATGTCTATTTCGCTAGACTCTTCTTCTCGTGTGAGATGTATCCACGACATCGCAGTTTGGCCGGGAAGTCAGCACGTCCGGCCTGCTCTGGAATCCGATGGCCCTTCCCAGACGAAATCCGTCCAGCCTATAGCTGAAACGCCCAGAGCAATCGCAGTTTGTGTGTGCCATCCGGTTGGGCATCCATCCCGATCAACCCGCCAAAGAGCGCCCATGAGGTACCCACCCCTTCCACATATTCCCGCCTCCATCCAGGAATAAGGGGATTCACCTCGACAAGTGTTTTTTGTGGGGACACGATCCGCATATACATGGCGATGGGAGGATGACCGAGCACCCAAT
>JAYWIP010000093.1:0-6678 GCA_039794465.1 Nitrospira sp.
ATATTCCCTTGCTGTCGACGGCGCGGCCGGGCGATCGGGTGGTGACGTCCGGACTGGTCGGGGGATTTCCCCGCGGCTTGTCCATCGGGACGATCGCACGGATCGACAAAGCGGAAGGCGCGTTGTTCCAGTCCGCCGAGTTGACGCCGGAAGTCGATATGAGCCGGGTGGAAGAAGTGCTGGTGATTCAGTCTCCCAATCTCCAGACTGAAAGCGAGCGTTCCGGCAATCCGAAGGTCAAGCGCAAGCCATGAAGACGCTGGTGATGGCAGGGCTTATCGCCGGGCTGATTCCGGTGCAATCGGTGCTCTTGCCGCATACGGCTGTCTGGGGAGTGACGCCGGATCTTGGATTGATTGTGGTGTGCCTGGCGGGCCTCTTCGGCGGTGAACTTGAAGGGCTGCTGGTTGGGCTGGCCGTGGGCTGGGTCATGGGTCTCTTTTCCGCGGCCGATCTGACCGCCGGCATGGTCACGAAGGGAACCGTCGGATACATCGCGGGTGTCGCCGGCCGCCATATTGTGTATGTATCCCCGGGTGTGCTGGTGCTGGGACTCCTCACCGCCTCCTGTGTGTCCGGACTGCTCACTGCGTTGGTGTTGACACTCAACGAGCAGCAGGACTTGTGGTGGGCGCTCAAGACGGTGGTGCTGCCCCAGGCGGTACTCGACGGCGCAGTGGGCGGCGCGCTCTATTGGCTGGCGTGGAGCCGTCTGAACATGGAACGGTTTGTGTCGGAATACCGGACGTAGGTCATCGGATGGCGGCGGGGAATTACGCAGAAACCGAATTCGGCGATTTCCATCGCCGGCTCATGATTCTCCGCGTGGGACTCCTGCTCGTGGTGGCCCTCCTCGGCCTGCGCCTCTGGCATTTGCAAGTCCGGGAGGGGCCCTACTATCGGGATCTCTCGGAAAACAACCGGACCAGGCAGGTCCTGCTCGAACCGGCCCGAGGGCTGATCTATGACCGTCACGGTGTGCTCCTGGCGAACAATGTGCCGAGCTTCAGCCTCTATGTGACCTTGGAAGAGGTGAAGGATCGTGAGCTGTTGATCGGACGACTGTCCGAGCTGCTCGGCCTGGACCCGGCGCTCATCAGGAAAAAACTGACGGCCAAAGGCGGCAAGTTGCTGCCGCGCAAGGTGAAGGATCGCATGACCTTGCGCGATGCCGTGCTGATCGAATCCCACCGTCTGGAGCTTCCCGGTGTCATGGTCCAGGTGGAGTCGCAGCGGAACTACCCCGGCGGAGTCATAGCGGCCCATCTCCTGGGCTATGTCGGGGAAGTCTCCGCCGAGCAATTGGAGAAGCCGGAGTTTTCCGGTCTCCACCAGGGCAGCGTGGTCGGCCAATATGGGGTGGAAAAATCCTTCGACCGCCATGTGCGCGGCCAGGCCGGCCAAAAACATGTCGAAGTGGATGCCCATGGCAACGAAAAACAGGAGGTCGTCGTTGAGCAGCCGCAGGCCGGGAACGACCTGTATCTCACGATCGATGTGCGACTGCAGAAGGTGGCGGAGGATTTGCTGGGCCCGGAGTACGGCGCCATCGTGGCGTTGGATCCGACCAACGGCGATATTCTGGCCATGGCCAGCCGGCCGGGATTCGATCCGAACGTCCTCTCGCGGGAACTCACGCCCAAGCAATGGGTCGAGATCGTGCAGGACGAAGGCCGTCCCTTGAACAATCGCGCCTCTCAAGGACAGTATCCTCCCGGCTCCACCTTTAAGGTGCCCATGGCGGTTGCCGCGCTGGAAACGAAAACGATGGCGCCGTCCAGCACCGTGTCGTGCACCGGCGGGTACCAGTTCGGCAACCGGCTCTACCATGACTGGAAAGCGAGCGGACATGGCGCCGTGGCGCTGCACGATGCGCTGGTTCATTCGTGCGACGTGTATTTCTATACGGTCGGACAACGGATGGGCATCGATACGATGGCCGAGTACGGCAAGGAGTTCGGACTCGGGCAAAGCACGGGGGTGGAACTGCCGTCCGAGCGAACGGGGATCATGCCGTCCACCGCCTGGAAGGAAAAGGCGAAAAACGCGCCATGGTTACCCGGTGAAACCATTTCGGCGGCGATCGGACAAGGGTATGTGACGGTCACGCCGCTGCAAATGGCAAGTTTGATCGGCACGGTCGCCAACAACGGAGTGAATTACCGGCCGCGGCTCGTGCGCGCGGTGATGGACCGGACGGTCGGCAATTTGCAGGAACTGCCGGCGGTGCCGCGGGGCAAGGTCAAGGCGAAGCCGGAGACCTTTCGCCTCGTGAAAGAAGCCCTGGCCGAGGTCGTGACGAAAGGCACGGCGACCAGAGCGAAATCGTCCCTCGTGACCATCGGCGGGAAGACGGGCACCGCGCAGGTGGCGGCGCTCCGAACGGGACCGGAAGAAAATATCCCCAAGAAGTTCCGCGATCATGCCTGGTTCGTCGCTTTCGCGCCGGTCGAATCCCCGACGATTGCGGTCGCGGTGCTGGCCGAGCACATGGGCCATGGAGGAGCCGCGGCGGCTCCGCTTGCGAAGGAACTCATCGAGACGTACATCAAGCTGACGTCGCCGGCGCCGGCCGTGACCGCTGACGACTCCATGGCAAAGCCGGCTCGACGGGCCCCGGAGCCATTATGATCGACCGGTTGACGGAGGCCCGCGGGTTCGACAATTTCGACCTCCGCTATGTGGGGCTCATCCTGGCCATCCTCGGCCTCGGCGTGCTCTCGATTCACAGCGTGACGCACGACCAGCAGGGCGGCATCGCGCCGTATTATCTCAAGCAGCTGATCTGGATCGGCCTGGGGGCGGCGGCCTTCCTGGTCATGTGGGTCTGGGACTATCACAGTCTCGCGCGGCTGGCCTATCCCGCCTACGCGCTCGTGCTGCTGATGCTGCTCTTCGTGCTGTTCGAAGGGCGGGCGAGTAAAGGCGCGCAACGGTGGATTGCGCTGGGACCCTTTACGTTTCAACCCTCCGAATTCGCCAAGCTCGTGCTCATTCTCGTATTGGCCCATTACTATTCGAAAGCGCCGCGCGTGGGGTGGCTCCAGCGTGTGATCATGCCGGGTTTGTTAATGTTGCCGGGACTTCTGCTGATTCTGAAGCAGCCGGATCTGGGCAGCGGCCTGAGCTTCGTCGCGGTCTATGCCGCGATGTTGCTCATGGTCGGGGTGCGGTCTCAGGCGCTGGGGGTCATGCTGCTCTTTTCCGTCATGCTGTTTCCCTTCGCGTGGGAAGGGGTGTGGGGGTCCTTGCATGATTACCAGCGACAGCGCATTATGGCGTTCGTCAATCCGGACTATGATCCGGGAGGCAAAGGGTATCACGCGCTGCAGTCGAAAATTGCGATCGGGTCCGGCGAATTGACCGGGAAGGGGCTGTTCGGCGGCACGCAAAGCCAGCTGAAGTTTTTGCCGGAAGGCCATACGGACTTCGTCTTTGCGGTGTTTGCGGAAGAGTGGGGCTTTCTCGGCGTCCTCCTGCTGCTGGCGCTTTTTGTCGCCCTGATCTGGCTGTCGCTGGAAATTGCGTCCAAGGCGAAAGATCAGTTGGGGGCATTGCTGGCAGTGGGGATCGTCTCGATGCTCTGTTTCTGTGTCGTGGTGAATATCGGAATGACGGCGGGGATGTTCCCGATCGTCGGCATCCCCTTGCCGCTGGTGAGTTACGGCGGGAGCGCCACGATTATGACCATGGCGTCGCTGGGATTGCTGTTGAATGTGAAACGAAGACGGTTGAGTTTGTTCTATTGAACGTGTCACTGTGGACGCGCGGCCGTTCGGCGGCGCGTCGGTGATGATCGGTATGAATTTGTCGAGAGCCGGTGAGATGGTGAAGGGAATGATGATCAGCGGAGGACTCGGGCGGGTGCCTGCGTCCGCCGCGTCCCTCATGCGGCGGCTCTCCAGCACAAGGAGTGGGTATGGGGACAGAGATTGCAATTACGGTCGCGCGGGAAGAAACCCGCGTGGCGGTTCTTGATGGGAGTGTGGTTACCGATTTGTTCGGCGACCGTGCCAAGCACAAGGACTATGTCGGAAATATTTATAAAGGCCGGGTCGCCAAGATTCTTCCCGGCATGCAGGCGGCATTTGTGGATATCGGCCTGGAGAAGGCTGCCTTCATGCACGTGTCCGATCTTTCGGTGGATGCGGAGCCGGGGGATATGCTGGTCGAGGCCGAGGAGGATGACAAGGACTCGGATGTGCTTCGTCCGAAACGGCAGAGCGCAAAACCGATCGAACAGCTCTTAACGGAAGGCCAAGAGCTGATGGTCCAGATTTCGAAGGGACCGATCGGCACCAAAGGGTCGCGGGTCACGACCTACGTGTCCTTGCCCGGCCGGTACCTGGTGTTCATGCCGAATGTCGAACATATCGGCGTGTCGAGGCGGATTCCGCGCGATGAGGAGCGGGCGAGGCTGAAGGACGTCATGCGGCGCGTCCGCCGTCCCGGCTTCGGCTACATCGTCCGGACGGTCAGCGAGGGCGTCAAGGAGGACGAACTCAAGTCCGACGTCGACTTTCTGCACGTCCTCTGGCAGGACATTCTGACCAAGCGGGATCAGCTGGGCGCGCCGGCATTACTGCACAGTGACTTGAGCCTCAGCTTCCGCGTGGTGCGGGACCTGTTCAGCAAAAAAGTGGACCGGCTCTGGATCGATGCCCGGCAGGAATACGACGCCATTCGTAATTTCGTGCAGCGGTTTTCCCCCGAACAAACCTCGCGGATCCATTTCTACGACAAGGAGGAGTCGCTGTTCGACCACTTGGGGGTGGAGCAGGAGATTACCCGGGCGATGAGCCGCAAGGTCTGGCTCAAGTCGGGCGGATATCTGGTGATCGATCATACGGAAGCGATGACGGTGATCGACGTCAATACCGGCCGGTTCGTCGGGAAACGGGACCAGGAAGAGACGATCCTCCGGAACAATTTGGAGGCGGCCAAAGAAGTCGCGTACCAGCTGAAACTGCGGGGCATCGGCGGCATCATCATCGTCGATTTTATCGACATGGAGCGGGAGAAGAACCGCGACAAGGTCTACCATGCCCTGATGGATGCCATGGCCTCCGACAAGGCGCGCACGCGGATCTCCAGAATTTCGGATCTCGGATTGATCGAAATTTCGCGCGAGCGCGTCCGCGAGGACCTGCTGCGCTCGCTGTCCGAACCCTGCCGGTACTGCGAAGGACGCGGCTATACAAAGTCCCCGACCACCGTGGCCTATGAAATCTTCCGGGAGATCCGCCGCATCGAACCGTCCGAGGACCAGCACCGCATCGTCGTCGGAGCCCATCCGACGGTGGCCGAGTTGCTGCAGGATGAAGAGCGCCACGGGGTGGAAACCTTGGAACAGGAGTTTTCGGCCAAGATCGTGATCATGCCGGATAGCCAGTTGCACCTCGAGCAGTACGATCTGGTCGTGATGTAATCGACAGTGTGATGGATCAAGCCTCGCTCGTCTCCTGGCTGACACTGCACGCGATTGACGGTGTGGGCGACCGCACGCTGCTCAAGCTGGTGCAGGCGTTCGGCTCGCCGGATGCCGTGCTGTCGGCGGAACAGGATGATCTGATCCGGGCCGGGTGCAGTGGCGAGCTGGCCGAATCGATCCGGCGCGGCCTCCCGGCCCTTGCCCGTCACCAGATTGAGAAACAAATCCGCACCGCCGAGCATCTCAAGATCCGCGTCCTCACCGTCTTCGACCGGTCCTATCCCGCAAGGCTCAGAACCATTCCCGACCCGCCTCCGTTGCTGTATGTGAGCGGGACCTTGTCGGCTCAGGACGACGTCGCGGTGGCGATCGTGGGAGGCCGGCGCGCGACGCCGTCCGGCCGGGTCGTGACCGAAGAGATCGCCAAAGATCTTGCCGCCACCGGCGTGACGGTCGTGAGCGGTCTGGCGCGCGGCATCGATGCGGCGGCGCACCGCGGTGCGCTGGCGGGCAAGGGGCGCACGATCGCGGTGCTGGGATGCGGCATCGATCGGACGTATCCGCCGGAGCATCAGGCGTTGCGGCGCAGCATCGAAGCGCACGGCGCGGTGCTCTCCGAGCTGCCGATCGGCTCGTCTCCGCTGAGCCATCACTTTCCACGGAGGAACCGCATTATCAGCGGGCTCTCGTTGGGCGTGCTCGTGAGCGAAGCCGCAAAGGACAGTGGATCGCTGATCACTGCCAAGTTGGCGTTGGAGCAGGGCCGTGAGGTATTTGCCGTACCGGGCTCCGTGAAAGAAGACGCCTGCCGGGGATCGAACAGTCTCATCAAAGAAGGGGCGATTTTGATTGAGCGGGCGCAAGACATTCTCGACGACATTCTGCCTCAGATCGACGCACGGCTCCGGAGCGCGCTGCGCGTCGAGGTTGCGCCGGCACTCCCGCATGCCCCGTTGAGCAGCGAGGACGGTCCGGTGTACGAGGCGTTATCGTATGAGGCGCGGTCCGTCGATATGGTGATCGAAGCGACGGGGCTGAGTGCTGCCAAAGTGGCTGCCAGCCTGCTGTCTCTGGAATTGTCCGGGCGTGTGCGCCAGCTTCCCGGCCAGCAGTACATCCGCTTGTAGCAGGATGGTGAAAACGTCCGCCAGCTTTGTTCTCGCGTCGCTCAGAGGCTCAACATACGGCGCAGAGTATGCCTCGCCTCTTCGCTCGCTGCGGCCTCGATCGCGGAGCGGCGCGTCTTG